>JAQBPK010000170.1 GCA_028287565.1 Vulcanimicrobiota bacterium
CATGCGCGCGCTCGCGATCGCGTGCGCGTAGTCGCCTGCGGCCGCATAGCGTTCGGTCAGGCGCTCGAGGTTGCGGCCGTGCAGCGAGCGGAAGCGCTCGCGTTCGGGCAAGATCCATTCATCGTACGCCGCCGGCAACACGTCGCCGCGGTACAGCGCGACCGCGGCTTCGGCGCCGGCGTGGTCACCGCTGAGCCGCTCGAACTCCGCGATGTCAAGGCTGCACGGATATTCGGGGTTCCAGCGGATCGTGCGCGCGTCGGCGATGAGGGCGGGGTGCTCCGAATCCGCGGGCAGCGCGTGCACGATGAGCGCGATGTGGCGGCGCAGGTTCGCGCGAGCGCGCGCCTCGTCGTCATCGGGCCAAAACGTGAAAGCGATGGTGTCGCGCGCGGTGTGCTGTGCGCGGTGCACCAGAAGATAGGCGAGCAGCGATGCGGCTTTCGCCGGCGCGGAGAACTTCAGCTCGCGACCGTGCTCGACGAGCCGCAATCCGCCGAGAAGAGCGATCTGCAACGTCGAGGAGCGAACCGGATCGTCGAGGGCCAAGCGATGCTCTTTCCACTTTCCGCCCGGCCGACGCATCATCGCGGAGATGACTTGGTACCTTCGGCGTCCGGCACCCGTTCCTTTTGAAGCGGCGGGCCATGTGCCAGGCGAGCGCGGGATTCGGACGCCGTTCGGACGGCCGGAGTGTACGCTTCGGGCACGACTTCATCTCGCACCATGCAGAAAGCAACCTCAGTTGAAGCTATTTAGCCTGATTTTGCTCGCGGCGGCAGTCATGTTCAGCGCGAGCGCCAGCGGCAGCCCACTGGCGACGGCGGCGTCCCCGGCGGCCGGCGGTACGCAATATACGAGCTTCGGCCTTCCCATGTATCCGACGCCGAAGCAAAACATCAGGGTGTTGCCGCCGGAGCCGAATGGCGACGGCGGTACCTCCGAGAGCGTTCAAATGGACCCGCACGCGTCGCTGGCTACCGTGCTGGCGTGGTATAAGGCGCACATGCCGGCGGGCACGTTGCAACCGAGTATGGTCCCGACGCACGCGACCTTTCAAATCGGGTCTGGGACCGATAAGGTGATCCAGATGGTGGTTCTCGACCAACGCAAAGGACATGTCCAAACCGACATCCTGCTAATGCGGCGCACGTCGAAGTAATGCCCAAGCTCGGGCGCTAAGGCCGGGTGAACCAGCCCTGCGGTAAGCGCTCTCAGGCAGGAACGAACGTGAGCCTGATCGCGTCCTCGCCGACGGAATTGGAGCCGACAAGGCGGAGCGGCGTTCGGGCACCGGCGAAGTACGGTTTGCCACGGCCAAGAACAAACGGGCGAAAGTAGAGATGATACTCGTCGATAAGACCGAGGTCGGTAAGACTCGCCGCCAGCTCGGGCCCGGCAACATCGATGACGCCGTCGACCTCCGCCTTCAGCCGGCGAGCGAAGGCTTCGAGATCGGCGCCGACAAGGGTGGCGTTGGCGCCGACCGGCCGTAGCGAGCGTGATGCAACCCATTTCGGTTGCGTCCGCCACGCCGCCGCGAATTCGTGCTCGCTCGCGCCCCATTCCGGTCGATCCTCGTCCCAATACCGCATCGCCTCGTACATGCGACGACCGTACAGACTGCCCGCGAGGTCGCGGACGTGGTCGATCCAATAACGAAAAAGCGCAATGCCCGGTGGCGAATGAAGCGGCGGCTCCAGCTCGCCTTCAACGCCGGCAACGTAGCCATCGAGAGACTGCATCATGCCAAAGACAAGCTTCCCCATGTTCCCGCACCTCCGACCAGGCTGTAGCTTCAAGAACGACCAAGCCCCGCGAGCGATTCGTTCGAGTCGTCGACGGAGCAGTCCGGCTTTTACGTCAACACGCGTTTTTCACGGAGATCGCCGCGACGCGCCTATCCTCGACGACGAACGTGTAGAATGTTGCGCAGTCGTGGTTTCGCTGGTGCCGGTACCGTAGCAACCTCGTCCGTTCGTTCTGCGCGGCGGGGGCGGTATGCCCGAACCGATGCATGACCGCTGCGGGTGAGCTTCCGAGGCTAATTCCGCCAACCTTCGCAGCGGAAAGGTCTACATCGCGGGCGTCGATTCCCAGCGGCACTGCCGGCCGAAAGAGGATCCACTCTTGAAGAGCGCAACAGCTGCGTTCAAGCAGTGCCACGTGATGATGCCTATCGGACGCCGCGCTGACCTTGTAAAGGTCTCTCGTCACATACCCGGGGGCCCGGTATGCGAGCCCGAGGACTGCATGATCGGCCTGCGTTAACGCGTATTCGGTCACGGTGCGATATAGTTTCGGCCGCACATCGGCGAGTCGAATGCCAGACGGAAGCGCGGCAATGAGGTGTTCCGCTGTAGTTCCGGCAGCCGGCGGAGGGCCGCCTGAGACTGCAATGAGCGCCCATGCCAATCCGAGTGCCGGCAGAAGCGAGCGCTTCATCATGAGCCTTTGCAAATTGATTGGTTCGGGATGATGAGAATTTGACCCATGTGCTGCGACCTCCCGAGGTTCGTGCGATGACCTGGGGCTCCGGCCCGGGTCGCTCCTTCGGATGCTACCGAACGAGGCCGGATTGGTCGAGGTGACCCGGTTCGCAACCCTTGGGCGATATTCGCGAGCGTCCTCGCGCGTCTCACACAGGCCGGAAAGCGGGTGGCCGCGAGCGCGCGTGTCCGCGTGCGCGGTCTTGCACTCGACGACCGTGCGATAGGCTAGCGGGCCGAGATCCTTTCACGTGCGGTTTGCGAGCTTCTTCCCCGCTCGCTTGGCCGCTCTTGCAATCTCTTTGTTAGATGATTGTTCGAGCTCTGCAATCCGGGCGAGTGCGCAATGCAGGTGTCTCGTCGCTGCTGCCTCGATAGCCGCATAAGCGATGTCAGCATCGTTCAGCGCTTCGATGATGAAAACGTCGGCATCCGGGTCTTTCCACCGTCTCATCGCGTTGACGAACGCCGTTCGCGAAGGGCCGTACCGGGGATCGCGTGCAAGGTCCAAAAGCGTTCGCCGGTCGGCCTTGCGCGCGAGAACGCTGAGGGCGTTCGCCAAAGCGTAGGCATACGACTCATAGCCTACCGTACTTTTTGGAAAGGCGGTGTCCGAGGCACGATACAGCCGTAGAATGGGTTCGTACGCAACATCGTGCGCATCCGGTACGGTGAGCGCACGGACGATCATTTCGCGCATCCGTATCGGGTAATCACGTTCGAGCAAGCCGATCAAAGCGGGATATGCTTCAGGATAAGGCGCTCGCGTGTTCACGAGATCACTGATTCCATCAATCTCGAGCCCACAGCAGGAGCGCAGGGTCGCGACGATGTCGCTATCAGCAGCGGCGAGCGCGCGATCGCGGAGCTTGTACGAGACGTCGCCTTTCAACGGCGCGCCTCACTTCTTTGTGGCCATCGGCGGCCGTGGATATGTGCTGTGCGTGATGTCTCCGCCATTGATGATATCCTGTAAGGGTTTGCTCAACTTGATGTCGTCATACGTGTGAAGGATATGCTCGAGATCGTTTTGCTTCGCATAGTCTTGTTGGCCCCGTAGTTGTGCGGTGTTCGCCTGATATTTGCCCGCCTTTGCTTCCTCGATCGTCGTCTTCGTCAATCGGTCTGGTAGGCCCGTCCCGCCTTTCGGATAGTTGATGCTCGTCTTCGGGCCATTCGTGCCGGATGTCTCTTCGAGTGCTCGCCCGCTGATCTTCGCCTGTTGCATTGCTGCTGCTCGCACGTTCTGGCTCAGCGATTTCTCCGCCATGCCGCGCGCGAGCCCGGCGTCAAGTCCGCCCATAATCGCAGCTTCGATTGCTTGGTCGACTCGTTGGTTATCGTAGCCGCTCGGATCGCTGAATACGTACGGATTGTTCCGATTCCACATGAACGGCTTTTGGGACATCGGATCGTGGACTTCGCCCGCATATGCGTCCGGCGTGTTCCACTGGCCGATGGTGAGGTCCGATGTGCGAACGCCTTGCCATGTTTCGTAGTCGAGGCTCCAGCCGTCGGCGGTGATCTTTCCGTCGTGTTGAGCGGGGCACGGCGGCACCGGATCGGTCGTATCTGGCGGGTCGACGCTGCCCGAGCTGCACGGCACCATAAGGCCTAACAAGCGGCCCACCGGCTTATCGATCCAGCCGCTGAATCCGAACGCACCGCGCGTCATCGACGACAAACCGTACCGGTTACGATCGTTGACGTTCGCGATCGCGTTGGACGCCAGGTCGTAGTTGCCGAGCCCCTCGATCGAGAGCGACGGGCGTTGACACTGCGCGTTGACCAAGGCGCATGCGATGAACCGGTCGTCGCCGTCCCAAAGCCACGCGCGCGTCTCCGAGGGTGACTGCGCTGAACCGGCCAGTTCGGCGTGGTAGAGAGCGAAGCGCATCGGGTGACTCGTGGTGCCGTAGTCGACCGATTGAACGTTCGCAGGCTGCCCGTACCCCGAGGTGTCTCGCCAGAACTCTCCGTACTCGTACACGCCGGTCCCGATCGTCGCCACTTGGCTGAGGTACGTGAAGGTCTCGCTGTGCAGCCGATTCTCGGCGTCGTACGTCTTGGAGCGCGATCCGTTCGAGTAGCAATACGTCACGCTAAACGTCGTGGCGCCGACACACCACGGCGGGACGTAGGTCGGCGGCGATGCGTTGCGCGGCCCGCCCTCCCCTTCGAAATCTTGCGTGATCCGTCCCGACACGTCGTAGACGTACGAGGAGCCTTGCGTATCGGTTCCGTCTGGAGCCGGCGACGTGCGATGCAGGAGCATGCTGCTGCGCCCGTCGAGCGTCCAGTTCTGGCCGTACACGGGCCGGCCGTTCTGGTCGTTCATTTGCGCCCCGTTCAACTCGTTCGGCGCGCCGCTCGAGGCGCAGGCTCGTGCGGCCTTTTCGCCGCGGATCGTTGCGAGCAGGCACAACGACTGGGCTCCGTAATGCGTGAACCCGGTAGGCTTGTAGCCGGAAGCGGTCTGCCCCGCGATCTCGTCCTCGAGATCGAACTGCGCGCCGCTGTACGAGAACAAGGCGACCGGGAATGTGATGCTCTGCACGCGCCCGAACGTGTCGAACGTCTGCTTCCAGGGCGCGTACGTTATCGAGCTCGGATAGTAGGGGATTTGCATGCCCTTCGAGTTCGTCCAGTACGCGTCGGGTGACAGTACCGAGCCGGTGAGCGGGTCGGATTGCGTGAACACGCGTCCCGCAGCGGTATACGTCCAGGAGAACGAGGTGCCGTTGCGCAGCGTGAGTACGTCGCGCTTTCCGTCCGCACGGTACGCGTACTGCAGCGCGTTCGGATAGGACTGCGTCGAATCGGAATACGAAGCCGCGGAGCGCATCCCGTCCGCGTAGTACGCGTACGCGATCGTGCCGCCGCCCAGAGCCGCCGGTTCGGTCAGGCTGGTAATCGCCCCGGTGCGGTCGTAAGCAATTGTCTCGGTTCCCAAGGTCGCGGTCGTGCGGCTCGTCACGTGGCCGCTAGCATCGTACGCCTCGTGAATTGCAGGCGTTACCGTGCCGCTCGGGTCGTTCGGATAGGTCACATCGGTGCGCCGGCCGAGGTTGTCGTAGACGATGCTTTTCAACTCATTCGTCGCGAGCCGCACGGAGGACAGTAAACCCGCCGCTCCGGGCGCATCATAGGAGTTCGTCGCTTTGGGCTGGTCGCCAAAGGCGGCCTCGTAGCTCGATACCGGCCGGTCCAATGCATCGAAGCTCGTCGCGCGGACGTCCGTCCACGTTCCGGTCGCGATGCCGTAGTATTGCCCGAACGCCGGTTCCCAGACGGTTCCGGACAACAGCTCCTGCGTCGAGACCAGATTGCCATAACCGTGCAAGCCCATCCCGCGATACGCGACAACGTTGCCGCCGCTCAGATCGTAGATGTAGCGCGTCGACCACGGATAGGCTTGGATATCCGTCGCGTCGTAGGGCTGCTGCACTTCCACGAGCCGGTCCGCGCCGTCGTACCACTTGTTCGTGACGCCCGCCGTGCATGAGGCGGTGCTGGTGCAGCCGTGATGGTGCGTCTCGGACGTCACGTTGCCGTCGAGGTCGTAGGTGAACGTCGTCGCGACGCCGTTCACGAACTGCGAACCGCTTTGCTTGGACTTCACCGAGCCGTCCGAAAAATAATCCGTATGTGACGTCGTGTTCCAGCCGGACTGCATACCCGTCTTCGCGCACACGCCGGTCCCACCAGTCGAATCGTCGGGATCGGACGCCGTGCGCAGGCGCCCGAGCGAATCATAGGTGAGAATCCAGTAGCCCGAACCGGTGCCATAGCACATCAGATTGCCGTTGGCGTCGTACCAGAACGTCTGCTGCGGCTGGCGCGTGGGGGTGGTCTGATCGCCGCTTTGCGCGATCGGCGCGCCAACCACTTTGGTTGGCAGACCGTAGTCCACTCCGCCCTGCGGGCCCACGTCGTACGAGATCGTGCGCTGATAACCGCTCGGCGCGGCCGCCGTCGCCGGCGACGTCATCACGTCGAGCTCGCCGTTCGGCTCGTCGGTGGTCGGGTTCCAATGATACTGCGTGGCAACGCTGCTTTGCGGACATAGGCCGCCTGGACCGGGCGCGGGTGCGGTAGGCGGGAATGCCGCAGCCCCACTTTGCGACGGGGCCGAATTCGGATTGCAGTACGCGGTCAGGTTGTCGTGAGGGTCGTACGAGAACAGCCGGGTCGGCCGCGACGCGCCCGGTGTCGGGGGCGGCGCTGCGACGGCCACGGTATTGCCGTCCACGTCATAGACGTATTCCGTCTGGTTGCCGCGTGCGTCGGTCTCGTATGCAAGGTTGCTGTTCGTATCCCACGACTCGTAGGTCACTAGCCACGTGCCCGTGCACGACTGGCCTTGATTCGTGCTCGCCGTGCACTCTTGGGTCTGCGTCGAGCGTCCTTTGTCGTCGGTGACCCAGTTGGTCATATGACCGTCGGTGTCGCGGAAGGTGGGCGTCCCCACGCCGGTGGTGTAGTACTCGCCCAGATACCAAAAGCCGGTCGTTGCATAGCCGGCTTGGAGCGTGGACGTGTTCGATCCGTCTGCGATTGGCGGATTCACCACCGCGTAGTGCCAAATCGTGCTCGCGTTGGACGTCGCGGCGCCGGCACCCGTGAACGTGAACGTCAGCAGCCCGCCGTCCGTGCCGCAGCCTGCGGTGCGACAGCCTGCGTCGTACCGCGGGCTGGCCGCGTATTGCAAGATCGAATCGGAGCCGATCGCCTGATATCCGTACGTCTGGATCGGGCGCACCCCCGAGGCGTTGTTCTCCGGACGCGAGACCCACGTCAAATTGCCCAGTCCATCATAGCCGTACCAGAGCGACACCG
>JAQBPK010000241.1 GCA_028287565.1 Vulcanimicrobiota bacterium
GCGACCGCAGCGTCGCCGACGCCCGTCCCGTCGACGGTTCCCTCGAATCCGCCGCCCGACGGCAAGCCCGCGCCGGTGCTCGTGACGCCGCCGAACGTCCAGTTCGCGTCCGTCACGTCCTCACCGGTCTCCGTCACGTTCGCCCAGCAAGGCTTCACCGGCAGCTTCACGCTGCACGGTGACTGCACCGGGATCGTCAACACGAGCGGCGCCAGCCCCACGTGGACGATCACGCCGGTCGGCCAAGGCCGCTGCGTCATCGTCGGCCTGGGCGACCGCGGCTCGACTGCCGTCGTCCATATCGGCGTCGTGACACCGCTCGAGACGCCGCACCCGTCGCCGACGCCGCGCCCGTCCACGTCGCCGACGACCGCGCCGACGCACGAGCCCACCACGGCGCCGTCGCATTCCCCGGAACCGGAGCCGTCCCATTCGCCGAACCCGGAGCCGTCGCACTCGCCGACGCACGAGCCGACAACCGCGCCGTCGCACGAGCCGACGACCGCGCCGTCACACCAGCCGACGACCGCGCCGTCACACGAGCCCACGACGGCACCGTCGCACTCGCCGCAGCCGGAGCCCTCGCACACGCCGAGCCCGGCGCCGACGAGCACGCCGTCGCACGCCCCGGAACCGACGCCGACCGCGACCCCGTCGCATGCGCCGGAACCGACGCCGACGGCGACCGCATCGCCCACCGCCTCGCCGACGCCGGGCACGAATCCGAACGCCAAGAAGCGGAAGTAACGCCTCGTAACTGCTGCCAAAGAAGTGCCTGACGAGGCGGTGAGCGATCGCCGCCTCGTCGAACATCCGGGGATGAAGGCGCTGTGCCGGCTCCTGGCGTTCCTGGCCGCGGTGGCGGCAATGCGCGCCGCGGCTCCCGCCGCGGTGCCGCCGTTCCACATCTCGACGCAGAAGGCGACGTTCACTCCCGGGACGCCGGTGCAGGTCACGATCGGCCTCGGCTCGCCGGTCGACGTCGAGGCGGCCGCGTTCTCGCTGTCGGTAGACGATGCGGCCGGCATCGCGTTGCGGAACGGCGCCTTCACGGTGTCCGACGCGGCGCTCGACGGCCGCCGCGCGGTGCGCGTCGCGCGCGCGCACATCGACCCGGGCGCAAAACCGTCGACGGTCTCGCTCGGCGCGCTGCCGCCCGGATTCTACGCGGTGCGCGTGCGCGGCGACGGCGAGACGGTCGGCACGGTGTTCGTCAGCGTGACGACGCTCGGCGTAACCGTCACCGACACGGGCAGCAGCTTTTCCGCATATGCGGTCGATCTCAAGAGCTTTCACGCGCGCGACGACGTGACGTTCGAGCGGCGCCGCGCCGGCGCCGGACCCGGCGAAACCGTACGCGCCGGCGCGGGCGGCGTCGCGTCGTTCGACCGCGCCGATCCGGGCGCAGCCGACGTGCTCGTCGCGCGTGGCGCGGACGGCTCGGTCGCCGTCGCGCGCGTCAATCCGAGCGCGCAGCGCAACGTGCCGCACCTGGGATACGTGCAGACGGACAGGCCGATCTACCGCCCCGGCGACCGCGTGCGCTATCGCGCGATCCTGCGCGACGGCAGCCCCGGCGCGCTCACCGTTCCGTCGGGCGAGCGGACCGTGCTGCTGCGCAACCCGCAGGCGAAAGAGGCCGCGCGCGCGACGCGTAGGCTCGACGCGTTCGGAACGCTCGAAGGCGATTTCGCGCTGCCCGCGGACACGGCGCTCGGCATCTACAACGTCGTGGTCGGGTCGCCCGAGGACGCGCTCGCGATCCAGCAGATCTCCGTCGAAGCGTACAAGAAGCCGGAGTACGTCGTCGACGTCGCGTCGCCGCGGGTCGCCGTCGGCGGCGAGGACGCGCGCTTCGGCGTCGCGGCTCGCTATCTCTTCGGGCGTCCCGCCGGCGGCATGAAGCTGCACTACCGCGCGTTCTTCGCGCCGGCGTACGGGTGGTGGCGGCGCGGCTCGCCGTTCCAGTTCACCGGCTACTACGGTCCGTCGTACGCCGAAGACACGCCGCCGGCGGTCGAAGGGGATGCGACCGCGGACGCGGCGGGGCGCGCGACGATCGCGATCCCGACGACCGCGGTGGCGTCCGAGAAGCAGCTGCGGCTCGAAGTCGACGCGCGCGATGAAGCGGGCCGCACGGTCACCGCGCAGAGCGCTGCGCAAGTCGTTCCGGCGTCGTTCTATCTCACCGTCGTCCCCGCGGCGTACTTCAACAAAGTCGGCGAGACCGTCGAGCTGACGATCCGCAGCCTCGCGTACGCGTCGAGCGATGCGCGCCCGCGCACGCCGGTCGACGTTAATTTCGTGCGCGTGTCGTGGAACGGCGGATCGGTGCGCGAGCCGCAGACTGCCGACGCGGCGAGCGTCGTAACCGACGACGCCGGCAAAGCGACGGTGCGCTGGAAGCCCGCGGCGGGCGGCTACTACGAGATCACCGCGTCCTCGCGCGACGAGCGCGGGCGCAGCGTGTCGACCGTCACCGGAATCTGGATCGCATCCGAGCGCTACGAGCGCGGCTACACGTTCGACCGCATCACGGTCGTGCCGCAGAAGGCGGAATATGCGCCCGGCGAGACCGCCACGCTGCTCGTGACGGCGCCGCACGGCGACGTCGACGCGCTCGTGCACGTGATCGGCGGCGTGCGCGACCGCGTGTTCGCCGCGCGGCTGGCGTCCGAGACGTCGACGGTCCAGGTGCAGCCGCCGCCGGGCGTCGCGCGGTACCGCGTGAGCGTCAGCGCACCCGGTGCTGCCGGCATCAGCACCGGGTATGCCGTCGTGAGCGTCGCGCCGCCGCCGCACCGCCTGCGCGTCGACATCCGTCCCGGCAAAGCGAAGTACGCACCGGGCGAAGAGGCGCGCTTCGCGGTGCACGTCGAGGACGGCGAGGGCAAACCGGTGCGCGCGCAGATCGGCGTCGCGGTCGTGGACGACGCGATTTTCGCGCTGCGCAAGTCGCGCCAAGGCGATCCGTTCGACGCGTTCTACGCATCGGCCGGTCCGAGCCGCGGCGAGCTCGGCTCGTGGAACGGCGTCGACGTGCCGATCGGAACGTTCCAGTACTATCCGCTGCAGATGATCGGGCGCACCGTTCAGCGCTCGGCCTCGGGATTGACGGCTCCCCTGCCGGCACCGGCACCGGCGCCGACGCCCGTCAACGCCGGCGCACGGGAGCCGTCGTTCGAGCAATTGCGCGCCGACTTCCGCGACACCGCGTACTGGTCGCCGTCCGTGCTCACCGATAGCGGCGGCAGCGCGCTCGTCACGTTCGCGTGGCCCGACTCGCTCACGTCGTACACCGCGAGCGGCGTCGCCGTCACACAAGTGTCCGACGTCGGTGGCGGAGCAGGCAGTGCGCTCGTGACGAAAGACTTTCTCGTGCGCCTGGGCGCGCCGCGCTTCTTGCGCAGCGGCGACTCCGCGCGCATCACGGCGGTTGCGCAAGGCGTGCCGTCCGCGAAGACCGCGCGGCTGCGCTTCTCCGCGCCGATGCTCGGCGTCGCGGACGACACGACCACCGCGCGGTTCGATGCGAACGCGGTTGCGAGCGCGCAGTGGAACGTGCGCGGCGGCGAGCTCGGCGAGTCGTCGCTGCGGCTCGCGGGGACGAGCGGTGCGCTGCAAGACGGCATGCGCGTCACGCTGCCGGTGGAGACGTCGGGTACGGCGCAGCACGAGCGCGGTGCCGGAATGCTGCCGCAGGCGGCGTCGCTCGTGCTCAAACCGCAGCCCGGTGCGGACGCCGGCGACTTGCGCATCGATCTCGCGCCGAGCGTGCTCGCGCAGCTCGCCGCCGGCGTGCGGCTGCTGCAAGTGTATCCGTACTACTGCGTCGAGCAGACGATGTCGGCGGCGCTGCCCGCCGTGTACGTCGACCGCATGCGCAAGCGCATCAAGCTGCCCCCGCCCGACGGTCCGGCGCCCGCGGACGTCGCGAAGCGCGCGGTTGACCGGCTCGTGAAGCTGCAGCACGACGACGGATCGTGGGGCTGGTGGGAACACGATGCGGCGAACCCGTTCATGACCGCGTACGCGCTGTACGGTCTGGCCGAGCTCTCGCACGAAGGCTACCCCGTGCCGGCCGACACGCTGGCGCGCGGCGTGCGCAGCGTGAACGCGCAGATGCGCGGCAGCACCAACACGCTCGCGTACTGGGGCGGCTCGCAGCCCAACTCCGACTGGAACACGCGCGCGTTCATGCTCTTCGCGCTCGCCGACACGCAGCCGGACGCGGTCGACCGCGACATGCTCGCCAAAGCGGACGCGCGCGCGAAGGACCTCAACGCCTACGCGCTCGCGGTGCTCGGGCTCGCGCACGTTGAACTGAAGGACCGCGCGGGCGCGCAGCCGCTGCTGGCCGAGCTGCTGCGGCGGCTCACCGACGAGGGCGCGTACGCGCACTGGAAGGGCCAGGGCTGGCACTACCACTGGCAGGACGACCCGATCGAGACGACGGCGTACGCGCTGCGCTTCGTGCACGCGATGACCCCGGACGACCCGCGCGTCGCGCGCACGGTGAACTGGCTGCGCACGCAGCAGCACGGCTCGTGGTTCGCGACGACCAAGGACACCGCGGCGGCGATCTACGCGATGACCGAAGCGATCGGGGTGTCGTCCAACGAGCTCGACCCGCACGAGACCGTGCGCATCACCGTGGATGGGCGCGTCGTGAAGACCGTGCGCATCGACGCGCCGGTGCTGCCGCGCTCGGAAGCGTCGTTCGTCGTTCCGGCGCGCATGCTGCGCAACGGCGCGACGATCGCGTTCGAGCGCCAGGGCACCGGCGCGCTTTCGTGGTCCAGCGACTGGACGCAGTACGTGCACGACGCGGGTCCGGCGGTCGCGAAAGATCCCGACCTGCAGGTCGAGCGCAGGTACACGATGCGCGGCGGCAACGACTGGCGCGTCGGCGACACGGTCGACGTGGACCTGATCGTGACGGCGAAGACCGACACGCAGTATCTCGCGGTCGAAGACCCGCTGCCGGCGGGCCTGGAATACCAGCCCAAACAATATGCTTCCGGCGACGGCTGGAGCGGCTTGCAGTTCTTCGACGACCGCGTCGTGTTCTTCACGTCGCGCGTGAGCTCGTACAGCCCGCTGCACCTGCGCTACACGCTGCGGGCGACGACGGCGGGGGCGTTCACCGCCCCGGCGCCGACGGCGTACGCGATGTACGGCCCGCCGTCGACCGCGATGGGGTCACCCGCGAAGGTGACGATCCGGTAGCGCGTAATCTCGCGCCGGTGAACGTTCGCTTCCTCGCGGTCTCCGGCGCGCCGTCACTTCGCGCGCGCTATGGAGACGCGCTTGCGGCCGGCGATGCGGCCGCGCTTGCGGCGAACGCCGACGCGCGCGTGCTCGCGGTTGACGGCGGCATTCCCGCAGCGCTGCGCGAGCTGCTGCGCGAGTCGGGTGCGGCGATCGCCGTTGCCGGCGCCACGACGCTGCTCGGCACGACGCGCGCGGCGCTCGAGCGCGCGCGCGACCGCGCTCTGGGCGCGG
>JAQBPK010000258.1 GCA_028287565.1 Vulcanimicrobiota bacterium
TTAGCACCCCTGCCGCCGGCGGGAGCCGCCTGACGCTGTGAAGATCCTCTGGATTTAGGGTCTCAGCCCGCACATATCAAGGCATCGGAAAAATGTGCGCTGTTATTGAGCGCTCGCTCCAGCGGTCTCCGAAACGGGGCCGAAGAGGACCTTCAGGCCGACCGGTTCGCCCGGCTGCGCCGCTCGCACGCCTCGCAGAAATGCGAGTACTTGTTATCGGTATCGAACACGGAGTTCGAATAGTACATCGCGCACCGCGCGTTGTAGCAGTGCTTGAGGCCGAGCGCGTGGCCGATCTCGTGCACGCTCTCCTTGAGGAGACGCTGGAAGAGTGCGTTGTCGTCGGCGGGATCGCCGTAGAACTCCGACCGCAGACGATGCAGCGAGACGACCGCGCAGCGCTGGGCCTCGCTCGACGATCCGAACACGAACTGGTGCGAGGTCTTGTAGAGGTCGAACTCGGTGATCCCGAGGACGAGATCCTCGCGCGTCTCGTACGCCGCGGTAAGGCGACCGACGAGCGAGCCGAAGAACAATTGCCCCCGCGCGCTGTTGAGCGCGGACTTCGGCACCGCGAGCGTCGCGCGCACGGCGGCCGTCGCGAGGAAGCGCTCCTCCAGGCACAAAGCGAGCCGGGTGAGCAATCCTGCGTCGATCGCATTGATCGGAACGATGCTGATCTCGCGCACGGCCGAGGTCTGAGGTTCGGTCCGCGCGCGGGGCGGTCCTGGGAGCCGCGGCGAAGCGCGCCGCATGATCGTCGGAATCGGGATCGATCTCGCCGAGGTCGAGCGCTATCGCTTCGACGAGACCAAGCGCGCGCGCTTCGCACGCAAGGTCTACACGGAGGAAGAGATGGCGTACGCGATGCGCAAGCGCCACTGGCCCGAGCGGCTCGCTGGCTTCTTCGCGGCGAAAGAAGCGACGCGCAAGGCGTTCGGCCACGCGATCCCGTGGAACGCGGTCGGCGTGTCGCACGAGCGCAGCGGTAAGCCGGTCATCCGCCTGTACCGCGGCTACGAGAAGCTGCTCGACCGGCGCGGCATCCGCGCGATCCACCTGACGATCACGCACACAGCGACGACGGCGGCGGCGGTCGTGATTCTCGAAGGGTAGCGCGGCCTTATCGTGCGCGCGGTGACGGTGGCGCAGATGCGCGTAAGCTCCTGCGGAACAGCAGGCGTGCAATGAGAGCTGTGTCCGCGGCGCAGATGCGTACGGAGCTGCAATGAGAGCGGTGACCGCGGCGCAGATGCGTGCGATCGACGCGGCTGCCGTGGCGCGTGACGGCGAGGTCGCGCTGATGCGCGCGGCGGGTGAGGCGATCGCGGCGCTGATCGACCGCTATGCGCGCGGCGACGGACCGGTGGTCGCGGTCGCGGGAAACGGAAACAACGGCGGAGACGCGTACGCGGCGCTCGCGGCGTACGGCGGCGCGCGGCGAAGGATCGTGTACGGCGATCCGTCTGCCGCGGGCAGCGCGGCGCGGCGTGATGCGCGCGAACGCGCGCTGATCGCCGGCGTGGAAGAGCGCGCGCTAAACGACATCGGCGAGCGTACGGGGGTTGGCAGCTCCGACGCACGCTCGTCGCCGCCCGATACCGGCATCCTGCGTGACGCCGGGCTGATTCTCGACGGCATCCTCGGCGTCAACGCGCGGCTGCCGCTCGACGCGCGCAGCGCGGAGCTCGTCGCGGCGATCGCGGCGAGCGGCGCGCCGGTGCTGGCGCTCGACGTGCCGACCGGAATCGACCCCACCACCGGCGCCGCAGGCGAACGTGTCGTGCGCGCGACTGCGACGATCGCGCTCGGGCGCCCGAAGCTCGGGTGCTTCTTCGACGCCGGGCGCGATGCAACGGGGGAGCTGTGGTGCGCGCCGATCGGGATGCGCGACGACGACGCGGACGGCGTCGACGACCCGCCCACGCACGTGCTCGCGCCGGACGAGTTCGCCGCGCTGCTGCCGGTGCGCCCGGACGATTCCGACAAGCGCAGTGCGGGCGCGCCGCTGATCGTCGCGGGCTCGACGCAGTTTCCCGGCGCCGCCGTGCTCTGCGCGTGGGGCGCGGCGCGCGCGGGCGCCGGCTACGTCACCGTCGCGGCGCCCGAAGGCGCGGCCGCTGCGCTGCGCGCGCACTTGGTCGAGCAGGTCGTCGTGACGTACGACGAGCGCGATCCGGACGGCGCCGTGCGCACGATCCTCGACCTGACGAACCGCTGCAACAGCGTCGCGATCGGCCCCGGACTCGGCCTGTCGGACGCGTTCGGCACGATCGTCAACGGCGTCATCGTCGGCACCGATTTGCCGGTCGTCGCCGATGCGAGCGCGCTGTACCATCTCGCAAAACGATTGCCGGCGTATCGCGACAAGCCGCTCGTGATCACGCCGCACGCCGGCGAGTTCGCGCGCATCAGCGGCAAAGGCACGATCGCACCGGGACAGCGGCTCACGCGCGTGCGCGCGTTCGTGGAAGAGCACGGCATCGTCACACTCCTGAAAGGCAGCACGACGCTGATCGCCGGGCGCGATACGACGCACGTGAACGCCACAGGAACGAGCGCGCTCGCGACGGCGGGAACGGGAGACGTGCTGACCGGCACGATCGCGACGCTGCTCGCGCAAGGCCTTTCGCCGATTGACGCCGCGCGCGCCGGCGCGTACTGGCACGGCCGCGCAGGCCACGCTGCGCTCGCGCACCGGAAGCGTGGCGTGATCGCGCGCGATGTTGCCGAAGCGCTCGGTGAAGCGTCGGCGGTCGATCCTGTCTCACAAAAAGCGGGAATCGTCGAGCCGATCCGCATCTTCTGACGGCCGAACCTGAGCATCGTGTTCTCGAACGGGACCCCGGTCGTCGGCACCGCGCCGAGCTGAACGACGCGGACGATACACGGCCGAAAAAGCGGAATTTGCCCCTTGACGGCTCCACGCTTGCGCGTGATAGGCTTGCGTGGAGAATTCATGGCGAAGATGGTTCAGCGCGAGATCGTCCTACCGCACACGCAACCGGAGACGGAATGGCTGCGCGGCCGCGCCGTGCGAAAAGTGAGCCCCCAGCGAAAGCACGGGGTGCTCCAGCTTTGGCTCGGCGAACGGTTACGGGCATGGGCGCGCGGGCGAGGCGAGGTTGCGTCCGAGTGGCGTTTCCGGGTCTCGCCGCCCGGCGAAGCGATTCGCCCGCTGGTCCCGGATTTGTCGTTTCTCGCCTACGATCGCATGCGAGATGCAAACGCGGCGGACTGGGACGCGCCGCTCGTCGCTCCCAACGCGGCGATCGAGATCCGTTCACCGGATGATCGCCGCGATGATCTGGACGACAAGATCGTAACGCTGCTCAAAGCCGGTACGCACGTCGTCATCGTCGTGGACCCCCACTCGCAAACGGTCACCGCAATCGACCGCGAGTCGAGACGCACCTTCTCCCTTCCGGACACGTTCGAGCACACCGCGCTCCCCGGATTTCGCTTCTCGCTCGCGGAGATGTTCGCTGATCTGGAGCTCGACACGCCGCACTGAACGACGCGGGCGAAAGACGGCCGAAAAAGCGGATTTACCCCCTTGACGGCGCCACGCTTGCGCGTGATAGCCTTGCGTGGAGACTACATGGCAAACATCATCCCGCGCGAAATCGTCCTGCCGGAAACCCAACCGGAGACGGAGTGGCTGTGCGGCCGCGCGGTGCAAAAAGTGAGCCCGCGGCGCAAGCATGCCGAGTTGCAATTGTGGCTCGGCGAGCGTTTGCGCGCCTGGGCGCGCGGCCGCGGCCGGGTCGGATCGGAGTGGCGCTTCCGCATTGCGCCGCCCGGTGATGTGATCCGGCCCTTGGTCCCGGATCTGTCGTTTCTTGCGTACGACCGTATGCCGGACGCGGCGGACGCTGACTGGGACACGCCGCTCGTCGCTCCGAACGCGGCAGTCGAGATACGCTCGCTCGACGACCGCGTAGTCTACCTCGAAGACAAGATCGCAACGCTGCTCCGCGCCGGTACGCACGTCGTCATCGTCGTCGATCCGCGCGCGAGAACGGTCGTCACGGTCGACAGCGAGTCGAGACGGACCTTCTCCCTTCCGGACACGTTCGAGCACGCCGCGCTACCCGGCTTTCACTTTTCAATCGCGGAGATGTTTGCCGAACTCGAACTCGACATACCGCGCTGAACGGCGCGGACGATACAAGGCCGGAAAAAACGGATTCGCCCCCTTGACGGCTCCATGCTTGCGCGTGATAGCCTTGCGTGGAGAATTCATGGCAAGCATTATTCCGCGCGAGATCGTCCTGCCAGAAACCAAACCGGAGACGGAGTGGCTGCGCGGCCGCGCAGTGCGCAAAGTGAGCCCGCTCCGCGACCACGGACGCCTGCAGGCATGGTGGACACGCGAACTCGGCGACTGGGCGACGGACCGCGGCGAAGTCAATCCCGAATGGCGCTTTCGCGTTGCACCGCCGGGTGAGGACATTCGTCCGCTCGTTCCCGACGTTGCGTATCTCTCGTACGACCGCATGGGCGATGCCACGGAACGCGAGCTGCAAGCTCCGCTGGTCCCGCCGAACGCGGCCATCGAGATTCGCTCGCCCGGTGACAGCCGCCGCGACCTCGAAGACAAAGTCGCGACGCTGCTGCGCGCCGGGACCGACGTGGTGATCGTCGTCAACTCGCGAACGCGTACGGTGATCGCGTGGGACACGGCCGAGAAGCGCATCTTCTCCGGCGACGAGACGTTCGAGCACCCCGCGCTGCCCGGTTTCGCGTTCGCGCTGCGGGAGATGTTCCAATATCTGCGGATTCAGCGGCCGCGCTGAGACCACTCGGTTCGGTGTGGCCGTGTTTACGCGGTACCGTTCAGCAAGTCGTGTAAGCCCGCTTCGTCGAGCACCGTGATGCCGAGCTGTTCCGCTTTGGTCAACTTGCTGCCCGCATCTTCGCCCGCTATCACGTAGTCGGTTTTCTTCGAGACCGAGGACGTCACTTTGCCGCCCGCCGTGACGATCAAGTCCGCGGCTTCGTCGCGCGTCAGATTCGGGAGCGTTCCGGTGAGGACGAGCGTCTTGCCGGCGAGGATTCCCACGGGTTCGCGTTCGCGCAGCGGCGCCGTCATGTCGACGCCCGCTTTTTTCAGGCGCGCGATCATCGCGCGGTTCGGTTCCTGCGCGAAGAACAATGCCACGCTGCTCGCGATCTCGGCGCCGATGCCCTCGCTGCGCAGCAGCTCTTCTTCCGTTGCGGCCGCGAGCGCATCTATCGTGCCGAAATCGCCCGCGAGGATGGCCGCGTTTTGCGAGCCGACGAACCGGATTCCGAGGCCCGACAGCAGCCGCGCGAGGCCGCGTTTCTTCGAGCCCTCGATCGCTGCGAGCACGTTCGAGGCGGACTTCTCCGCCATGCGCGGCAGCTTCAGCAGCGCCGGCAGGTCGAGCTGGTAGATCTCGCTGACGTCGCGCACAAGGCCGGAGTCGACCAGCGCCGCCGAAAGCTGGTCGCCCACGCCTTCGATGTCCATCGCGCCGCGCGAGCAGAAGTGCCGCACGCGCTCGACGAGCTGCGCGGGGCACGATGCGTTCGTGCAGCGCGCCATCGGCTCGCCTTCGGGATGGTCGACGTCCGCGCCGCACACCGGACAAACCGTAGGCAGCGTGTATTCCGGCGGATTTCCTTTGCGCAGCTCCAGCACCGGGCCGACGACGCGCGGGATCACGTCGCCTGCCCGAATCACCGTCACGACGTCGCCGATGCGGATGTCGTTGTCGCGAATGTAGTCCTGGTTGTGCAGCGTCGCGTTGGACACGGTCGTGCCGCCGATCTGCACTGGCTCCAGCACCGCGTTCGGGTTCAGCACGCCCGTGCGCCCGACGCTCACGACGATGTCCAGCAGCTTCGTGCGCGCCTCGCGCGCGCGGAACTTGAACGCGATCGCCCAGCGCGGGTCCTTGCCGGAGCTGCCCAATTTCGCCTGCAGCGCGAGGTCGTCCACTTTGATCACGACGCCGTCGATCTCGTAGTCGAGCTCGTCACGCTTCGTCTCCCACTCCTTTACGAAATCGATCACGCCGTGGATCGACGGCACCGCGTGCGCGTGCTCGTTCACCCGGAAGCCGAGCGCTTTGAGAAACGCCAGCAGCTCGTGCTGCGAGCGCGGCGGTGCGTCGGTGTCGATCTCGCCGACCGCGTACGCGTAGAAGGAGAGCTTGCGCTCCGCGGTCATCTTCGGGTCGAGCTGGCGGATGCCGCCCGCCGCGGTGTTGCGCGGGTTGGCGAACGTCGCTTCCCCGCGCGCCTCGCGCTCCGCGTTCAAGCGTGCGAAGTCGCTCTTGCGCATGTACGCCTCGCCGCGCACGTCGATATGGTGCGGCGTCGCGACGCCGCGCGCCGGAGCCGCCCGCGCGCGCAGCACGAGCGGGATCGTCTTGATCGTGCGCAGGTTCGATGTGACGTTCTCGCCGACGCTGCCGTCGCCGCGGGTACCGCCGGCCGTCAGCTTCCCGTTGTCGTAGCGCAGCGAGACCGCGAGCCCGTCGATCTTGAGCTCGCACGTGTACGCCACATCGCCTTCGATACCGCCGAGCTTGCGCACGCGCGCGTCGAACGCGAGCAGATCCGCTTCGTCGAACGCGTTGCCGAGCGAGAGCATCGGTCGCGCGTGCACGTACGGCGGAAATCCGGCGGCCGGCGTGCCGCCGACGCGCTGGGTCGGCGAATCGGGCGTGAGCAGTTCCGGATGCGCGAGCTCGAGATCGAGCAACTCGCGCAGCAGCGCGTCGTAGTCCTGGTCGCTGATCTGCGGATCGTCGAGGACGTGATAGCGGTAGTTCGCCTCCTCGATCATCTGCCGCAGCTCGCGCACGCGCGCGGCCGGGCTCGTGCGGCGTTTCAGCGCCATGGTTTAGGGGTTGCGACCTGCACGGGATAACCGTCCGGATCGGCGATCACCGCGATGCGCCCGAAGCTCTCGTCGTGCGGCTCCTGCAGGATCGTCACGCCGGCGGTGCGCGCGTCGGTCACGAACTTGTCGGTGTCGTCGACGTAGAAGCCGAGCTGCAGCGAACCCGGCTTGACGGTGAGGCTCTCGCTCGCGGGGTGAAGCCCGAGCATCCGGCCGTCGCCGAGATCGAAGTCGACCCAGTGCGGCGCCGCGTCCGTCCCGAGCTTCAATCCGAGAATGGTCCGGTAGAACTGCTTGGACCGCTCGAGATCCGCGCAGACGATCATGGCGAGAGCGAAGGTAGCCACGGTCATTCGCTTCGACCGCACCGGACGCAGGTCCGCCGCTCCCCGCCGAACGAATGCGAAACGCATGGTCAGTCGGCGTGCGTTCGTGGGTAGCGCGCTTGCCTTCGTGGCGGCGGCCACCCCGCCGCGTGCCGGAGCGCTGGACACGCCGAGCATCGTTCCGGGCCCACCGAGCGACGACGGCCGCAAGACGCTCGAGATCGTCGCCGTGATCGTCGCGACGCAGAGCATCGTGCGCACCGCGTGGCGGCCGCCGCAGCTGTTTCCCGCGAACGCGCCGGTCGCGTACTACGTCGGACGCCGTGACAACCTGCTCCCGAACGATCCGGTGATCTGGCTGAACCCCGATCATCCGGAGCTCGTCAGCCCGCGCCGCTCCGTGCTCACCGACGAGATCCCGCTGTTCACCGAGCTGCTCCTCGCGGCCGCCGATCTCCGCATCAAGGGCACACCGTCGCTCGGGCTCGAGGGCTTGGAACCCGAACCGCAGCGGCTCGCCGCGGCGGCGCTCGCCGGGCGCGCGGCCGTGAT
The DNA here is from genome assembly GCA_028287565.1 of Vulcanimicrobiota bacterium. Lineage (GTDB taxonomy): Bacteria > Vulcanimicrobiota > Vulcanimicrobiia > Vulcanimicrobiales > Vulcanimicrobiaceae > Vulcanimicrobium. Next base: position 7,756 of record JAQBPK010000258.1, read on the forward strand.
CGCGAAGTTCAGCACGTTCGAGCAGGTCGACGACCTGGAGTTCGCGCGGCGCGCGTTCGCGTTCGCCGTGCTGCGCCTGATGACGCCGCACATCGGCGGCGTCGCGCCGTTCTCCGAGCCCTTGAAGCTGCCGCCAGGTGAGGCCGCGGCGGTATACGCGGGGATCGACGCGGACGCGCGCGCGCCGCGCGGCTGGGGCGTGATCTACGCCGACTTCGACCGGATGGCGCGCGATCGCGCCGGATACGAGTCGTGGGTGCGCGCGTTCGTGCTCGCGACGGCGGACCGCCAACCGCGCGACAGCGAGGTCAAGCGCGCGTACGAGGCCGCGCGCGCCGCCGACCGAGCCGCGCAGAACGGTGACCATTGGGCAGCGCGCCGCGCGTTCGCCCAGCCGTACGTTGGTCAAGTAGCGGCACTCTTCGGCCGCTGACGAATAACCGAAAGCGAGATGACCATGCAACTCGACGCGACCACGGTTTCCGCGCGCCGGCGCGCGTTTCGCGCGCTGCACGAAGGCGCGGGGATCCTCGTGCTCCCCAACGCGTGGGACGTGATCAGCGCCCGCATCTACGAAGACGCGGGATTCCCCGCGGTCGCGACGTCGAGCGCCGCTCTGGCCAACGCGTTCGGCTATCCCGACGGCAACGCGTTCGACGTCGACGTGCACTTGGAGGCGCTCGAGCGGATCGCGCGCGCGCTCGACATCCCGCTGTCGGCCGACGTCGAGAGCGGCTACGCCGCGGACTCCGCGTCGCTTGCGGCATTCGTCACGCGGCTGGCGGCGACGGGCGTCGCGGGTTACAACCTCGAGGACGTCCGGAGCGAAGGCGAGCTCTATCCGCTCGACGAGGCCGTGCAACGCGTCCGCGCCGCGCGGGCGGCCGCGCCCGACCTGTTTCTCAACGCGCGAACCGACGTCTACCTCGCCACCATCGGGCCGGCGGAATCGCGCTTCGACGCGACGGTGGAACGGCTGCGCGCGTTCGCGGACGCTGGCGCGGACGGCGTCTTCGTGCCCGGCGTCATGGACGGCGAGACCATCGCAAAGCTCGCCGCCGCGGTACGGCGCCCGCTCAACGTGCTCGCCGGGCCGAAAACGCCGGCTGCCGCGGAGCTGCAGCGGCTCGGCGCGCGCCGCGTCAGCGTCGGCTCCGCGCCGATGCGCCGCACGCTGGGCGTGCTGCGCGAGATCGCGCACGAGCTGCGCGACGCGGGAACGTTCTCGTACACGCGCGAGCCGAGCGTCCCATACGACGAAGCGAACCGCCTGCTGCGTCGCCGCTAGCGCGCAGATCGCAAGCCGCGCAACGCGCCGACGTGAGGCAGGTTGCGCGCCGCCTCGCGATGCAACGGGCGCCATGAGACTTCAGCGTGCTACAGCCAGTGTCGCGCTCTTCATCACATTTCTTGCGGTAGCCGTCCCGTGTGCCGCGCAAACCGCGCCGGGCCGGACGTTCACGGTGCCGGTCCATGCGCGAGGGTCGGCGCGGGCGGCGTTCCGCGAAGCGCTCGCGGCGCTCCCCGGGCTTCAGTCCGTGCAGCTGCGCTCGGCGCTCGCGGACAAGGGCGATCGTTTCGTCGAAGGCTTCTTCACCGCTACGTTTCGCGGGCGGCCGGTAACGGGCGCGCTCCTGGCCGCGCGCGGCGGCGTGGCAGCGGGCGCATTCGACACGCCGGATCGTGCGGCGCAAACGGTCCCAGTGATGCTCGCGCAGCTTGGGAGCGGAGCGCGTGCGAGCGGCGTGGCGGCAACGGCACCGCTGCGCGCCGTGTCGTTCGGCAGCGGGACCATCGGTCTGCCGGACTCGTGGGCCGTCGCGAACGCATATCAGGGCTGCGTGGAAGCGGCCTCGGCGCACGATCACGGCTATCTCGCGTTCGGCTGCTCGCAAGCCGCGCTCGCGCCGCCGTTGCTGCCGGGTGCGGATCCGCGCACGGTGCTCGTGCTGCAGTCCGTCGATCCCGTCGTCGCGCTGCAGCGCGTGCTCGTGTCGGCGCCGCCGGTGGGCCTGGGCGTCCAGGCCGTGCGCATCGCCGAGGTGCAGCCCGCGCCGTCGATGGCGAGCGGCCGGGCCGCCTACGTTCTGTTCGACTATCGCGCCTCGGGCGTGCCGTACCGCGGGCTCGCGCTCGTGAGCGTCACGCCGGTCGACGCGCGCACGCTGATGGTGTACAAGTCGATGTTCATGCTGCCGTCGGGATCGTTCGCCCGCCTCGCGCCCACGCTGTGGAAGTCGTGGCAATCATGGGGCGTCAACGCCGGCGTGCTGAACGGCCGCCTCACCGCCGCAGCGCAGTCGATGCGGGAAACCGGCGACATCATCACCGGCGCGTACTGGGCGCGTCAGCACGCGAACGAGCAAACGTCGCTCGGGTTCAGCCAGTACTTGCGCGAAACCGCACAGCTCGAAGACGTCCAAACCGGCCTGCGCTACAACGGCAGCTACTTCGACGCAAGCACGCTGGTGCAAAACAACCCGGTGAAATACCGAATCGTCCCGATCGGCGAACTCTCCCCGTAAGCGCCCCCGCCGCAGCTACGCCTCGACCGGGACGCGCTCGCGCTTGCCGTTCTTCGTCAGGTCTTCCAGCGTCTCGAAGTTCGTCTCTTCCAGCGCTTTGATGCGCTCGGCGCTCACGCGGATGCGGCCCTTTGCGCGCTCGTCGCTGAGGACGCCGCGCAGGTATTCGCCCGTGTGGGAGGCCGGGTTTGCGGCGATCTCTTCCGGCGTGCCCGTTGCCACGATGTTGCCGCCCTTGTCGCCGCCTTCGGGGCCTAGGTCGATCACGTAGTCCGCCGTCTTGATCACGTCGAGGTTGTGCTCGATCACCAGCACGCTGTTGCCCATCGCGACCAAGCGCTGCAGCACCTCGAGCAGCTTGTGGATGTCGGCGAAGTGCAAGCCGGTCGTCGGCTCGTCGAGCACATAGAACGTGCGGCCCGTCGCGCGGCGTGACAGCTCCGTTGCGAGCTTGATGCGCTGCGCTTCGCCGCCGGAGAGCTGCGTCGCCGGCTGGCCCATCTGGATGTAGCCCAGGCCGACCTCGCAGATCGTCTTGAGCTTGTTGTTGATCTTCGGGATCGTCGCGAACAGCTCGCTGGCCTCGTCGACGCGCATCGCGAGCACGTCCGCGATCGACTTGCCCTTGTATTTCACTTCGAGCGTCTGCGCGTTGTAGCGCTTGCCGTGACAGACTTCGCACGGCACGTACACGTCGGGCAGGAAGTGCATCTCGATCTTCACGATGCCGTCGCCCTGACAGCCTTCGCAGCGCCCGCCCTTCACGTTGAACGAGAAGCGGCCCGGCGTGTAGCCGCGCATCTTCGATTCCGGGATCAGCGAGTACAGCTCGCGGATCTGGTCGAACGCGCCGGTGTACGTCGCGGGGTTCGAGCGCGGCGTGCGGCCGATCGGCGACTGGTCGATCACGACCATCTTGTCGAGCGCCTCGGCGCCCTTCACGCGGCCGTACGTTCCGCCGGCCGGCTGGTGGTGCAGGTACTGGTTGAGCGCCTTGACGACAACCTCGTTCACGAGCGTCGACTTGCCGCTGCCGCTCACGCCCGTCACGCACGTGAAGGTGCCCAGCGGAATGTCGACGTCCACGCCGCGCATGTTGTTCGCCTTGGCGCCGAGCACGCTCAGCGTGCTGCGGCCCTTCTTGCGGTGCTTCGGGATCGCGATGAACTGCCGGCCGCTCAGATACGCGCCGGTGAGCGACTCGGGATTGCGCTCGATCTCCTCAATCCCGCCGACCGACAGGATGCGACCGCCCTCCGCGCCCGCGCCGGGGCCGATGTCGACGATCACGTCTGCGGAGCGCATCGTGTCCTCGTCGTGCTCGATCACGATCAGCGTGTTGCCGATGTCGCGCAGCGTCTCGAGCGTCGCCAAAAGCCGGTCGTTGTCGCGCTGGTGGAGCCCGATCGACGGTTCGTCGAGGATGTAGAGCACGCCGACCAGCGACGAGCCGATCTGCGTCGCCAGACGAATGCGCTGCGACTCACCGCCGGACAGCGTCGTCGCGCTGCGCGAAAGATTCAAATAGCCGAGACCGACGTTCTTGAGAAAGCCGAGCCGCGCGCGGATTTCCTTGAGAATCTGGTGCGAGATGATCGCGTCGCGCTCGCTGGGCCGGTACGACGTGAAGAACGCTTCCGCCGCTTCCACCGACATCGTGGTCGTCTGGTGGATGTTCTTGTCCGCGACCGTCACGCCGAGCGCTTCGGGCTTCAGCCGCGCACCCTGGCACACTTTGCACTGCGTCGCCGACATGAACTTCTCGATCTCTTCCTTCACGTAATCGGAAGAGGTCTCGCTGTAGCGCCGCTGCAGGTTGTTGCAGACGCCTTCGAACTGCGACTCGTACTCCCACTGGTGCCCGGAGCGCGACTCGTAGACGAACTTTTGCTTCTTGTCGGCACCGAACAGCACCATGTCGACCACGTCCTCGGGCAGGTCCTCGACCGGCGTGGACGCCTTGCAGCGCCGCGAGCGCAGCAATCGCTCGACCTGCTGCATGTAGTACGGGTTCGTCGACGGATAGCGCCCGCTGCCGAGGTTCTTCGACCACGGCACGATCGCGCCGCCGGCAATCGATTTCGTGCGATCCGGGATGACCTTCCACGGGTCGATCTCGATCTTCACGCCCAGGCCGCTGCACGCCGGGCACGCGCCGTACGGCGAGTTAAACGAGAACAGCCGCGGCTCGAGCTCCTGGAACGAGATGCCGCAGTACGCGCACGCGAACGACTCGCTGAACGTCGCCTCGACCCACTGTTCGTTCGCCTTGTCGGTGCCCGCGTTCACCTTGGCTTGGTACAGCACGGTCACGATGCCGGTCGACAGCTTGAGCGTCGTCTCGATGGAGTCGGTGAGGCGCGAGCGCACGTCGGGCTTGACGACGAGCCGGTCGACGACGACCTCGACCGTGTGCTTGCGCTTCTTGTCGAGCTCGATCTTCTCGCGCAGCTCCTTGATCTCGCCGTCGACGCGCACGCGCGCGAAGCCCTCTTTGCCGATCTCGTCGAACAGCTTGGTGTACTCGCCCTTGCGGCCGCGGATCACCGGCGCGAGCAGCTGGATGCGCGTGCCTTCGGGGAACGCGAGGATCTGGTCGACGATCTGCTCGGCGGTCTGCGAGCTGATCTGGCGCCCGCACTCGTAGCAGTGCGGCTGTCCGACGCGCGCGTACAGCAGGCGCAGGTAGTCGTAGATCTCGGTGACCGTGCCCACCGTCGAGCGCGGGTTGCGCGAGGTGGACTTCTGGTCGATCGAGATCGCCGGCGAGAGCCCTTCGATGTAGTCGACGTCGGGCTTCTCCATCTGCCCGAGGAACTGCCGGGCGTACGACGAGAGCGACTCGACGTAGCGCCGCTGGCCCTCGGCGTAGATGGTGTCGAAGGCG
>JAQBPK010000281.1 GCA_028287565.1 Vulcanimicrobiota bacterium
TTGAGCGCGTGCGCGCGCCCTTGGCTGCCGTAGCCGATGACGGCAATGGTCTTCCCGTCGAGTGCGCCGCGATCCACGTCGCGGTCGTAGTAGGCTTCCATCAGATCCTCCGGAGACGAAAAAGCCCCCCGCCGGATCGGCGAGGGGCTTTGCATTTTGTGGGCGACTCGTGTCGTCTATGCGAAAGCTGCTCGCCGATTCGGAAGAATCGCAAGAAGAATAACGCTAAGAACGAGGACGAGGCGCGCGAACATCGTTGCACGGTAGTACCACGACCCGCGCGCTATTGTCAACAGCGAGAGAGTGCCATCCTCCTGGCACTCGGCTCGCGTACGCTGGCGGACGTGGCCTTTCCGTTTCCGCCGGGCGTGTCGGGTCTTGTCGATCCCGACGACGAGCCGATCATCGCGATCCTCGAACAGTGCGCGGCAGATCGCATGCGGCTCGGCCTGCCCACGTACACGCGCGCCGACCTCGAGCGGCTGTTCCAAGTGCTCGATGCCCCTGCGCCCCGCCCGGAGCTGCCGCCGAATGTGATCCGGTTCCCGGCAGACCGTCTTTCGCTGCGCGAGACCAGGCGCTGACCCCTGGAGGTCAGACAAGCACCATTTTCCCGCTCCGAAAGATGGCCGGAAGGTAGCATGCTGTGGCGAGGAAGCTCGTAGCATACTACGGTAATTTTGGCCATGGCTCTACTCGGTGCGGGTCGCGCAGGAGGGTCACCCCACATGGAGGCGTCAGCGCCCACCACGGCTGCAGCGTTTTACGTCTGCGCGCTGGCATCGTACGACGACGTCAAGACGATGCTCGCGAGAGCCGACCGTACCAGCACGGCGGGCTTGATGCTGGCCTCGACGGTCTGGCAATGCGAAGGCGACGTGCTGCGCGCGGAGTCGGCGCTCCGCCGCGCCGCGGAGAATGCGTCCGGGGACGATCGCCCCTACGTGATCGACCTCCTCGCGCCGCTGCTCATCTCACGCCATCTCTACACGCGCGCGGCGTCGCTGCTGGCGACGACCGCGTCGCCGGCGCTCGAGCTGGGCCGCACGGCGCTGCAGGCGGTGATCGACGCGGCCAACGGCGCGGCACGGCTGTCCGCGGAGCGGGCGGCCGCAGTCCGCGAGGCGCTTCCGCATCTCGACGACGACGTGCTCCGGCTGCGAATCCATCAGCGGCTCGCGCTTGCGGCATACTACCAAGGCAACGCCGCGGAGTCGCTCGAGCAGGCCGCGCAAGGCATACGGCTGGCCCGGCTGCTCGGCGCGCACCGTTTCGCGTGTCATCTTCATTCCGTCGTCTATGCGACGCACTACACGTGGGCGGGCGATTTCGACGCCGCGTGGCGGCATGCGCTCGCGGTCGGACGAGAAGCCGAGCTCGGTGGTGATGCGTCGCATCGCGCGTTTTCGCGCGTCGCGCTTTACGAGCTCGCGGCCGAGCGAGGCGATGACGAGGAGCTGCGCAGTGCGCGGTCGGCGCTGGATGCCGAGCCGCTTCCGGAGCAGTACCGCGAGCGGTTCGCGGCCGGCATCGCCGACTCGCTGCGGCTGGGTTGGGCCGGCGAGTTCGCGACGGCGCGCAACGTGCTCACCGTGCTCAAAGATACCAGCGGGCGCACCGACGGCGAGCGCGCGTTGTGCCGCGGGTTGCTCGCGATAACGTCGATCGCGCTCGGCGACGACGACGCGGCGCGCCGTTTCAGCCGCCAAGCGATCTCGAACTCCGCGCGCCCCGAAAAGCGCATCGTCGCGTACGAGCTGCGCTATCGCCGCTTGGCGCGCGCGCTCGCCGCGGTTTCGGGCGATCTCATCGGCGACATCGTCCGCGGCAGACGCGCCGCCGAAGTCCGCTTTCTCAAGGACGATCCGGGCATCGCCGCGCTCGTTCGCTTGCGGTCCGGCGCGGTCGCGGAGGACGTCCCGGCCAACGTCCGGGGCTACGCGCGGCTCATCTTGCTCGCGCGCGAGCGCATGGGGCTGCGGCCGTCGAGCGGGCCGCTCACCGCGATGGAGCTCGACGTCCTGCGGCTGGTCGCCGGCGGCAAGAACGCGCCGCAGATCGCGGCGATGTTCGGCCGCAGCCCGCATACCGTGCGGACGCATCTCCGCAACGCCAGCGTGAAGCTCGACGCACACGGGCGGTTCGACATGATTGCCCGGGCACGACAACTTGGCTTGCTGATAGAGGCCTAATTTCAAGGCTCCACGGAGCGCGTACCTAAGTAGTACCTCACGGCGGGCGCGGGTTCGCCATTACGGTGTGGTGGCTAACCACCAACGTTGCCATGAGGTACTTGCCATGCTGACTGCTCTTGCGCTTGCCGCCGCGATCGTCGCAATCTGCCCGCCGACCTGCGGCTGACCGCAGACCCCCGAATACCGTCGAGAGCGGGCGCAGCATGGAACTCGACCCGCTCTTGATGCTGCTCGATTTTCTCGTCGGGGACTCCGTCGAGATGCTCGCGCGCAAGAACCGTCTCCCGAGCGAGCACGTCGAGCAGGCGCTGCGTGCCGCCCTTTCGTCCTACGGTTTCAGCGCGGAGCGCGAATCCCGGGACGGAAAGGCTCCGGCACGTCAGAGCTTTACGCGATAGCCCAGGACGGGCGCGAACCCCACGTTGCGGTCCGCGATCTTGCCGGGGAAGTCGTCGTAGTGCGCGGAGTAGTTGAGATAGCGCAGGCCGTACAGAAGCTCGCCGTGCTTGGAGATGCGGTGCGCGACGCGCGCCGAGAGGTCGACCTGTGACGCGTTCTCCGGATCGGCGAACGTGTCGACGAGCTGCGTGCAAACAGCCGGACCGCCGGACGGGAAATGGCATTCGGAAAGAAACGTCGGGATGCGCGTGAACTGGATCCCGCGCATGCGCGGGTTCACGGCCGCCGAGATGTCGATGCGGTCGCGGCCGAGCTCAATCGTGCGCCCCGCCTCGAATCGCGCGCCGGTGACGCGCGAGTACTGCACTTCCGAACCGTTGATCGGCTCGGAGGTGAAGCCGCGCTCGTAGAAGAGATTGCCGTTCACCGGCATGTAGGTGGTGAACTGGTTGTAGACCGTCTGACCGGCGCCAACGAACCAGCCGCCGGCGAACGTGTGGCGGTACGTCGCGTTGACGATCGAAAGCCGCGTAGAAAGCGCGCCGTCGCCGGCGGTGCTGTAACCGAAGGTGACCGGAGGTAGCCCTTCGACCCGCAAGCTTTCACTGCCGCGCCGCAGCGTCAGCTCGCCCAGCGGCAGCGGTATGAATCCCAGCTTGTCGCTGTGGCCGCCGTCGATCTCGTGCTTCCCGCTGAGCGCGTTGACGGTTATGCTGAGCGTCGCCTCGAGCGGCTCAGCGCACGCCGTTGCGGCGGCCCATGAAAAAAGCGCCGCGGTGATCACGGCGACGCGCCCGAACCCGTTCATCACCCCGCTCCTTTGGGCTCGCGCCGGTGCGCGCCTTCCAGCAACCCGTCGCGGAAGGCGGCCCAGCGGTCAGCCTCGATCGCCGCGCGCGCGGCGCGAACCAATCCGGTCAGCGCGGCGACGTTGTGGTACGACAGCAGCCGCTGCGCGAGCGTCTCGCCCGACCGGAACAGGTGCGCGAGATAGGCTTTCGTGTACGTCGCGCAGACGCGGCAGTCGCAGTCCGGGTCGACCGGGCCGAAGTCGCGGACGTTCACGGCATTGCGCACGTTGTACTCATCGCCCGCGCGGGTGAGCACGCGGCCGTGCCGCCCGCTGCGCGTGGGGTACACGCAGTCGAACAGGTCGATCCCGCGGTCGATTCCGGCGACGAGATCGCGCACCGTGCCGACCCCCATGAGATAGCGCGGCTTGTCGGCCGGCAGCAGCGCCGCCGTGAACCGCGCGACTCGATCCATCTCCTCGCGCGTCTCGCCGACGGACAGCCCGCCGATGGCGTACCCCGGGAGGTTCAGCGCGACGAGCTCCGCCGCGCTGCGCGCGCGCAGATCGTCTTCGAGACCGCCCTGCACGATGCCGAACAGCATCGTGCGGTCCGCGTGCTGTTGGGCGGCCGCGCAACGCTGCGCCCACGCGGTCGTGCGCGCGACGGCACGTTCGAGCTCCTCGCGCGACGACGGCAGCTTCACGCACTGGTCGAGCGCCATCGCGACGTCGACACCGAGATCTTCTTGAAACGCGACGACGTTCTCGGGCGTGAAGCGGTGCGCGCTGCCGTCGAGATGCGAGCGGAACGTCACGCCGTCTTCGTCGATCTCGCGCCGCGACTCCAGGCTGAACACCTGGAAGCCGCCGGAGTCGGTGAGAATAGGTCCGTCCCACGCCATGAAGCGGTGGATCCCGCCGGCGGCGACGAGCGTCTCGCGGCCCGGGCGCAGCCAGAGATGGTACGTGTTCGCGAGCACGATGCGCGAGCCGATCTCGTGCAGATCGCGCGGCTCGAGCAGCTTCACGTCGGCAAGCGTTCCGACCGGCATGAAGCACGGCGTCGCGACGTCGCCGTGCGCGGTCGTGAGCGTCGCGCCCCGCGCTGTCCCCGATCTCGCGTGGAGGACGAAGTCGCCGATCATCGAGATGTTCTCTCACCCTTCGACAGGCTCAAGGTGACAGCGCCGGATACGGTCACGACGCCGGGCGGCGCATCATCGCCAGCGTGGCGAGGTACTCGCGCGGCGGCTCGCTCTCGAACGACAGCATTTGCTTCGTGCGCGGGTGCTTGAATCGCAGCCGCCACGCGTGCAGCGCCTGACCGGGCAGCGGCAGGCGCGAGTCGCTGCGGCCGTAGATCGGGTCATTGAGCACGGGATGGCCGAGCGCCGCCATGTGCACGCGAATCTGGTGCGTGCGGCCCGTCTCGAGCTTGAACGCCAGCTCGCTCGTTCCGATGAGGCGCTCGCGCAACGCGTAGTGCGTCACCGACGGCTTGCCCTCGGTGCGGATCGCGTACTTCATGCGGTTGCGCGGATCGCGCCCGATCGCGCCGCGGATCGTCCCTTCGGGGTCGTCCGGCACGCCGATAACGATCCCGCGGTACTCGCGCTCGATGTAGCGCGCCTGCATCGCGCGGCCCAGCGTCCCGAGCGCGTCCTCCGTCTTCGCGACCAGCAAGAGGCCCGACGTGTCGCGGTCGAGCCGGTGCACGAGCCCCGCGCGCAGCCGCTCGCCGGGCAGCGCGGCGACGTGCGCGAGCAGCGCGTTCACGAGCGTGCCGTCCGTCGCGCCGTGCGCGGGATGCGTCACCATCCCGGCCGGCTTGTCGACCACGAGCACGTCGTCGTCCTCGTACACGACGTCGAGCGCGATCGCTTCGGGCTCGGCCTCGAGCACGCGCGGCGCGTCGATGGCGTACTCGACCCGATCGCCCGGATCGAGCAGGGTGCTCGGCTTGCCCGACGCGCCGTTCACCGTCGCGGCGCCGGCGCGCAGCGCGGCGGCGACGTGCGAGCGCGAGAACCCGGTGAGCCGCGTCAGCAGGACGTCGAGCCGCGTGCCGGCCTCCGCGTCCTCGACGACGTGGGTCAGGCGCGCGACTCCCGGCGCAGCGACGCGAGCACGAGCAGCGCGACGCCCACGGTGATGCACGCGTCGGCGACGTTGAAGACGTTCGGCCAGATCGTCCGGAAGTCGATGAAGTCGACGACCCATTGGTGCTGGAAGCGGTCGACGATGTTCCCGATCGCGCCGCCGACGATCATCCCGAACGCGACGCGCACGAGGTTCGAGTGGCGCACGGCGTCACGGAAGGCGTACGCGAACACGCCGAGCACGATCAGCGCGAGGACGATCAGCAGCACCGGCGAGTTGCCGAACAGGCCGAACGCGCCGTGCACGTTCTGCACGTACGTCCACCACAGCAGATGCGGAACGACCAGCCGGCTCTCACCGGGCACGAACGAGTGAAGCACGATCGTCTTCGACCAGCGGTCCAGGACGAAGACGACGATCGCGACGAGCCACAGGAGAATCACCGGACGGCGGGTTCGAGCGTCAAGGGTGAGGTCCTATGCTCCCGGTTACCGGCCGGCCGGTGCGCCGAGCGCCACGGCTAGGAGGCCGGCGCAGCGCTCCGGCGCCTCGAGCAGGGGCAGGTGACCGGCGTCAGGCACGTACAGCCGCTCGCATCCGGGGATCCCGCGCCGGATCATGTCGGCGCATCGCTTGAACGATTCCATGTCCTCGTCGCCGATCACAATCGTCGTCCGCGCCCGGACGTGCCGCAGCCTGTCGAGCTGCCGCGGCAGCTCGTTTGCCGCAGCGCCGCCTCCGCTCAGCAGCTCCGTCCAACGGTGCCGCAAGACGATCTCGTAGAGCTGGGCGAACAGGTTGAGCCGCCGGCGCGCGCCGGCGAAGATGCGCGGCGGGACGCCCGTCCAGCGGTCCGCCAGCCACGGGCCCACGCCGCGCTCGCGCGCGAGCCGGAGCAGGTCGAGGTGACATGTCCGCGATTCCTCGTCGACGGGCCCCCCGGCGAGCGCCGGCGCGGCCAACACGAGTCGCTTCACGGAGCCCGGGGCCCGAATGGCCGCTTCCAGAGCGAGCATCCCGCCGTACGAGAGCGCGACGACCGCGCCGGGCTGCGTCGAACCGATGGTCTCGGCGAGCGCGTTGACGCTCGCGTCGACCGACGTGGCCGCCGGAGCAGTTCCGTGGCCCGGCAGGTCGACTGCGAGGTGGCGATAGCCCGGCAGAAGGTCCCAGAGCGCTTCCCAAATGGTTCCGTCGAGCGTATAGCCGTGGACCCAAAGCACTACCGGGCCGCTTTCGCCGCGCGCGTGGAGGGGCAACGTCACGGCGGCGTTGGACGAAACTCGTCGGCGAACGTGCGAAATCCGAGCACGGCGGCATCGTCGGCGAAGTAGGCCGGATGCTCGATCTCGCGGACCTCGCGCCAGATTTCCTCGTCCGCGTCGATGGCCGTGTCGAGCTGGCGGAGCAGGTAGGGAACGTCCCTATCTCCGGCCGTTTCCTTCGCGAGCGCCAGAACGATGCGAACCAGCGCGCCGTCCGGCGTGTCACGGGCCGCGGTGATGGTCGTATACGGGCGCGCCCCCCCGAGCTCCGAGATGACGATCGATGGACTGTACGCCGTCGCGACGAACGGCAGCGCGGTGTCGCGTGCGCCGCGCTGCCACGGAGAAGCCGGCACAACGAACGTGCCGCCTGCCGCATACCCTGCGTCGCGCTTGAATTCGCTGAAACGAACCGCATTGACGAGATGATGGACGGGCTGAAAATGGCTCGAGTCGAACGCATTCTCGATGACGAGCCTCGCAGGTGCCGTCATCGTGCGCGCCGGGATCGGGAGAAAGGTGTGGCTCTCGCTCAACGCGCTCATCTGCGCCTCGAATCCGCCGTCGATTCCGGCGGGATCCCGCACGAACAGAAGATCGCCCGCGACGAGCGTCCGGTACTGGCGGACGCACAGCCCTTGAGCGCGTTCTCCGAGCGCGATCGTCCGCGCGTGGAACGCGCAGACGATCGCTTTTCCGCGCAGCACACCGTTCGCGAGGTTCGCTCCGCGGTGGGGGCAATCAGCGTCGTACACCTCGACACCGTTTTCACGCCGCAGCACGACGAGACGGCGTCCTTCGATCTGGAGCGCGTTCAAGCCGGTGCGGAATTCGCCGATCGGCGCGGCGAGATACCAGCCTAGATGCACGCACTCTCCGCAGCTTGCAGCACGACGATGCGTTCATCCTCGAGCCGGCGCACCATCGGTCCCGGGAATGCGGCGAGCGGCTGCGGCGCGCGCCGTATGCGGGTGACCGCGTCGAGCTCCTCGGGTTCGAGCGAAAATGGCGGCCGCAGGCGGTTGTAATGAACGAGCCCGAGCCGTTCGTCGACGGACGCAACGCCCGGCCCCAGTTTAACGAGGAGCGATGCCGTCGAGAGTGAGAGCTCTCGATCGTCGAACCGCAGTGACCTGGCACATCTCGCGTACGCCTCGCGCGCTTGGCCGGCATCGACCGGGATTTCGCGCCCGTGCCGGTCGTACACGAACGCCGTGTCGAAGCGGCGTCCACCCGCCGCATGGCGGACGCACCTGCCGACCACCTCGCCTAAGGCGACGAACGCTTCGTCATGAATGCGCGGCCGCGCACCGGCTTGCGCGACGAGCACGGCCCATCCGGGCGCTCCGACGCCGTGGGCCTCGCGCGGCGGTTTCTCGGCGCTGAAAGCCACGGGACCGTCCGACGAACGCGGCGTTCCGGCATCGAACGCGACGAGCTTGGCGAGCAGCGCCTTCGACGTGCGCGCGACGGCGTCGTCACCTGATGCCGACGGGTCCCTCGTGACGGCCGATACGACGCGAGGTCCGACGGCTTCCGGGACCTGATGCGCGAGCCAATGCAGCGCGGCCCGGAACCATGCCGACCGCGCGGCATCCGCGTCGCCGCGATCCTCTGCGATGCCGCCAAGAATGGCGTTTCGCTGAACGTGTTCTGCGGTTCCGCGCAGACCGTCCGACGTTGCAAACGCGGCGTGGTAGTGCCGCTCGGACTCCACCCGATCGCCGTTGGCACGGAGGACCCGAGCAAGATTCAGATGATTGATGTACGCCAGCCGCGCGTCGGCGGTGGGCATCGCGGCAATGCGCTCCTCGATCGCCCGCTCCAGGACGAGCGCACCGGCCCGATCACCGTCGCGAAACTGCGCGAGCGCCGCGATGTTGAGCCGGTACAGATCGGAAGCGCGGCAATCGTCCTGTGCGAGGATGATCTCGACGATCGGATCGAGCACGATCCGCGCTGCGGCCACGTCGCCGCACATGAGCCTGCCCCAGGCGCGTCCTTCGCGGATGAATTCCTGTAATGGCCGGGGTGCATCGGGCGGAGCCTCCGAGATCTCCGCGCAGCTTTGGTACTGTCGCGTCGCGATCGCCATTCCGAGCGCGGAGGCGCGCGCTGCGGCGCGGAGGGCCGACGACGTCGCGCACGCGGCGGCGTACGCGCTGATCTCGAGCGCCAGGTCGAACGCGTGCTCCGCGTATGCCGCCCACGCATCGGCGATCAGTCGAGCCGGATCGGCGAAGTACGCTGTTCCGTGTATGCTGCAATACGCGCTCACGAAGCGATCGCTCGCGAGCGCCCCTAGCCGGTCGAACACGGCCCGCGCCGGTCGGGCGCAGCGGCGTTCCGGGGGAACGAGCGCGACCCCACCGCGCAACTCGACCAGCGTTCCGTTGTCGCCGCCCAGGCGTGGCGCGAGCTTGGCGTCCAAAATCCCAGGGACCACGGCGAGCGCATCCGCCGCCCCGCCGTATGACGGAACCTGGTCCCAGGACTGCACGTGCCAGCCGGTACGCGGGATATCACCCGCCATGGCGAGGAGCACGTCCTCGTCCGCGACGCCTTCCCGGAGTTGCCGCAGGAAGCGCAGGAACCAGACTTCGCCCGCTCTCCAGCGCGCGCCGAACCGCGGCCCAAGGGCGACGACCGCCATGCCCTGCTCGTCGAGCGCGTGCGCGATCGCACGCGCGTCGTCGAAGGCGCGCATGATCATCGGGTCGCCCCGCGCTTCCGTGTCGACGCCGCGGCCGATAACCGCGCCGTAGTCGAAGGCGCGCAGGTCGGGGAGGGTCGTGTCCACCCGCTCGTCCGCGTTCAGCTCGACCGAGAGCTGCGCAGCAAGCTCGTGCGCAATGTGGCGCGGACGCCACGAACCCAGCGAGACGTCCGCGACCGCGAAGCGCGACCGAGGTCCTAGCGCCCCGAAGACGGCAGCGGTCCCGGCGTCAAGCTGGATCGCGTTCATCTCCCGCGCCGCCGACCACGACTGCATAGAGCACGGCATGCGTCACGCCGTCAAGGCCCAGCACTTCGTTGAGCGCGTCGTCGAAAAAGCCGCCGACGTTGACGACGCCCATGCCGAACGCGGTAGCGACGAGGTTGAGGTTCTGCGCGACATGACCCGCTTCGAGAAGCAAAAACCGGTATCCGCGCTCGCCGTATTTGAACGTCGACCGCTCGAAGAGGGCCGTGATGAAGAAGATCGCGCTGGCCTCGAGCGGGAGCTCCGGCTGCACGAATGCTTCCGACAGCCGCCGCGTCTCGTCCCCCTTTCTCGTTAGGCGCAGGACGCCGTCGATCGGGTGGTAGTGATAGACGCCCGCGGCGAGTTCGCCGACGTGCGTGGTGTGGCAGTAGATTTCCAGTGGATAGAGCGCGCCGGCGGACGGCACCGTGCGGAACCGGCGTTGGTAGCCGCGTTCGCGCAGATCGCGCGTCTGGCCGTAGGAACAGGCGAGCAGCGCGGCGAGGCGTTCGAACGGCAGCCGCGTTGATTCGAGCTTTCGCGAGGTCGCGCGCGCTTCGACCGCTTTGGCGAGCGGCATCCGCGGCTCTTCGGGCGCGGGGAGCGCTATTGCGGGGTACCCGCGATAGCTCAACGTCTCGCCCATGCGTGCCATGCGCGCGCGGACGACGTCCTCGCGGGCCGGCGCGTCGTTCGGGCTCAGTTTCGAGTTCTCGTGAAAGAGCTCCGCGCTCGGCGCGAACTCGTTGTCGGGAACGAGGATTTTATTCCACGTACTGTTCACGCGTCGCTCCTACGGGAAGGGATGGGGTGCGGGGTTCGCCCCCGGCTGCACGTCCAGACCGAGGCGCTTAGGAACCTCGTACAGCCGTGTGCCGCCGAGCGGTCGAATTCGATGTCCCATGAACAGCGGGTGAAAGCCTGGAATCACGGTGCGCGTCACCCGCATGCCGCACGCCGCGACGTCTTCGGATGTCAAATCCGCAACGAGGACGCGGTGCCCTACCGACTCGACGCGGCTCGCGAGCAGCGCGAGCTCGGTCGCTGGAACGCCGGTCGACAGGTTGTTCAACTCGTCGAAGCTGCGACGCTGCTTCGACGCGAACAGAAACGTGAAGTAGGGGCGGTGCTCGTGGCCCGCTGCAAAGTTCAAATGATCGATTTGCGTCGTGACGTGGTCGAACACTCCGTCGTCGGCGATTGGGTCAAGCTCGTCTTTGATTCGCTGGCTGTATCGCCGCGTGTGCGGTAACTCCTCGAGCGCTTTGCGAACGGCGACCTCCGGATCGGCGTCTGCTGCTGCGGCAACGACGTATGCTGGCCGATCGGGCGCTTCGCTTTGCAGAACGGCGATGATCGCCGGAACGCCGGTGTCGAGCGTCGCGTCGAGCAGCACGACGTGGTCGCCGGTGGCCTCGAGGCGTTCGACCAGGTCGTAGTTCGCGTCGCTCAACGTTTCGACGCGCAACTGCGGCAGCGCGGCGCGGCTGAGCCATGCGATCGTGAACGCGTCGCGTTCGATCACCTCGCACAGGCCCGAAACTGCCGCGCGCTCGTACGAGCGGTGCGCCGCGAGCCCCGTGGAGATCGGTTGTCCGATCGGGGTGTCTTCGGAACCTCGTTCGTAGGTATACGGCAGCCAGACGAAAGCGGCGGGAACCCACGCGGGACGCCCGGTGATCACGTCCACCGTTTGCGTCCAGCGCACGACGGTATCGTCGTCGAACCGTACCCACGGGAACCCAGGCGAGTCGTACTGCTCCGACCCATGAAGAGCGAATGCAGCGGGAGAGACGCATGCGATGTCCGCATCGCGCGCCGACGTGAGGGGAAAGTCCGCGACATCGTACAACGCGGCGCAGTACCGTTCCACGGCTTCGCCGATGGCTTTCATCGCGGCCGCCGGCCGGTCCGCCGACGCCCCGCCGCCCGTCGAGAAATTCGCGTGTCCGGAAAGCGAGGCCGTGTCCGCAGCGCGTGCGAAGAAATGCACGAAATCCGGATCGCCGGGCGCGATGCCTACCTCACGCAGCTCACCGACGATTCCGATGCGCTCGTCGATGAACCGGCTGGCGAGATTTGCGTCCGATACGGCGGCGGTCATTGCGAATTGCCCGGAACGATCGGCGTTTCTTCCACCGAACGCGTCGGGCGGCGGCGATGAACTCCACAGACCGGGCAGCGGGGAACGCGCAACAGTTTTCGTGACACCGATCGCATCGCCAAGAGGTCGACCTCCACGTGCGTTCCCGGCGTGTACCCTGGAAGCCGGCCGAAATGACGCGTCAGCTCGATCGAGGCGAGATATCCGGCGGCTGCTCCCATGGCTGGGAGCGACGCATCCACGTATTGGCCGAAGAATGAGAACGGTTCAGTGCGGCTGCGGTCCCCAGGCTCCTCGACGTGCGAATTCTGACGCGACCACAGACACTCGAAGCACGGGCCGGATCCCGGGACGACGACAGGGCCGAGGTACGCGACCGCGTCCTGCACGACCGCGGCAAAGAATCGCATGCCGCCGCTGAGCGCGCGCGCGTTCCACTCGCGCATCGTTTCGAACCCTCCGAAGTCCGACGTGGCCACGAGACAGTCCACGTCGGCGTCGCGCTCGGTCCACGCCTCGAAGTCGTGCCGCACGGCGCCGGCGGGAAGAATCGCGTTCGCAGCGATCGCGACGTTGTTCAACAGCGGATGCGAGATGAGCTCAACGTGCGCAAAGCCGCCGGTGAGCAGCCCGTCCGCGAGCGCCAAGCTCACGCGGTTGATGCCCACGACGGCCAGGCGTGTCGTCGCCAGCGCATCCCGCACCGTGCCGGCATCACGGTCGAGTTGCCAGAACAGCACATCAGCCGGATTTTCCTCGCGCTCGAGTTCTGCTTCCGGGGCTTCCATGAGGAAACGGCGCTCGCGCAGCTCGCGCAGCAGATCGTCGATGTCCGGACGAAGGTCTTCCCGAAACTCACCGAGCAGCGCATTGAGAGAATACCGTTCGCCGCGCTTCGTCATGGTGACGAGCGTCTCGACGATCGCGTGAGCGTATTCCCCCGTGACCTTCACTTTTTCGGCGCCGCGCCGCAAGATGACGCCGTCGTCCATGGGGATGAGGTGGAGTGGAAGGATCGTGTAAAGCGTTTCTGTCACAGCTAACCTCAGGAGATGGACGCGACGTCGAGCGTCGTCAGTTCGTTGTGCTCGCGGTACTGAGTGTACGCGCCTTTGAAGTGTTTGTAGAGCCCGCGGTAGCGAAGGCGGAACTCGTGCGGCGGGAGAGCGGTGGACGTCACGGCGTTTTGGCAGTCGAAGAGGTTCCAGTCGGGGCGGCCGTTCGGCTGAAGCGTCACGACCTGCGAGAAGTCGCTCAGCATCGCGGTGCCAGGTAGCGGCGTCAACACGGTAAACGAGGGATATTCCACGCCGTGGTGCTCGATGAATCGGGACAGCCGCGTGAAGTCGCGGGCCGAGTACGACGGATCCACGACAAATTGAGCGAACACCGCGATTCCCAGCCGGCGCGCAAGCGTCAGCCCGCGCTCGATCTCATCGAGCGTCGTGCGTTTGTTGTACGCGGTCAGCGCCTCCGGCGTTACCGCGTCGACGCCGATGAAAAGACGCCGCAGTCCGATGTCCCTCCAAGCCGCGATGACCTCGCTATTGCGCAGTAGCGTGTCGATGCGGCAATACGTGAAATACCGCTTTGCGATTCCAGCGTCGCGAATCGCCTTCGCGAGCGCCGCCATGCGCGGGCCGTCGATGAAGGCCTCATCGTCGACCAGGAACACGTCGTCTTCGGATATCCCCGCCAGCTCTTCCACGACCGCGCCGATGTCGCGCTTGATGTAGCGGCCGTCGACCGCGCGCCAGATCGAGCAGAAGGTGCAGCGGTACGGGCACCCGATCGTGGTGCGCATCAGAGCAACGGGCTTCATCCAATCGATGAAGTAGCGATGCCGGTCGCGCGCCGTGAGCGTGCGGTCCGGGTTCGGGAGCTCCGTCAGTCCCGCCGTGAAATCAATGCGCGGCACCGGGCAGCGAAACTCGGTACCGTCGCGCAGCCACAAGCCCTCGACCGGCGGCACCGGGCGTCCCGCTTCGAGCGCGTTCGCGACGTCGCAGATCGCGCCGACGCCGTTACCGCAGACGACGTAATCGACATCCGGCGTGAAGAAGTCTTCGGGAAGGAACGTCGCATGGTGGCCGCCTGCAATGACGGCGGCTTCAGGCCGACGGCGTTTGATGGTCGCCGCCGCCGCGAGTGCGCCGCGAACATGGAGCGAGAACGCGGTGATCCCGACCAAGTCCGGCGCGAATTCGTCTATTGTTTGGTCGAGCTCGTCCGGGCGCAGGCGTAGGTCGAGGATCCGCGGTTCGTGACCCTGGGCACGCAGCCCCGCGCCCAGATATTCCAGCGCGAGCGGTTCGGCGAGAGCTCCGAGGTCACCCCATCCGAGTACCTGGTTGCTCGACGTGGGCCAGATCAGCAGAACTCGCACGTCAAACCCCCTCCTACGAACGCCGAAGCGGACCCCAGCGGGCCCGCTTCTTTTAGATGCGCATGGATCTCAGCGGTAGAGAGGCGCCGATCCACCCGCTGCCGCGCAGCAGCACGGGCTGCAGCAGCAGCAGCTCACGCTGAAGCGGCTCTTTCCGGCCAGCATACCACCACCACCACCGAGGAACGCGGGCCCGTTCGGTCTGGTGAACGCGGTCTGAACCGACGTGATGTCGGCGACTGTCAGTTGCTTCGTCGTCGGCGTGAGCTCGCCGGTCCCCAACGCGTTGAGGTCGCCCTTCGTGAGCTTCATCGCAGCCGGCGTTAGGCCCTTAGCCGCCTCCGGGGTCAGCATTTTTTGGATCGGCGTCGTGTCGGGGAGCCGCCTTGCGACGGTGATTTCTCTCAACTGCTCCGGCTTGAGCGACCCGAGCGTCATCGTACGGAGGGCCGCCGTGTCCTGAACCTGGGACATCTTCGTGGTCCCGGCCTGCGCGAACGCGGGGGTCCCCGTAGCGGCGAGGCCCAGGACTGCAAATCCGGCGCCCTTGAGGAGACTCGAGCGCTTCAGACTGGTCGGCATATGAGGACCTCCACGAAACGCTGTACCAATTTCTGCTTGCTTTATACAGCTACTTGCTTTATACGCTCCGGTAAGTTTGCATGTCAAGGGCACTTTGAGGTGGTCTCCCCGTCACAAGGCCGGCGGCTTCACATATTGATAGAAGAAGCCCGCAACGCGCCCGAACGAGCCCGTGATGATAACGAGTCCCGTCGCAACCAGGAAGGCGCCGGCGCCGATCTCGATCGCTCCGAGATAGCGCTTCACGCGGTTGAGCGCGCCCAGCGCCTGGGTGATCGCCGCGGCGGTGATGAGGAACGGCACCGCGAGGCCCATGGAGTACACGAACAGCAGGAACGCCGCCGGACCGTACTGCTCGCGGGAAGCGAGCAAGATGATCCCCGAGAGGATCGGCCCGATGCACGGCGACCAGCCGGCGGCGAAGCCGATGCCGACCAAGAACGACGCGAGCACCGAGCGGTTCGCGCTGCGCACCTGCAGGCGCTTGTCCATCATCAGGGCCGGAATCTTGAAGAGCCCGATCATGTTCAGGCCCAGGACGATCACGACGAGGCCTCCGATCCGCGCGATCCAGTCCTTGTAGTCCACGAACACCGAGCCGAGCGCGCTCGCCGACAGCCCGATCGCCATGAACACCACGGTGAAGCCCGCGACGAACGCCAGCGCGTGGAACATCACCCGCGCGCGGCTAACCGTGTCCGACTGCGCTTTGAGCTCCTCAAGGCTAGAGCCGGTCAGGAACGAGAGGTAGGCGGGGATCAGCGGCAGGACGCATGGGGAGATGAAGGAGACGACGCCGGCGAGGAACGCGGTGAGGACGTTGACGTTGGCGGTCACGGCACTCCCATGTTAGACGGCCTTCAAACCGCGCCTGGGTATGCCGCGGTGGCAGCGCCGCGTTGCGCGGGATCGTCCTCCTTTTCGGCGGCCGCGTAGGGCGCACGAGCCGCGCGCCGTATCCACGCCGGGGTGAGCCACTGGTTCGTCTATCCGAACATCGACCCGATCGCGTTCCGCCTCGGGCCGATCTCCGTGCACTGGTACGGCCTCTCGTACCTGTTCGGGTTCATCTGCGTCTTCTTGTGGATGAACCGGCCGGAGGGCCGGCGGCGGCTGGGGCTCACGACCGACCAGATCCAGGACTTCCTCATCTACGCGCTGGTCGGCGTGCTGGTCGGCGGCCGGACCGGCTTCGTGATCGCGGATATCTTCACGAAGCACAATCTGGGCGAGTATCTGGCTCAACCGATCAACTTCATCGCGATCTGGCAGGGCGGGATGGCGTTCCACGGGGCGCTCGTCGGGGTGATGCTGGCGATCCTGCTGTATCTGCGCAAGCACCCCGGGCTGCGCTTCGGCGTGCTCGCCGACGAGGTCGTCGTGCTGATCTCGCTGGGGATCTTCACGACCCGTCTGGTCAATTTCATCAACGATGAGCTGCCCGGGAAGCTCTGCCTCCCCGACCATCCGTACTGCATCCTGTTCCCGAACTATCCGGACGGCTACCGGTACCCCTCGCAGATCTTCGAGGCCATCCTGGACATCGTCACGCTCCCGATCATCCTCTTGGTGTACAAGCGGCACCCACCGGATGGGGTGGTGGCGTGGACCTGGTTCACCGTCTACGGCGTGATGCGCTCGGTGGCGGAGATCTGGCGCGAGCCCGGCTTCACGGTACTGGGCCTCGACGGCGGGCAGTTCGTCGCCGTGATCCAGATCTTCGTCGGCATCGGCATGATCGTCTACTCCTACCGGGTTTCCCGCCTGGCCCCGGCGAAGTGATCGTTCCATGCCCCTCGCCGCCGAGTCGGTAG
>JAQBPK010000185.1 GCA_028287565.1 Vulcanimicrobiota bacterium
GGACCGCCGCGTTGGACGCCGGATGCTCCGCCTCGACGCCGCCCCAGCGCTGGTCGCTCTCGTCGGCGCGCACGTCCCACGTTCGCGAGAGCGTGCGCCGCGCGAGCGCGAACGTCCGCGCCACGATGGCCTGCGCTTGCAGCGCGGCGGCCGGCCACGACGGCGGCGACTCCAGCGGCACGACGCCTTGCAGGTACTGGTCGACGTCGATCGTCGTCACCAGCATGAACTTTCCGTCGGGCGTTCCGACCGTCGACGGCGCGCCGCGCCAGCGTTTCCCGCCGAACGCGAACGTCCCGTCGGCCGCGACCTGCGGCAACTCACCGCGCGTGTCGCCCGCAACGACCACGCGAATCTGCGGCGAGAGCGGATCCCACACGTCGAGCCCGCCGGTGGCGACGGTCGTCGCACCCGCAGCGAGGCTTTTCAGGAACAGCGCGCGGTCGATCACAGCAGGCGCTGCTGCGCGCCCTCGCGCTCGCGCAGGCCCAGATGGGCGAGCGCGGCGGGGGTCGTCTTGCGGCCCTGCGCGGTGCGCTGCACGAAGCCGATCTTGAGCAGGTACGGTTCGACCACGTCTTCGAGCGTTTCCACGTCTTCGGTCAACGTCGCGGCGATCGCGTTGATTCCCACCGGGCCGCCGCCGTACTGGTTCGCGATCGTGTCGAGATAGGCGCGGTCGAGCCTGTCCAACCCGCGCGCATCGACGCCTTCGCGGCGCAGCGCTTCGTCGGCGACGTCCGCGGTGATCACTCCGTCCGCGCGCACTTCGGCGAAGTCGCGCACGCGGCGCAGCAGGCGGTTCGCGATGCGCGGCGTGCCGCGGCTGCGCTGCGCGATCGTGCGCGCGCCATCGGTGTCCATCGCGATCTCCAGCACGCGCGCGCTGCGCTCGGCGATGCGCTGCAGCTCGGCCGGCTCGTAGTACGACAGGTGGTGCACGATGCCGAAGCGGTCGCGCAGCGGCGCGGACAGCATCCCCGCGCGCGTCGTCGCGCCGACCAGCGTGAAGCGTTTGAGCGGGAGCTTGATGTTCTTCGCGTACGCGCCGCGGTCGACGATGAAGTCGATCTGGAAGTCTTCCATCGCCGGATAGAGATATTCTTCGACCACCGTGCCGAGGCGGTGGATCTCGTCGATGAACAGCACGTCGCCCGCGTCGAGCGACGTGAGGATGCCGACCAGGTCCTTCGGTTTCTCGAGCGTCGGCCCCGAGGTCGGGCGCAGCGCGCCGCCGGTGGCGCGCGCGATAAGGTTCGCCAGCGTCGTCTTGCCGAGGCCCGGCGGTCCGGAGAACAGCACGTGCTCGAGCGGCTCGCCGCGCCGCGTCGCCGCGTCGATCGCGATGCGCAGGTTGTCGACGATCTGCTCTTGCCCCACGTAGTCCGCGAACGTGCGCGGCCGCAGCGTCGCGCCGTAGACCTCGTCTTCCAGCGACGCATCGGTGCCGACGATCCGCGGGCCCGCATGCTGCTCGGGATCACCCTCAGGCACCGTGTCGCCCGGGCCGACGATCTTCTTGCGCACGGAGTCGTCGCTCATGTACGTGCGCCCGCCGCGGTGCGGCCGCGGTAGATCTCCGCGAGCAGCGCCTCGGCGTCATCGATGTGCGGTGCGCGTTCCAGCGTCTCGGCGATCATCGCTTCCGCTTCCGTGCGTTTGTACGCGAGCTGCAGCAGCACCGCCAGCGCTTCGCTCGCGAACTCGGGCATCGGCGGCTGGGTCGGCTCGGCGCGCTGCGGCGCGTCCTGGATCAGCAAGAACCGTGCGACCTTGCCCTGCAGTTTCGCGACGATGTCGCGCGCCTTTTGCTGGCCGATGCCCGGGAGCGTGCGCAGAAAGATGTGGTCGCCTTCGTCGATCGCGCGCGCGATGCGCGCCATCGGCGCGGAGAACGCGCGCGCGGCCGACTTCGGCCCGATCGACGCGACCGACAGCAGCGCCTCGAAGAACTCGCGCTCGATTCCGTTGGTGAACCCGAAGAACGTGAACCGCCCCGCGTTTCCGTCGAGCGCGAAGTGCGAATAGATCTCCAGCTCCACCGGCCCGCTGTCGGCGACCTTGTACGCGATGCTCGGCGGCAGCACCACATCGTACACGAGCCCGCCGGTTTCGACGCGCACGGCTTCGCCCGCGCGCTCGAGCACGGTCCCAGATATCTTCGAGAACACTACGCGAGCCGGGTGGCGCGGTTGCGGCGCTGGGGCATCACCACGCCGAGTTCGGCGAAGCGGTCCCGTTGTGCTTCTACGTTGGCGAACGCGATCGCGATTGCGAGCGCGTCGCTCACGTCGTCCGGTGACGGCGGCGCTGCCAGCCCCAGGAGCTGGACGACCATCCCCTTCACCTGCGACTTCGCCGCCGAGCCGCTGCCCGTCAGCGCGCGTTTGACCGATGCGTGCGCGAGGTCGTGCACCGCAACGCCGTTGGCGCCCGCGGCGAGCGCGAGGACGCCGCGCGCGTGGCCCATCAGCACGGCGGTCTGCGGGTGCTCGTACGACGTCCACAGCTCTTCGAGCACCATGCAGTCCGGCCGCGTCGCGCGCACGACCTCCACCATCGCGTCGTGCAGTTGCACGAGCCGCTGCGCCAGCGCGGCCTTCGGATCGGGCTGCAGCACGCCGCCCTCGATCAGTCGCAGCGCGCCGTCGCGCACCTCGACCACGCCGTAGCCCGTCGTGCGCAGGCCCGGATCGACGCCGAGGATTCGCCGCACACCCATTATCCGCCGGAGCGCATCACGGTGAGGTTGACCGACTCGCCGGGCTTCACGCTGGCGTTCGCCTCGGGCTCGGTGCGCACGACCTTGCCGTCTTCGAGCGAGCTGTCTTGCGTGTACGCCGTGTTGCCGATTTGATAGCCTTGGTCGAGCAGCGCGCGCTTCGCTTCGGCGACCGACATCCCGGTGACGTCCGGAATGCTGCCGGACACGCTCACGAACGCGGTCACGTTCGAACCCTTCTTCACTTTTTTGCCCGCCTCGGGCTGCTGCAGTGAGATCTTTCCGGTCGGGTTCGCGGCGTCGACCGTGTACGCGCGCGCGACGTTGAATCCGGCCGCCTGCAGCGCCGACTGCGCGGCGTCGGCATCCATCCCGACGACGTCCGGCACCGCGGCGGTCGCGGGACCGGTGCTGACGATGACGTTCACCGCGGAGTTCGGTTCGGCCGACGCCTGCGGTGCCGGATCTTGCGATGCGATGACGTTGGCGGGGATCGTATCGCTCTCGGTCTGCTGTCCCACGTTGAGCTTCAGCCCCAGCGCGGCGAGCTTCTTGCGCGCTTCGTCGACGGTGAGGCTCACGAGGTTCGGCACGACGATCGGCTGCGTGCCCTTCGACACGGTCAGCGTGACGACCGAGTTCTGCCGCACCGACGTTCCGACGGGTGGGTTCACGTCGATCACTTGCTGCGCGGGGACGCTGGCGCTGAACGCCGGCACCACTTTGAATTTGAGCTTCGCGTTCGCGAGCGTGCGCTGCGCGTCGGCGGCGCTGTAGCCTTTGACGTCCGGAACTTGCACGCGCGGCAACCCGCCGGAGACGACGAGCGCGACGACGTCGTTCTTGCTCAGCTTCGTATCGGGCGCGGGATCCTGGCGGATGACGTGGTCCTGCGGAACCGTCTCGCTCACCTCGTTGGTGACCTTCGACTGAAGGCCGCGCTGCAAGAGCTCTTGCTGCGCCGCGGTCGCGCCCATTCCGACCAGGTTCGGGACAGCGATCGTCTGCGCCGAGGCGCCCGGCCCGCCGCCGCGCAGCGCGAAGTAGCCGACCAGGATCGCGAACGCCAGCAGCGCCGGGAAGATGATCCAGCGCCGGTCGGGGCCCTGCGCGACGTTGGTCGTGTCGACCGACTCGATGACGGCCGTGTCGCGCGCGGCGGGGCGGTCCGGAGCGACGGAGCGGCGCGGCGGCGGCGCGGGCGGCGCTTTGGCGAGCGGAATTCGCGTGGTGGGCGCGTCGGCGAGGCCGTCGGCGCCGTGCGCGGCGTGGGGCTTCTCGCGCGCCTCGCGCAGCGCGCTGGCCAGCTCGGTCGCCGAGTTGAAACGCTCTTGGGGCGTCTTGCGCAAAAGGCGGTCGACGATTGCGGCGACGGCGGGGCTTACCCCGGTCGTCGCGGGATCGATCGCCTTGGGCTCTTCGGACACGTGCTTGAGCGCGACGGCGACCGGGTTCTCGCCGGTGAACGGCAGCGAGCCCGTAAGCATCTGGTACAGCACGACGCCCACCGAGTAGAGGTCGCTGCGCTCGTCGATGTCGTGGCCTTGCGCCTGCTCCGGCGAGATGTACGCGACGCTGCCCATCACCATGCCCGGCTGCGTGACGCCCAGCGTGTGCTCGGACACGGCGCGCGCGATCCCGAAGTCGCTGATCTTCACGACGTCGTCTTTGGTGACCAGGATGTTGGCCGGCTTGACGTCGCGGTGCATGAGGCCCTGGCGGTGCGCGAACGCGAGGCCGCCGGCGATCTGGATCGCGTAGTCGACCGCGACGGGCTCGGGCAGCACGCGCTCGTCGCGCATGATCTCGCCCAGCGTCGAGCCGTCGACGAGCTCCATGACGATGTAGTACGAGTGGTCCTCGCGCCCGAAGTCGTAGACGTTGACGATGTTCGGGTGCGACAGCTTCGCCGCCATCTGCGCCTCGTGCGAGAAGCGCGTGACGAAGTCGTCGTCGCTCGCGTACTGCTCGCGCAGCACCTTGATCGCGACGCGCCGCCGCAGCAGCGTATCCGTGCCGACGTACACGTTCGCCATCCCCCCGTTCCCGAGGGTGCCGTCGACGCGGTACCGGTTGTTGAAGATGCGCTCGGCGGAGGGATTGGTGGGGTTCACGGTCGGCGGTTAACTTCGCGACCGGGCGAGCGCGACCCGCAGGACTTCCCGGGCGATCGGGGCGGCATACGTGCCACCGTACCCGACGTTCTCAACGACTATGGCAACCGCGACGCGCGGCGCCTCGGCGGGCGCGAAGGCGACGAACCACGCGTGCGAGCGGCCGTGCGGGTTGGTGGCCGTACCCGTTTTCCCCGCGACGGTCACGCCGGGGAGCTGGGCGGACGTCCCGGTGCCGCGCTTCACCACCTGGACCATCAAATCGCGGACCTCGTGCGCCGTGTCGGCGGAGATCGGCTGCGCGAGCGTCTCGGGCTGCGTCGCGATCCCGGTCTGGCTGCCGGCGATGCGCCGGACGAGATACGGCCGCGGCGTGGTGCCGTCGTGCGCGATCGTCGCGTCGATCAGCGCCATCCGCATCGGCGTGACCAGCAGCGACGCCTGGCCGAATCCCAGCTGCGCGAGGATGCCCGAGTAGACGTCCTTTTTCGGCGGGAGGCGGTCGCGCGTCACCGGCAGATCGAACTCGAGCGGCTGCCCGAGGCCCCACTTCTGCGCGTACTGGTACCACGTGTCGACGCCGATCTTGAGCGCGATCTGCGCGAAGTCGACGTTGGAGCTAAGCGCGAACGCGCCGGCGAGATTTTGCGTCCCCGTGACCTCTTCTTCGTCGTTGTGCACGGTGAAGTTGCCGACCGTGAAGCCGCCGTAGTCGCTGAACGTGGACTGCGGCGTGACGACGGCGGCGTCGAGCGCGTCGGCGGCGGTGACGATCTTGAACGTCGAGCCGGGCGGGTACAGACCGCCGGTCGACCGGTCGAGCAGCGGCGAAGCCGGGTCGTGCGCGAGCACCGTCCAGCGCGCGTCGAGCGTGTTCGGGTCATATGCAGGGATCGACGCGAGCGCGATCACCGCGCCGGTGCGCGGATCGAGGACGATGCCCGCCGCTCGCCGGTGGCGCGACAGGCCGGCGACGAGCGCTTTCTGCACCGTGAGGTCGAGCGTGGTGACGATGTCGGCGCCGCGCGGCGCGCCCTGCTTGCCCGCAAAAATCTGGTGCAGCTGCGTGAGCGGGTCGACGGCGTCGGTGTGCGCGGTCAGCGCGCGGTCGAACGTATCTTCAAGGCCCGACGTGCCGTAGCGCGCGGACGCGTAGCCGACCGCTTGCGCGACCAGCGCGCCTTGCGGATAGACACGCTTCTCGCCGCGGGAGACCGCGAGCGGCGCACCGTTCGACGCGAGGATCGAGCCGCGCCCGACCGCGATCTGCGCGTGGCGGGGATTGTACTGGTTGGCCGCCAGTTTGGGCCCGACGACGACTTGTAGCCACAGCTGGCGCACCGCCAGCAACACGAACAAGATGGTGAAGATCGCGCCGAGCCGCGCGATCGCACGATCGGTCAGGACGTCGCTCCTATGCTCGGTCCATCACCGTCAGTCTTTTCTTCTTCGACCGGTGGGGCGGAGCGTTCGCGCAATAGCGTATAGCCGCCGGCCGTGCGCACCGCGAGGTGTGCGTGACCGGCGTCGCCGCCGATCGCGTCGTTGATCAAGCGGTGCGCGAGCTCGTCGTCGAGGCCGTCGATCGCGAGCACCGCGTCGACGGCGGCGTCCTCGAGCAGCGGGCCCGCGACGTACGCGGCGTGGGGGATCGTCTCCCACAACCGTTCTTCGTACGGTGCGTCGCGCCACGGGCCGCGCTTGCCGAACACCGTCGCGTGATAGTCCCACGCGCACAGCCGCCGTTCGTTCCACACGAAATGATCGCGCACGCAGGTGCGGCGGCAGATCGCGCACTGCACGAGCGACTCGGGCGCGTGCGCGAGCGCGTCGAGGATGTCTTCCGGAAGATCGTCCGCGTTGACGACCGCGTCTTCGGTAAGCACTTCGGGGACCGACGCGGACCAGCCGATGCGCGCAAGCAGCTCGAGCTCGCGCAGCGACGACACGAACGACCGCTCGTCGGACGGGTCGAACGTTTGATCCGTCCAGCCGGCGAGATTGTCCGCCGCGACGCCGACGCGCTGCCAGTTCTCGCCGAGCACGACGCCGATCGGCGTCCATGCGAGCGGCACGAGCCACGCGGTCACTTGCCGGTTCTCGGGCACGAGACTCGACGTGAACGCGAGCGTGCTGGCGTTGCCGCCGAGCACGTATGCTCGAGCGTCGCTCTTGGTCGCCAGGTCGCTTGCTGGAGTAGTCACCGCGCTGTCCGTACGGCGCCGCGTGGGTACGATCCCGCTGTTATGAACGCGTCTCGTTCGCTCACATTCCTCACCGGCATCGCACTGCTCGGTCTCGGCGGCTCCCTGATCGCCCGCTCGCTCGCAAGCGACGACGACGGTTCGGGTGAAACCGCCGAGCGCAACTCCAACGCGAGCGTCCCGTACGGCAGCGGCACGCGCATCGAAAAGGCCTTCACGATCGAGTGCCCGGCCGACGAGCTGTACGCGTACTGGCGCGACCTCGCCAACCTGCCCGGCATCATGTCGCACCTCGAGCGCGTCGAGGTGATCGACGACCTGCGCTCGCTCTGGACGGCCAAAGGCCCCGCCAACGTTCCGGTCAGCTGGGAGGCGGAGATCATCGACGACACCCCGGGCGAGCGGATCGCGTGGCGCTCCGTCGGCGGCATCGTTCCCAACGCGGGCTCGGTGATGTTCGCGCAAGCGCCCGGCGACCGCGGCACCGAGCTGCACGTCGAGATGGAGTGGGCGCCGCCGGGCGGTGCGCTCGGAAAATCGTTCGCGAACTTGTTCGGCGGCGATCCCGGCTTGATCGTCGAGACGGATCTGCGGCGCTTCAAGGCGACGATGGAAGCCGGCTACCCCGCAATCAACGGAACGGATGTGAAATCGTGAGAGCGGTTACCTATCACGGCACGGGCAAGATATCGGTCGACAATCACCCCGACCCGCAAATCCTCACGCCGTATGACGCGATCGTGCGCGTTACGTCGACCGCGATCTGCGGCTCGGATCTGCACATGTACTCCGGCTACATCCCGACGGTCCAGAAAGGCGACGTGTTCGGGCACGAGTTCATGGGCGAGATCGTCGAGACGGGCAGCGAGGTCAAGAAGGTTGCCGCCGGCGACCGCGTCCTCGTGCCGTTCACGATCGCGTGCGGCAACTGCAATCACTGCCGCAACGGGATGACGTCGCTGTGCGACAACTCCAACCCCAACGCATGGATGGCCGACATGCTGCTCGGCTACACGTGCAGCGGATTGTACGGCTACTCGCACGCGTTCGGCGGGTATCCCGGCGGCCAGGCGGAGTACGTGCGCATCGCGTACGCGGACGCGAACGCCTTCAAAGTACCGGACGATTTGCCTGACGAGCAGGCGCTGTTCCTCACCGACATCTTCCCGACGGGCTGGCAGGCTGCGGAGCAGGCCGACATCGCACCCGGCGACACCGTCGCGGTGTGGGGCTGCGGCCCCGTCGGATGGTTCACGATCCAGAGCGCATTCCTGCTCGGCGCGGAGCGCGTCATTGCGATCGACCGCATCCCCTATCGCCTGGAACGCGCGCGCGCGCTCGGTGCCGACACGATCAACTTCGAGGAAGACGACGTCGTCGAGACGCTCAAGACCACGACCGCGGGACGCGGGCCGGACCGCGCGATCGACTGCGTGGGAATGGAAGCGCACTCGTTCGCACCCGACAACGTCGCCGACAAAGTGAAGCAGACGCTCAAGCTGCAGTTCGACCGCGCGCACGTGATCCGGCAGGCGATCTATGCCGTCGGCAAGGGCGGCGTCGTGTCGGTGCCGGGCGTGTACGCCGGCTTCATCGACAAGTTCCCGATGGGCATCGTGGTCAACAAGGGCCTGACGATCCGCAGCGGCCAGACGCACGTGCACAAGCACGTGCCCAAGCTGCTGGAGATGATTCAGGACGGGCGGATCGACCCGAGCAAGGTGATCTCGCACGTGCTGCCGCTCGAGTCCGCGCCCGAAGCGTACAAGATGTTCGTGGACAAGGTCGACAACTGCGAGAAAGTCGTCCTCAAGCCGTTCGCCGCGCAAGCGGCGTAGCGTTGGCCAGCGAGCGGTCCGCAAGGACCGCTCGCGTTTTAGCCGCTGGACGCCGAATCCGGCCTCGAACGCTTGGCTGGGTGAGCATTGTAGGCGTGCCTGGAATGTGGTATGATACGCCCGTCAGCCGCCGAGGAGCGATGCATGGTTCAACCCGCACAGCCCGGGCCGGTCCGCCGCCTGACCTTCGAATACGACGGCGATGAAATCTGGCTGATCTCCGAGCAGCACGTTCGGATGATCGTCCCGCCGTCGCAGCCACTGGAGAACGCGGACGCGCTCGCGGGATTCAACGTCGTCTTGCGTGACGAGCAGAATCGCCCAGTCTATCGATTCGCGCGCACCAGTCCCATTCGGCACGACGCCGAGGTGTTCAGCGAGCCCGGGACGGACGAGTCGATCCAACGGGTTCCCGTCGATCATCCGAAAGGCGCGTTCGTCCTTCTGGTTCCCGACGTCCCCGGCGCAAAGTCCCTCGAGCTGGTCGGTCATCCGCCGCGCGCCGACGCGTTTCGCGAGCAGCCGCAACGTCTCGCGCGCTTCGAGCTCAAACCGTTCGAAGGAAGTGACGTATGGGTACGGGGGACGGCAACGTCATTGGAATGACCAAGGTCGTCGATCACGGCGACCCCGCGCTGCGCTGGAATCTGGTGATCCTGGGCGACGGCTATCAGGTCGCGCAAATCGCGCAATTTGCCTCTGACGTCACGAACTTCGTCAACACGCTGCAGGCCACGCCGCCGTTCGGCGGGCTGTGGACGGGCATCAACGTCTACCGCATCGACGTCTCGTCGACCGACAGCGGCGCGCGCGACCCGGTCGCCTGCGGCGGAACGGGCGCGGCGCCGCGCACATATTTCGACGCATCGTTCTGCAACAACGGAATCCGGCGGCTGCTCGAAGTCACCAATGCGACCGTCCACACGGTCGTGAACGCGAACATGCCCCAAGCCAACATGATCATGGTGCTCGTGAACACGCCGGTTTACGGCGGTTCGGGCGGAGACGTCGCAACGGTGTCGCTCGCGCCGAGTGCCAACGAGATCGCGCTGCACGAGATGGGCCACACCGCGTTCGGGTTCGCCGACGAATACGAATATTACGCGGGGTGCGGCGTCGACCCGCCGGGTACCCACGACAGCTACGCCGGGCCGGAGCCCGGCCAGCCGAACATCACCTCGAACATCGATCGAGCCACGAACAAGTGGCACGATCTCATCGCGGCGGCGACTCCGCTGCCGACCACGGCCAACGCGAACTGCAGCCAATGCGATCCGCAAGCGAATCCGTTCCCTGCGTCAACGGTCGGCGCATATGAGGGGGCCGGCTATTTCCATTGCACGCTCTACCGGCCGCAATTCGATTGCCGCATGCGCGCCCTCGGCAATCCGTTCTGCGCGGTGTGCCAGCGCGTGATCGGCGAAGTGATCGGCCCGCACGTACCGATCGGCCCGCCGATCGAACGTACAAGTTCCTGAGCAGCATGCTGGACGCTCAAGTGATGGACATCTACGGTGCAAACCCGGCGCCGGCGACGAACGTCATCGCGTTTCCGCAAAAGCCCAGCGGGACGGACAACCAGCGTTGGCGGCTGGTCGCCTCGCCCGTACAAGGCTATTATTTCGTGCAGTCGCTGCTCAACGGCTTCGTGCTCGATATCTTGGGAGCGAATACGGCCGCCCGCGACGCCGATCATCGCGTTTCCGCAGAAAACAGGTGGTATCGAGAACCAGCTTTGGCGCCCGGTTCCCAACGGCGGGGCAGTTATTTCCTTGAAAGCAAGCTGAACGGTTTCGTGATCGACATCCGCGGCGCCAACACCGCGCCGGCTACGCAGTTGATCGCGTTTCCGAAGAAGCCGACCGGTATCGACAACCAAGTCTGGAAGTTCATTCCCCGAGCGGCAAGGCCGACAACTGCGTGAAGGTCGTGCTCAAGCTGTTTGCCGCGCAAGCGGCGTAACGGTCAGCGAGCTACACGTTCCAGATGGGCGGCGCGCGATCGCGCGTCGTCCGCGAAGCCGGCCTGAAAGTGCGGGTTCAGCGCCAAAGCGTGACGGTAATGCGCGAGCGCTGCGGCGGCATCGCCGTCGTGCTCCGCGATTACGCCCGCGTGATACCAGATGCGCGGATCCGGCGTGTTCCAGGCCGTTGAACGGCGCGCGGCGGCGCGGGCGACGTCCCAATGGCCGGTGCGCGCCGCGGTCCAGGCAAGCGTGTCTTGCGCGAACACGTCGTCGCGCACCGCGAGCTCGCGCCACGCGATTGCGTACGCGTCAGCCAGGCGCGTTCCGTGGTCGGCGTATGCGAGCGCGAGCAGCCGGTCCGCGAGATGCTGCGCGTTGCCGATGCGCTCCACCGCGACGATCTCGTCGCGCGTCGCGTTCGCCGCGGCCGCGTCACCGAGCCGTTCCTGCGCGTCGGCCAGCAGGCTTAGATTCTCCGGCGACGGCGTGACACGCACCGCGTGCTCGGCGTACGCGCGTGCGTCGCTCCAGCGGCCGAGCGCGGCGGTGAATCGTGCGCTGTCGGTCAGCGCCTGCACGTCGTCGGGGAAACGGTCGAGGGCGGTCTTCTCCTCACGCAGCGCGGTGTCCGTATCACCGGCTTCAAACGCCAGCTCGCCGAGCCGTACGTGGAACCATGCACGCCGCTCGTTCGGTGCGCCGTACACCGAGTCGGCGCGTAGCGCCGCGCGCGCGAGCAGCGTGCGCGCGCGAAAGAGATCGCCGGTGAGCTCGGCGAATCGCGCCGCGACGGTGTCGGTTGCGTCACCGCTGTCGCCGAATTGCTTGAGCAGCGGGCGCGCCGCGTCGTAATCGCCGAGCTCCATGTCCAGCGATGCTTCGCTCATTGCGAGCGCCGGCGCCGCCGGCGCCTCGCCGCGCGCCGCGCGAACCGTCGCGAGCGCGTCGCGAAACCGGTGCAGCGTGAGCTGCGCCGCCGCGAGCTCCGACAGGGCCGTGACGTTGCCGCGCGGCTGGATCCGGAGCGAACGGCGCGCGGCCGCTTCGGCGCGCAGCACGTCGCCCACGTCGCCGCGCTCGCGATAGCGCTGAAGGTACTCCGCCGCGAGCATTCGCGGCGTCAACTGATCTTCCGCATCCTGTCCGGCGCGCGACTCCTCGAACGCGATGGTCTTCGCGCGAATGAGCGCGTCGTCGCGCAGCGGCGCAGGCGTCAGCGCCGCGGCCGGATCGCCCGCCGCGGCGTGTGACGCGAACGCGGGCCACGCCGCGAGCGCGACGAGCGCGAGCGCGACGAGCGCGAGCGCCCGTTTCAGAAGTAGATCCCCAGTCCGACGTAGGGTCCTTGGTGGTTGAAGCCGACCGGTGCGTCGGTGCGCACGTTGCTGCGGTCCCCGAGGAAGCCTGCATCGACGAACACCGGCGAGTGGTTCGGCTGGATCGACGCGCCGATCGTGTAGCGCACTTCACGGTACGACACGCCGCGCGAGCCGGTGCCGAGGCTGTACGCGCCGTTCACGTTCGGGTAGAAGAACACGTTTCCGTGCAGCGAGAAGTTGTGGTCGACGTCGGCGAGCTTCTCGACGCCGTAGCCCAGCCCGCGCTCGCGCGGCTCGAAGTTGCTGCCGCGCGTGAGGTACGACACGGCACCGTAGATACGCGGTCCGGTGACCTTCAGCCCGGCGCGCACGTCGTAGTCGTACTCGGTCGCGGTGAACGACGGAACGAAGCCGCGCCCGCCCGGCCCGATGCCCGTGACCAAGCCGGTGCGGGTCGGATACGTGTACTTGCGGCCTTCACCGCCGACGTACGCGTCGTACTGGCCGAGCGGAACCTCGAATGCGGCGCGAACCGCGTACGAGCGGTAGTTCTGCCCTTTGCTCGGGCCCGCGAACGCGTTGTAGATCAGCGGCGGGGCGATGTAGTCGCCCGCGACGTAATGCACGGTGCGGTTGATGCGCTGCCCGAGGTTTTGCTGTGGCCCGAGCGGCGGCGAGGCCGTGAAGTCGTTGCCGGAGTTCGCATCGCCGCCGTACGTTGCCGGCGCGGTCTGCGATTGCGGCGTAGGCTCGGTCGTGTAACCGCCCGGACCTTTTACGGTCGACGGCTGCGCTTCGGCGGCGCCGGGGTTCGGCGGGGTCTGCGGCGTTTTCGTGCTCTGCGCGGACGCGGCCGTGCCGAGCGCGACGACCGCCGCGAAGGTCATGATTCCGATGCGAGCGGTCATCGCGGATCTCCAAGATACGGGAAGCCGCGCAAGGGGTGCTTTGCCGCGGGCGTCGTGTGGTCGCTGGTGAGGCAATCGGTCTCGCGGTTGTCGTCGGGCGCGAGGCCGAGCTTGGGGATCAAGCTGCCGTAGATCGCGCCGAGCGACAGATCGATCACCGGGCTCTTCGGATCGCGGCCGCCGAACTGGCGGTAGGGATCGCCTAAAGCTTTCTTGATGCCTTCGATGCCGTCGGGCGGTACGGTGCGGATGATTTGAACCGGCAGACCGCTCTTGCCGTTCGTCTCGACGGCGAGGTAGCGCGCGGGACCGCTCTGCGAAAGGTCAGCCTCGATGTGGTCGGGCATCAGCGCTTTGACGGCCGCATCGGCGACCGCGGTCGAGCGGCCCGCCGTGTGGATCATGTACTCGCGGATCGACTTGGCGAGCACGCCGTCATCGGTGAGCGCGGCACGGTTCGTCGCGTCGTGGTTGCGGAACGCTTCGGTCGCTTCTTTCACGGCCGGGCGCGCGAGCCGTTCGACCTGCGTCCACGTGCCGCTCTCGTCCGTCGGCCCGCCGGTGCGCGTGTTGTGATTGCGCACGACGTTCGCGAGCGATGCGAGCGGCGACTGCGGCGAGGCGTCAGGATCGCTGTCCTTCAGCGATGTGGTTCCCCACACGTTGATGCGCCCGAGCTGCCCGCCGTCCGCGAGCAGCGTGCGTGGTACTTCGACGACGATCGAAAGGACGTTGTAGCCGGCCAGAAAGTCGACGCCGTTCTTGCGGAAACAGCGCTCGCTGTTCGGCGGCGGGTTCGGCTGCTTCGAGAAGTCGCGATCGGGCTCGATTTTACTGAAGCGCGCGAGGTCGAAGTAGAACGGGTCTTCGCGTGGGCCGGCAAACGCCATGATTCCCTGGCCGAGATCGGTGACTTGGTTGTACGGGATCGCGCCGGTGCGCGAGCCGGTCACGATGGCGTTCCTCGTCCCGACGATTCCGGGCCGTCCCGGACCGTACATTGCGATCTTCTGGTTCGCTCCGACGACGTCGGGCTTGAACTGGATCACCAGATCTTCGGTCGCATCTGATTGCAAACCGATCTTGAACTGGTAGAGCACGCCCGGATCGAAGAACGTCTGCGTGCCCAAACCCGGCGGGATGAGCGGGAAGACGTCCATCACGAACACGACTTTCGCCGGATCGTTCGCCGGAAAGACGTAGATGTCGGTGATGTCGGCGCCGGGGCGCGCGACGGTAAGCGGCGAGTCCTGATGATCGGATGCGATCGCTCGCGGTGCGAGATAGAGGACGCTAACCATAGCAAGACAGGCGATGGCGAGCGCACAGAACAGAGGTGCGACACGACGCACGATAGTGGGTCTCCTAACCGAAGGGTGGTTCGCCAGACCTACCCTGCCGCGGATGGCGCGCGTACGCTCCGAAC
>JAQBPK010000377.1 GCA_028287565.1 Vulcanimicrobiota bacterium
CCTCACCATGGCGATGCCCGCCTACCAGCTAGCCTGATTCGAGACAGAACATGAAACGCAACGGATTTCTCCTGGGCGCGGTTTCCGGACTCGCCGTCGTCGCGAACACCGAGACGATCTTCTCGCGGGCGCTCGCGCAGGCGCCGCTGCCCGGATTGCCGGGCTCGACTGACCGCGTGCTGGTGGTGATCAACTTCCAAGGCGGCAACGACGGCCTCAACACCGTCGTCCCGTTCGGAATGCCCGACTATTACCGCTTCCGCCCGTCGATCGGCATCGCGCAAAACGACGTGCTGCGCATCGACGACACGGTCGGCCTCAACCCGGTACTCGCGCCGTTCAAGAAGCTGTACGACGGAGGCAACGTCGCGATCGTGCAGGGCGTCGGCTATCCTGATCCCGACCACTCGCACTTCCGCTCGACCGAGATCTGGCAGACCGCCCAGCCGAAGGGGTATGAGTCGACCGGCTGGCTCGGGCGGTATCTCGACGACGCGCAGCTGCCGAAGCAAAACCTCTTCAACGCGGTCGCGCTCAGCAATGTGCTGCCCGAGGCGCTGATCTCGAAGACAACGGACGTGCCGGCGATCGACGCGCTGCGCACGTACGGCCTGCAAAGCGACAAGCGCAACGGCAACCGCGAAGCGTTCCACGAGTTCGTGAGCGACAAGACGGTGCCGTTCCGCTCGCCGTTCCTGGCCGAAGTAGCGGAGATCGAAGACCACGCGCAGCGCGGCGCCCAAGAGCTGCCGAAGCTCGTGGCGGGCTATCAGCAGCAGGCGACGTATCCCGCGACACCGCTGGGCCGCAGCCTTGCGCTGGCAGCACAGATCGTAGGCTCGAAGCTCGGCACACGGGTGCTGTACCTGCAGCACGGTTCCTTCGACACGCACGTGACGCAGAAGCAAACGCAGGACCGTCTCCTAACGGACTTCGCGAACTGCATCAGCGCGTTCTACCAAGACCTCGCCGCGCACGGCAACGACAAACGCGTGCTGACGATGACCTTCAGCGAGTTCGGCCGCCGCGTCCCGGAAAACGCGAGCCGCGGCACGGACCACGGCGAAGCAGCGCCGGTATTCTTGATCGGCGGAGGCGTAAAGGGCGGCCTATACGGCCAGCACCCGGACCTGAGCCGCCTGAACGCGGGCAACCTGGCATTCACGACGGACTTCCGCCAGGTCTATGCAACGGTGCTGGAACGCTGGCTCCGGCGGCCATCCGTCGGAATCGTCGGCGGAACGTTCCCGACGCTGGCCGCGCTCGTCTAGGCGTCGACCCCTAGGCTAGCAAAGCGAGCAATCGCCCAGAGCGTGGACGTGGCGCAAATTCCTATGCTATAATGATATCACTATGGCAGTGAAGCAGATCGCGGTCCGGGTCGACGAGGCAACCGCCGCCCAGTTGAAGCTCCGCGCGACCATCGAGCACCGCTCCGTCAACGATATCATTGGCGAAGCGATCCGGGAGTATTCGAAATCGCACCCGGTTTCGCGCGAGCACATGCTCGAGATGGTTCGTGCGATCGCGAAAGAGGACGCTTCGCTCCTGAAAGCGCTCGCCGAGGCGTAGGTGCAGTACCTCACGGAGGAGGACATCAAGGCGTTCTACGCTGACGCCATCGGCAATCCGGTTCTCCGGTATCCCGATGGCCTCGCGTCTGCAGTAGGACGTCCTCAGCAGTCGGCTTTCGGCGAAGACGCTTATCCGACGTTGACTCTAAAAGCGGCCGCACTGATGCAGTCGCTGGCTGAGAATCAACCCTTCGTGGACGGCAACAAGCGGATCGCCTGGATCTGCGGAAAGCTGTTCCTTCAGCTCCACGGCCTCACGATGCGCGCAACCGATCAAGAAGGGCTCGACCTCTTCTTGAACCGCATCGCAAACGGTATGACCGTCGAAGAATTGGCCGAGTGGATTGACCGGCACCTATCGACATCGACCGTTCCGCCGTTGTTTGACGCGGTCGAGAAAACGAGTGAGCGCTAAAAGCGCCGACGTTGGCTGCGCTCACCTAACACCGCTTACGGCACGAATGGAACGGTGGCGACCGTTACGGTTCCGCCGGAGCTGCTGTTGATCGTGAGGGTTACCGGATCGGTGCACGTCACGAAGACGTTTCCGCCGTACCGTCCGCCGCGTCCGTTCTGAACTTCACCGAGGTACGCACCCGATTGCGCGTAGAGGTACAGGTGCGCCGTGACGTCGCTGCTGGCCGCGCTGACGAGCAGCTCGCAGGCTCCTGCGGTGTACGAGTTCTTGCCGACCTTGATGACGTCGACTTTTGAGCTGCTCGAACCGCCGCCGGTCGACGTGCCGCCGCCGCTGGACGACGACCCGCCGCTCTGAGCCAATCTCACGGCGCTGCTCGCGCCCGGTCCGAGGGGAGGCGTCGCGGCTGTGCCGCTCGGCCCGGTCGTGCACGCCGTCATGGCAAACGCGACGACGACGAGTGAAAGAGCGTCGCGCAGACGCAAGCCATGCTGAAACAAGCCGGTTCTCCTCATTTGGGATTGAAAAGACGAGCGCGGCATCCAAAGCCTCGCCCCGACTTCTTAGATAATCCCGCGGCGTGAAGAGATCGTTAAAATGCGCTCTTGCGGTCTTTCGGCGCCGCTACTGCTCGCGAACCCGCACGACGCCCTTGCCGACGAGCCGCCGCTCCTGCAGGTCCGCGATCGCGTTCGGCGCGTCCTTGAAGGCGTACGTCGTGTCCACGCGCGGGTGCAGCTTCCCTTCAGCAATCAGCGTGAACATCGCGTCGAAGTTCGCGCGGTTGCGCTCGGGGTTGCGTGCCGCCCAGTCGCCCCAGTACACGCCGAGCACGTCCAGCTCTTTGAGCAGAATACGGTTCGCAGGGATCTGCGGGATCGTGCCGCCTGCGAATCCGACGACCAATAGCCGCGCGTCACGCTTCGCCGCGCGCAGCGCCGCGTCGAACTGCTCGCCGCCCACGTTGTCGAGCGCAACGTCTATTCCGCCGGCGGTTGCGGTCTTGATCGCATCGACGAGATCGCTTGCAGCCGCGTCGAGCACCACGTCCGCGCCCGCGCGTTTGGCCGCGTCGCGTTTCGCGTCCGAGCTTGCGCTCGCAACCACGTGT
Organism: Vulcanimicrobiota bacterium; assembly: GCA_028287565.1. Lineage (GTDB taxonomy): Bacteria > Vulcanimicrobiota > Vulcanimicrobiia > Vulcanimicrobiales > Vulcanimicrobiaceae > Vulcanimicrobium. The sequence continues at coordinate 3,104 of JAQBPK010000377.1, forward strand.
GCGTAGAGGCCTTTCGCCAGATCGCACGCCGCCGTTCCGACGCCGCCGCCCGCGCCGCTCACGTACAGCCATTCGCCGCCGTGCAGCACCGCGCGGTCGACGAGCGCGTGGTAGACCGTGCCGTACGTCAGCACCATTCCGGCAGCGGTCACGAAGTCGATCGCATCCGGCAGCGCGATCGTCGTTGCGGCGCTCGCAACGGCGCGCTCGGCGAAACCACCCGACACGCCCGCCGCGACGCGGTCGCCCACTTGCAGTTCGCGCACGCCCTCGCCGACCTCCGAGATGATTCCCGCCACTTCGACGCCAGGGCTGAACGGCAGCGGCGGCTTCACCTGATACAATCCCTGGATCAGCAGCACGTCGGGGAAGTTCACGCCCGCCGCGTGCACGTCGATCACGACCTGCCCCGGACCGGCATGCGGGTCCGGGGCCTCGTCCATCACGAGGGAGCTCGGCGGACCATATGCCCGGCACAGAATCGCTTGCATGCAAGCATCCTTGCGAAGCGGGACGAGGGGTTCCTCGTCCGAACCGGACCGCATGCAGCGTACGGCATTCTCCAGCGTCGACGATCTCGAGCGCCTCCGCGGCGAGCGCGTCGGCGAAAGCGACTGGCTCACCGTGACGCAGGAGCTCGTCGACGAGTTCGCCCGGATCACGAACGACCGGCAGTGGATCCACGTCGATCCCGAGCGCGCGCGCCGCGAGTCGCCGATGGGCACGACGATCGCTCACGGTTTTCTCACGCTGAGCCTGCTGTCGAGCATGCTCGGCCAGGTCGTCAGCTTCCCGACCGCGCGCATGAGCCTGAACTACGGCTTCGACCGCGTGCGCTTCGTCTCGCCGGTGCCGGTCGGCTCGGAGATTCGCGGCGTGTTCGCGGTCGAGGACGTGCGGCGCATCGAAGGCGGCGCGCAGACCACATGGCGCGCCGAGGTTGAAGTGCGCGGCGCATCGCGGCCGGCGCTGTCCGCGCTGTGGATCGGGCGCACGCTCTTTGCGGAAAGCGCGGCCGATGCGGCGGAGCGACCGGCTGACGTACAGGCTCGCTAAATGCAGACGCGGTAAGGGAAACGATCATGCTCGCATCCGCCGCCACCGGGCTCGCGCCGCGCCGGCGCGATCTCGATTTCCAGCTCTTCGAGGTGCTCGACGTCGAAGCGTTGCTGCGTCTGCCGCAATTCGCGGAGCACGATCGTGCGACGCTCTCGGGCGTGCTCGACACGGCGTACGAGATCGCGGGCGACTTCTTCGCGCCGTCCGCCGCCGAGCTCGACGCATTCCCCTTCCGGCTCGTCGACGGAAACGTCGCGACGCCGGAGTCGCTCAAGAGGGCGCTGCGCGCGTACGTCGATGCGGGCTTCATGGGAGCGACGTTTCGCGCCCAGGACGGCGGGCTGCAGCTTCCCGCGACGCTGTCGTCCGCAGCCGGACTCGTATTCAACGCGGCGAACGGATCGGCGAACGCGTACGCGTTTCTGACGATCGGCGCGGCGCATCTGCTCGCCGCGTTCGGCGACGATGACCAGCGCGAACGCTGGATGCGCCCGATGGTCGAAGGCCGCTATTTCGGCACGATGGCGCTGTCGGAACCGCACGCCGGCTCGTCGCTCGGCGACATCACCACGCAGGCCATTCCCGCAGGCGACGGCACGTACCGGCTCCACGGCAGCAAGATGTGGATCTCCGCCGCCGAGCATGATCTCTCCGAGAACATCGTCAACCTCGTCCTCGCGAAGCTCCCCGACGCGCCGCCCGGCGTCAAAGGCATATCGCTCTTCATCGTGCCGAAGTTCTTGCTCGACGAGCACGGCCGCCCGGGACGCCGCAACGGCGTGCACGTGACGGGCCTCAACCACAAGCTCGGCCAGCGCGGCGTCGTCAACACGGTGCTCACGTTCGGCGACGATTGCACCGGCTATCTCGTCGGCGCGCCGCATGACGGCATGCGCCAGATGTTCCACATGATGAACGAAGCGCGCATCGCGGTCGGCGCGGGCGCGGCAGCGCTCAACCTCGCCGCGTACGAGTACTCGCTGGGCTACGCGAAAGACCGCCCGCAGGGCCGGCGCCTCACCGACAAAGACCCGCTCTCACGGCCGGTGGCGATCATCGAGCACGCCGACGTACGCCGCATGCTGCTGAAGCAAAAAGCGATCGCCGAAGGCGGTCTCGCGCTCGTGCTGTACTGCTCGTATCTCGTCGACATCGCGAACGCATCGGAAGACGCGGCGGAGCGCGAAGCGGCGCACGGGCTGGTCGACGTGCTGACGCCGGTCGCGAAGACGTGGCCGTCCGAGCACGGCATCGAGTCGACCTCGCTCGCGATCCAAATCCTCGGCGGCTACGGCTACTCGCCGGAATACCCCGTCGAGCGCCACTTCCGCGACCAGCGGCTCAACCCGATCCATGAGGGCACGACGGGCATCCAAGGTCTCGACCTGCTGGGGCGCAAGGTGCGCCTGCACGGCGGTGAGGGACTGCGTCTGTTCGTCGAAGCGATGCAGCACGACATCGACGCCGCGCGCGGCGTCGCAGGTCTGCGCGAAGAAACCCCTGCGCTCGAAGCCGCATCGCGAGAGCTCGTCCGCGTCACGCGGGCGCTGCTCGAAGCGCAAATCGAGCTCGGCCCCGAACGCGCGCTCGCGGAATCGACCGCGTATCTCGACGCATTCGGCACCATCGCGGTCGCATGGCGCTGGCTCGCGCAAGCACGCGTGGCCGCCGCCGCGCCGCCGGACGATTTCTCTGCCGGCAAGCTCGCCGCGAGCAGGTATTTCTTCCGGTACGAGCTCCCGGCGGCGGTGGCTACGCTGCGGCGGCTCGCTGAGCTCGACGAACTGATCTTCAGCGTCACGCCGCAAATGCTCTAGCGCACGGTGTCACGTTTCAGCTTCCACCCAGGATAGGAGCGTACAGGTGAAACCCACGTTTCGTGGTGCCGAGCTCGTCCAGCAGGTCGTCGAACGACAGAGCCGTGCCGCAATCATCCCGTCCGGACTGCTGCTCGATCCCGCGACGCCGGGAACGGACATCACGTCGGACAACATGATGGTGCTGGACACGAATGGCCGCTTCGACAAGACGTCGCGCAAAAATCTTGCGGACGCGTTCATCGCGTACCGCGACCGCGCCGACCAGCCAAGGCTGGCGCTGTTCTTCCACGGCGGGCTGGTCTCGACCAAAACCGGTATCGCCGGGGCCTCGCAGTTGCTGCAAAAATACGCCGTACCCGAGGCCGGCAACGCGTACCCGTTTTTCACCGTGTGGGAGACGGGCATCGAGCAAGTGTTGCACGACCACTGGGAGACCGTGCTGAGATCGGCGCTTTTCCAATCGCTCTTCGGCCACATCAGCGGCGCTGTCGGCGACCCGGACGCGGCGCCGGCGGATCTCGTGGTCGCCCCCGCTCGAAGCCCCCTTACGGCTGCGGACAAGGTAGCGCTACGGTCCGCCGTCGACAGTGATCCGGTCGTGATCCGCGCGGTCGAGGCCGTGCTGGGTTCCGTCGTCTTGGACGATGTGTCGGCGCCGGCAGCGCTCCTCCCGATGACGCCCGCCTCGATCGACATCGCATATCTCGATCCCGATGTGAAGCGCAAGATCGTTGGTGCATCGGCCCACGCGTTCACCGCTGCGAGCGTGGAGTTCAATTTCTTCAGCTTCGGCGTCGGTGCGGTCGAAGCCGCGGTGCGAATCATCGAACGCTACTCGACGGGGCGCTGGCATCCGGGCGCGTGCACGATCACCGAGGAGATTGCTCGGCAGTTCTATGTCGGGCCGCTCGGCAATGCCGTGTGGAGCGAGATGAAAGACCAAGTCGCAGCTGGTTTCGCCACGCCTGAGAGGGGAGGGAGCGCGCTGGTTCAAGAGCTTGCCAAGCTCATTCAGGAGCGCCAAGGCGGCGTGAGGCTGACTATCGCGGCGCACAGCGCCGGCTCGATCTACGCGAGCGTCCTATTGGAGAAGCTGGACGAGGCACTGGCCAGCGTATCGTTCGAATGGGGCGCGGATTTTGTGTTCTTCGCCGCGACCATTCGCATGGACCGGTTCGCCGAGACGCTGAATCGCGTGCAGCGTCGCACCAGCGGCTTTCGCGCCTTCCAGCTCGGCGAGCAATTCGAGTCGACGGACTCCATTCTCAAGCTGGGCAAAGACACTGCGGTCATTCCGCCGCTAACCGCGCTTTATCCGGGATCGCTTCCGTATGCCATCGCGGGCGTTCTCGAGGACGACGACGGCGATACGCCGCTGCTGGGCATGGAACGGTACTGGCGCGACACGTACGACGATCCGATCTTCTCCGACAGCGTCGCTCCGGTGCGCGCGTTCGTCGATGCGATCGAGGGCGGCCGCGTGACGTCGTCTCAGCCGGCGAGCGGGATGCCGGGACGGCGCAGCACGGCGGCGACGCATGGCGGCATGCCGCTCGATCCCGAGACCGTCATCTCCACGCAGCACATCCTCGCGAACGGTTTCTCCTGATCGCGCGGATGCGCGTTCGGGACTCAAATCCGCAGGAATACGGAGGTTCGGTCGCCGCCGCTGCGAATCCCGGGCTAATGTTCGTTCGTCGCGCTCTCACGGCTGCGGTCCTCGTCGCGTGCGTCGTCGCCGGGCTGCCGGTCACGACCAGCGCCGCGGACGTCGTTATCGTCGCCACCCATAGTTTCGCCGAACCGTCCCTCTCACCGGATCACGGCGAGATCGCGTTCGTGTCCGGCGGCGACATTTGGAGCGTCCCATCGGGCGGCGGCACGGCGCGTCTTCTCGCGGCGGTCGGCGGTGCCGCGAAACGGCCGTTGTTCTCGCCGGACGGCAAGCGGCTCGCATTCGTTTCCACGCAGCAAGGCTCCGGCGGCGTCTACGTGCTCACGCTCGACGGCGGCGCGCTGCGGCGGCTCACGCACGACGACCAGATACCCGATCTGAGCGCGTGGTCGCCCGACGGGCGCTACGTCTATTTTTCGTCCTCCTCGCACGACCTCGCGTACGACGCCGACGTCTATCGCATCGCCGTCGACGGTGGAACGCCGATGCAGATCGTGCACGAACGCTACGTCAACGAGACCTCAGCTGCGCCGTCACCCGACGGCACGTCGCTCGCGTACGTGCGCGGCGGGTTCACCCAGTGGTGGCGGCGCGGGCACAGCCACATGGACCAGACGCAGATCGTCGTCGCGCATCCCGCGGCGAAGCGCTTCGACACGATCACGAGCGGCGACGCGAAGGACCAATGGCCGATGTGGTCGCCGGACGGGCGCACGCTGTACTTCGTGTCGGACCGCAGCGGCAGTGACCAACTATGGGCGCGCGGCGCCGACGGCCGCCCGCGGCAGCTCACGTCGCTCACGGGCGGCCGAGTGCTGTGGCCGTCGATCTCGCGCGACGGGCGCATGATCGCATTTGAGCGCGCGATGCGCATCTGGACGTACGACGTCGATACGGGCACGGCGCGCGAGCTGTCGATCGCGCCGCGCGGATTGCCGGACGTTGTCGGGCAGCGCCACGTCACGCAGACGAACCGCTTCAGCGCGCTCGCGCTCGCGCCCGACGGCAAGAAGATCGCGTTCGTCGGGCGCGGGCGCGTGTTCGCCGCGAGCGCATCGGAAGGCGGCGACGCGCAGCTCGTCACGACGCGCGGCGAGGCCGCGTACGATGTGCCGGTGTGGGCGGTGGGCAGCCGCCGCATCGCGTACGTCGTCGACCGCGGCACCGAACAGAGAATCGCGACGTACGACTTTCCCGACGGACCGCAGCAGGTCCTCACGCCGGCCGGCCACCACGACGACTACCCGCACTGGTCGCCCGACGGCAAGTCGCTCGCGTTCGTGCGCGACGGGCGCGAGCTGCATCTGCTCGACGTCGCGTCACGTTCCGACCGTATCGTCGCGCACGGCCTCATGGACCGCCGCCCGTTCGGGGATCTCGGCAACATCGCGTTCTCGCCCGCCGGTGACTGGATCGCGTTCGCGAACGGCGAGCGCAACGGCTTCACCAACCTGTACGTCGTGCGCACGAGCGGCGGCGAGCCGCGCGCGGTGACGTTCGTGCCGAACGCCAACGGCGGTCCGCTCGCGTGGTCGCCGGACGGCACGCGGTTGTTCTACGTCACCTCGCAGCGCACCGAGGCGGGCACCATCGCGCAGATCGATCTCGTGCCGCGCACGCCGCGCTTCCGCGAGGACGCGTTCCGCAAACTGTTCCCCGAAGAACCGACGCGCCCGGAGCTGCCGTCGCGCACGATTCCGACACCTGCGCCCGGCGGCTCACCGCGCCCCGCCGTGCTCGTATCGCCGTCGCCGTCACCGGCCGCGTCCGCTTCCCCGGCGCGCCGCACGCAGATCGACTTCACCGGAATTCGCGAGCGCGTCAGCTTCGCGCAAACCGGCTTGGACGTCACGCGCGTCGCCGTGACGCCCGATTCCAAAACGCTCGTGCTCGTCGCGAACGCGGCGAACCAAGAGAACCTGTACGCCTTCTCGATCGACGAGACGTCGGACGACGCGCAAGTCGCCAAGCAGCTCACCAGCACGCCGGGCCGCAAGACGGACGTTGCGATCACCCCGGACGGCAAGAGCGCGATCTATCTCGACGCGGGCCGCGCGTTCACCGCCGACCTCGCAGGCAAGGGCGCGAAGCCGCTCGCGCTCTCGGCGGAATTCGACGTGGACTTCGCGCACGACAAGCGCGTCGTGTTCGACCAAGCGTGGTCGCTGCTGGACCGCTGGTACGCCGATCCGGGCTTCCACGGCGCGAATTGGAGCGCGCTGCGGCAAACGTACGAGCCGTACGCGCTCGGCGCGCGCACGCCGCAAGAGTTCTACCGCGTGATGTCGCTGCTGATCGGCGAGCTCAACTCCTCGCACACCGGAATCAACCCGCAGCGCCCGCCCGGCGTCCCGCGCTACACCACCGGCCGGCTCGGCATCGACTGGGACACCGACGCGTACGAACGCACCGGACGGCTGCGCGTCACAGCGGTCGTTCCGCTGAGCCCGGCCGCGGTCGCGGGCCGCGTCACCGCGGGCGACGAGCTGCTCGCGGTGGAAGGCACGCCGCTCGACCGCACGACCGACCTCGACGAACTGCTCGCGAACCGCATCGGCAAGCGCACGACGCTGCGCATCGCGCCGCACGGCGACACCGCGGCCGCGCGCACGGTGGTCGTGCTTCCGGTCGATCAAAACGCCGAGGAGCGCCTGCGCTATCTCGCCTGGTCCGCGACGCGGCGTGCGTACGTCGAGCGCATCAGCGGCGGGCGTTTGGGCTACGTGCACATCTACGACATAGGCCCGGATTCGCTCGCGAAGTTCTACACCGACCTCGACGTGCAGAACCGCGAAAAGGCCGGCGTCGTGGTGGACGTGCGCAACAACACCGGCGGGTTCGTCGATCCGTACGCGGTCGACGTGCTCGCGCGGCGGGAATACCTCACGTTCAAGTCACGCTTCGGCTACGATCCGCCGGAGCGCACGTCGCTCGGCCAGCGCGTGCTCGACCGCCCGTCCGTGCTGGTGACGAACGAGCACAGCCTCTCCGACGCAGAAAACTTCTCCGAAGCATATCGCCAACTGCGCGCGGGCCCGATCGTCGGCGAGCCGACCGCGGGCTGGATCATCTTCACGAGCAACACCAGCCTCGCGGACGGCGGCACCGTGCGCCTGCCGACGACGCGCGTGATCGCGCACGACGGCGTCGACATGGAACTGCATCCGCGCCCGGTCGACGTTCGCGTCGCCAATCCGGCCGGCGCCGAGGAGCGCGGCAACGATCCGCAGCTCGACGCCGCCGTGCGCGAGCTGCTTCGCCGCATCGGCGGAAGACGCTAGCTCGCACTCGCTGTGCCGGCCGGTCCGGCGGCGGGAACGGCCGCACGGGCTGCGAACCGCGCGCGTGTGGTCACGCTGCGATTTCTCGGCACCGGCGGCGCGCGCTGGGTCGTCGCCAAGCAGATCCGCTCGTCCGCCGGGTGGTGGCTGCAGACGGACGGGGCGAACATCCACGTCGATCCCGGTCCCGGCGCGCTCGTGCGCGCGCACGCGCAGATTCCGCCGTGCGATCCGACTTCGCTCGACGCGATCGTGCTCTCGCACAAGCACCTGGACCACTCCGGTGACGTCAACGCGATGATCGAAGCGATGTGCCAGGGCGGCTGGCGGCCGCGCGGCGCGCTGTGCGCTCCGCGCGACGCGCTTGACGAGAGCATGCAGCCAGTCGTGCTCGCGTACGCCCGGCGTTTCGTCCCGCGCGAGTGGATCGTCGAGGCCAACGGCGGGCCGTTCACCGTCGGTGACGTCGAGCTGCGCGCGTCGCTGCGCCTGCAGCATCCCGTCGAGACGTACGGCCTGCACTTTCGCACGCCGTCCGCGAGCGTCTCGTACATCCCGTGCACGCGCTACTTCGACGAAATCGTCGAGGACTACCGCGCGCAAGCGCCCGACGTGCTCGTGATGAACGTGCTGCGCTACCGCGACTCGATGGACGTCGACCACCTCACGTACGACGACGCGCGCGCGCTGGTCGAAGGCATCCGGCCCGGCGTCGCGATCATGTCGCACTTCTCCACGCGCATGCTCGAGCGCGATCCCAAGCGGCTCGCGTACGAGCTCGAGGACGCGACGGGGATCAAGACGTTCGCCGCGTACGACGGCTGGCTCTACGATGTCGCTTGAGACCGAGGTCGCAAAGCCGGGCGACACCGACGCGTTCTGGAAGGCGCACGACCGCGACTGGCGCAGCGAGCTGTGGAACTTTCGCGTCGTCTGGCACGAGCAGACGCACGATCTGATCGCGCGCGAGGACGGCGAGATCGCCGGCGCGCTGCGGCTGCGCATCGCCGCATCGCTCGGCCACGTCGATGCGCTCTACGTGGTCCCCGCACACCGACTCCGCGGCGCCGGCCGCGCGCTCGTCACGCGCGCCGAAGAGCTGTCGAACTACTACAACTGCCACAAGGTGACCGTACCGGTGTTCCACGAGCACGCCGCGCAGGCGTTCTTCCTCGCGTGCGGCTACGCCGTCGAAGCGGTCATCCCGCAGCACACGTTCAAGCTGGACGTCGCGCTGCTGCGCAAGTTTCTGCTGTAGCGCGGCGCGCTACAGGCGAGCGCGCAGACCGCCCGGGCGGCGCGGGTGCTCGACCGCTTTCGCGGCCGCGTTCCCGCGCCGATGCAGGTTGAACAGCTGGTGGACCGCGCGCCACTCGGAGCTCACCGCGCGCCGGTTCAGCAGGGAGCCTTCGTAGAGGTACACGTTGCCGCGGCCGCTGATCGCGCTCACGAGGGGCCCGCCGCCGCCGACCGTCGCGACCGCTTCGCTCTCGCCGTGCTGGTCGACGCTGGCCGAGCCGCGGCGGTCGAACATCGTGAAGACGCGGCCGTCCTGCGACCGCCCCGCGAGCTGCGCGGCGGACGTGACGCCGAGCGCGATGCTGCCGGTCTGCGACTCGAAGCGCGCAAGACCCGGATCGAACGAGCCGCCGTCGTACACGATCGAGCCGGTGACGCTCGACGCCTCGATCTGCTTGCTGCGGCAGCGCTCGAACACGTCGTGCGCGGTGATGCCGCGCAGGCGGATGCGGTCGAACGTGCTGTCCGCGGCGTAGAACGTGCCGTAGCTCATCTGCACGAACGCGGTCGTCGTCGCGCCCGTGATCTGCACCCGCCCCTGGCCTTGGATCAGGAAGAGGTTCGCGCCGCGATAGCCTTCCAGCGTCGTCTGCCCGCCGCCGACGCGCAGCACCAGAATCCCGGTCGAGGACGGCAGCGTGATCACCACGTGCGAGCCTTCCGGCGCGTCGACCCGCACGACGTCGTGCGGTCCCGGCCGAAACGACGCGTACGGAAACTCCTCGGGCGGCAGCGCCCCGCCGCCGTTCAGCTGGCCGCTCGGGTCCCGCGTCGTGAACAGCTGTGGCGGGATCTGCTGCGCGAGCGGAAAGCGCGGGGTGCCGAACGCGACCGTGCGCCGGTCGAGCACCGGCACCGTGTCGTCGGCGAGGTCCACTTGCACGGCGGAGCGGTCCCACACGCGCACGGCCACGTCATTGCCTTTGCCGCGCACGATCACCGTGACGACGGCCTGGTCGCCCACGTCGACCGAGGACGTGGCGGCGCGGGCGGGCGCCGAGGCGACCACCAGACACGCGAGCAACACGCCCAGCCCCGCGGCGATCCACCGCAGGGCTCGGTACCGGAGGACGTCCACGGCGCCATCGTACCTCGGCGCCGCGGACGGCGTCATGAGCCGCCGGTGAAGGATTCCGGCTCGGCGGGCAGGCTTACGGCGAAGACCGAGCCCCCCTCAGGGCGAGCGTGGGCCGACACGGTTCCGCCGTGCACGCGCGCGATGCTGCGCACGATCGCCAGCCCGAGACCCGTGCCCTCGACGCTTCGCGCATGGGAGGGGTCGCCGCGGAAGAAGCGGTCGAAGAGCCGGTCGGCCTCCTCGTCGTCGATTCCGGGCCCGGTGTCGGCCAACTCGACCACCGCACGGCCGTCCTCGCGCCGCACCGTGACGTCGACCCGGCCGGACTCGGTGAACTTGATCGCGTTGTCCACGAGGTTGTTGAGCAGCTGGCGCAGCAGCCCGGCGTCCGCTATCACGATCGTGCTCGCGCCGTCCGGATGGTGCGCCTCGATCTCGAGCCCTTTCGCGGCGGCGCGCTCGCGGGCGTGCGCCACAACGTCGTCCACGAGCCGCTCCAGCACGAGCGGTTCCTTGGGGATCGCGTCGCCGGCTTCAGCCTTCGCCAGCGTGAGCATCCCCGACACCATCCCGGCGAGCCGCCCGCTCTCCTCCGCGATCGCTTCCAGGGATTGGCGCGTGATCTCCGGATCTCGGTCGCCCCAGCGCTGCAGCATCTGCGCGTTCGCGTTGATGATGGTGAGCGGCGTGCGCAGCTCGTGCGACGCGTCGCTGATGAACTGCCGCTCGCGCGCGAACGCCGACTGCAGGCGGTCGAGCATCGCGTCGAACGCGCCCGCGAGCTTGCCGACCTCGTCGCGCCGCTTCCACTTCAGGCGCCGGCCGAGGCGTTCCGAGCCGATCTCGGCGACCGCGCTCGTCAGCCGCTCGATCGGGTCGATCGCAGACTTCGCGATGAAGTACGACGCGATCACGATCGCGATCATCGACGCGACCGTAATGCCCACCAGAATCGTGCGCGCGCGCGACAGCAGCTGGTCGACGATGTCGAGCCGCTCGCCGACGTGCGCGATCGCGACCGGACGGCCTTGCGCGTCGGACAGCACGCGGTCGAGCACGAGCATGTTGCCGGGCCGCTCGCCGCCGATGCGCAGCTCGTCGTACGCGCGATCCGTTCCGGGCGGCGGCATGAACGGCGGAAACGCGACGCCGCCGAGGTTCGAGCTCTTGCCGAGGATCTGCTGGCGCACGGTGTCGATCTGGATGTACTGGTGCCCCGCTGCCCAGTGGTCGAGCGTCCCGCGGTCCGACAGCGTCAGCGTGAGGCGCAGCGGCCCTTCGGGTGCGAAGCCGAACGTCGACGCCTCCAGCGCCGTGCGCTCGATCTGATCGGCCGTGTCCGCGAGGTTGAGCTTCGTCTGATCGATCAGCACCGAGCGCAGCGCGAAGTCGATCGCAACGGCGCCCAGCGCGATGACGAGAACGATCAGCGCGGCATAAACCGCCGCGATCCGCGTGCGAAGGGAGCTCACGCCGAGACGAAGACTACTCTTTGAGCGCGTACCCGACGCCGCGCACCGTTTGGATCAGCTTGTCCTCGTACGGGTCGTCGATCTTGCCGCGCAGGTAGCGGATGTAGACGTCGATGAGGTTTGAATCGCCGAGAAAGTCGCTGCCCCACACGCCGTTGAAGAGCTCGTCGCGCGAGTGGACCTTGTTGCGGTGCAGCAGCAGGTACTCCAGCAGCGCGTACTCTTTAGCGGTGAGATGGATCTGCGCGCCGGCGCGCGTGACCTCGTGGCGGTCGCGGTCCATCACGAGATCTTTTGCCGTCAGCAGGTTCTCTTGCGGCGCGCGGTCGCGCAGGCGCGCGCGGATGCGCGCGAGCAGCTCTTCGATCGAGAACGGTTTGACGACGTAGTCGTCGGCGCCGCGGTCGAGCCCCGCGACGCGGTCGGGGATGCGGTCCTTCGCGGTGAGCATGATGATCGGCACGCGCGACTTGGCGCGCACGCGCGAGGCGACTTCGAGCCCGTCGAGCTTGGGCAGCATCAAGTCGAGCACGACCAGGTCGGGCTCCTTAAGCGCTTTTTCGAGCCCGGACAGCCCGTCGGCCGCCGTTTCGACGTCATAGCCTTCGTGCTCGAGCTCGAGCTTGAGCACGCGCGTGATCTGCGTGTCGTCCTCGACGAGCAGGATCTTGTACTTGCGCCGTTCCTCCGGTAGAGCCGATGCGCCGCCCGCCGTCATCGAATCCGGATGCGCCGGGCCGACGGGAACGTGAGCTGCGAGATCCACCACGCCGCCGAGATGCCGACGCCCACCCACAGGACGGTCGTGAGCGAGTTGAGGCCGCCCGCTTCGATGAGGCGGTTGGTCGTGTCGACGAAACGCTCGCCGGCGTTCGGAGCGCTGGCGAGCAGCCACGCGAGCCATGCGGCGAGCCCGACGAAGGTGCCGATCAGCCACGTCTCCCAGGGGCGGACGGCGGGCTCGGGCCGGAAGACCGTCGCGGTCATGATGCGCGCGCGCAGCCCGGCGGGCGGCTCCTCGAGGGGAAGCGCCGCGAGCATGCGGTCGAGGTCGGCGAAATCGTCGTCGTGCGTCATGGCATCAGTGCCTTCCGGAGTTGTTCCTTTGCTCGAAACAGGTGCGTCTTCACCGTTCCCAGCGGCAGGTTTAACACGCTTGCAATCTCTTCGTACTGCCTACCCTGCAGATGATACAGCGTGATGACCGCCCGGTACTTCTCGGGCAGGGCATCGATCGCCGCGCGCAGCCGCAGGGCTTCGTCGTTCCGCTCGGCGAGCGCCGCCGGGCCGGCGGACGGGTCCGCGCGGTCGGGAAGCTCGTCGCCGGAGAACCGCTTGCGCTTCGCCAGCCGGTCGCAGCACAGGCGGTAGCAGATCGTGAAGATCCAGGTCGAGAACTTGGCGCCGGGCCGGAACGATCCGAGTGCCCGGTAGGCTTTGAAGAACGCCTCCTGGGTGGCGTCCTGCGCTTCGGTGGAGTCGCGGAGGGTCCGCACGGCGAGGTTGTAGACCGCGCGCTCGTACCGAATGACGATCTCTTCGAACGCGTCCGAGCGCCCGGCAAGGACAGCTGAAATGAGCGCCTGGTCGTCGACGACCGGCGCCGCTACCGGCGGGTCCACCGCAAGCGCAGCTGCCATGCTACCCCCATGTACGGGCCGGCGCCCCGGCGGTTTCGCCGGGCGCTCGGACAAGGGGCAAACGACCGTGGCCGAAACCTCGGGACGCCCGGGTCGTACATGGAGCATGATTTCCCGCTCGACCCTCATCGGCGCCTTGGTCGTCGTGGAGCTCGGCATCGTAGGCATGGCGGTCCGGGCGATCGCCGGAGACAGCGTGCGCTCGGGGCCGGCCTCGGCGCCGTTCGCCAGGGGCCATCACCATTTCGGCTTCTCGCCGGCGGTCGCGATCGCCGGACAGCTGGACAAGACGCTCGCGCTGGGCAACGCGCCGCATGTCGTGATCGACGTCCAAAGCATCGACGTCGTCATCGAAGGCGGACCGCAGCCGGTGGTACACGCCCTCGAGTCCACGAGCGCCTCCGGCTGGGTCACCGGGAGACCGGCGCCGCTCGCCGCTGAGACCAATCCCGGCGGTGTGCGCATCACCGCAGGCGAGGGAGGCGTGAACGTGATGATGGGCGAGTACTCGCACAGCCTGCACGTCGCGGTGCCCGAAGGCGCGCGGGTGGAGATCCTCAGCGCGGGCCGCATCGACGTGAAAGGGCTACGCGCGAAGCTGACCGCGCACTCGCCGGACGGTTCGATCCACGTGCGCGACCATCGCGGCGACCTCGACGTCAGCTCGGATTCCGGGCGCATCGAGCTGATCGACGTGGAGGGCGCGGACATCGCCGCCAACACGCACGAGGGACGCTTGTACTTCACCCGCGTGGGGGCCGACAAGATCAACGGCCACACGAACTTCGGCCGCATCTATGCGGTCGATCTGCGCGTGAAGGACGGTGCGCTCAACACGCACTCCGGGCGGATCAGCGCATCCTTCACCGCGAACAGCGATGCGACGGTGAAGGTCAGTACCGGTGACGGAAAGGTGAGCGTCGCGGGTCTTCCATCGACGCCGGCCGCCGCGGACGACGATAAGAGCACGGTGCAGCTCGGTGCGGGTCAGGGCCGCTTCGAGGTCAGCACGGACGAAGGCGCCGTCAACATCTCCCAAGGAGCGAACGTCTAATCATGAACGAGAACTTTGTCGCCGTCTGCGTGTTCTTCTTCGTCTTCGGGTTCCCGGTGGCGGCGTTCATCGTGACGCGCGTCTTGCGGCATCAAGAGCGCATGGAGCTGCTGCGGCGCGGTATCATCCCGCCGCCGGACATGAGCAAGCGCGCGTACAAGGCATGGCAGCAGTCCGGCGCAGCGTATCAGCAGCCGCAGCCCACGATCGTGCCGATGCCGCCGCCGGGCTGGACGCCGGACGACGATCCGCAGCGCGCGCTCTTTCGCGGCATTCGCACCGCGTTCATCGGGCTCGCCATCCTGATCGGCCTCTCGTTCATCGGCGGAACGCCCGGCTCGAGCGACTTCCACGGCGGGCCCTGGCTGCTGGGCGGTTTGATCCCGATGTTCGTCGGCATCGCGCAAATCATCATCGCGCTGCTGTCGGGCGCGGAGCTGCCGGGCGTCCAGCCGCGCACGCGGTACGGCCCCCCGCCCGGCATGCCGGGCGTAGGCTCGCCGCCACCACCGCCGGGATTCAGCGGTGCTGCCGCGCCGCCGCCCCCGCCATGGGCCGACCAGCCGGGCCGCCAGCGCTTCGAGGAGCTCTCCAAGCCGGTTCAGCCACCCGATCTGCGCTGAGCGCCGCGAGGACAAAATGAAGGGACGGGTCGCCTTGGCGGCCCGTCCCTTCGAACTACGGACTCCGTTCGCGAGCGGAGCGTCAGCGGCAGGTCACGATAGCCATGGCCCAGCCGGCGGCGGTTCGCGTGCGGACGAGATAGCCGTGGTCCGTGCGGTCATAGACGTGATAGCCCGCTCGAAGCGCGTCGGCTAGCGTCTTGAAGACCATGATTCCTGGCATCTCGTTCTCCTCTCCGGCCACCATTCGATGGAGGCCGTACACACCCATAACGTTCGGCAAGTGCGCGAAGTTCTTGATCACCGGATGAGCGAATGATGAGACGATGGCTCCGCGACTGGTCGTAGCGCTCGATGTTCCCTCTCCCTCGCGCGCGACCTCGCTGGTCGAGCGCCTGTCTCCGCTCGGCGTGCTGTTCAAGGTCGGTTATGAGGCGTTTTACGGCTACGGCGACGTGATCCGCGAAGCGCTCGCTGCCCGCGAAGCCGGATACGTGCTCGATTTGAAGCTCAACGACATTCCGAATACGGTCGAAGCGGCGGTTCACGCGGTCATTCGCCCCGGGGTCCGACTTTTGACGGTTCACGCGCTCGGCGGCGCGCAAATGCTCGAAGCGGCGGTTCGCGCCGCGCAAGAACGTGCCGCGGAGCTGTCGATCCCGGTGCCCGAGGTGTACGCGGTGACGGTCCTGACCAGCATCGGCCCGGCCGATCTCGGTGAGCTGGGACTCGCGGGCGGGCCGGGCGAGAACGCGATCCGGCTCGCCGCGCTCGCGCGCGATGCGCGCTGCGCCGGCGTCGTGTGCAGCGTGCGCGAAGTAGCCGACCTCAAATCGTATTTCGGCACGACGTTCGGGACGCTGTGTCCGGGGATTCGTCCGGCCGGAACCGCGCACGGCGATCAGAAGCGCGCGGCGACGCCGCGCGAGGCGCACGAAGCCGGCGCGGACTACGCGGTCGTCGGCCGCCCGATCACGGAAGACGCCGATCCGGTCGCCGCCGCGCGCGCCATTCTGGCGGAGCTGCAAGGATGATCGACACCGGCGCGGAGCTGCTGCGCGAGCTCGAAGCGCGCGGCGCGATCTTGTCCGGACATTTCCGGTTGTCGTCGGGGCGGCACTCGAACCGCTTCGTGCAGAAGTTCCGCATCCTCGAGGATCCGGTGCTGGTCGAGCGCGTCGCGCGCGCGCTCGCCGAGGCGGCGCGCCCGCTCGCGCCGACGGTCGTCGTCAGCGCCGCGGTCGGCGGCATCGTGCTCGGCTACGAGACGGCGCGACAGCTCGGGACGCTCGGGATCTTCGTCGAGAAAGAGAACGGCAAGCCCGCGCTGCGGCGCGGCTTCGCGCTCGGACCAGACGACCGCGCGTTCGTCGTCGAGGACGTCGTCACAACGGGCGGCTCGGTGCGCGAAGTGCTCGACGTGATCCGCGCGCACGGCGCAGCGGTCGCGGGCGCGGGCGTCATCGTACAGCGCGCACCGGCCGACTTCGGCGTGCCGACCACGGCGCTGCTCGATCTCCCGATCGAGTCGCACGAGCCCGGCGACTGCCCGCAATGCCGCGCGGGCGAGCCGATCACCGAACCGGGGTCGCGGTTCTTGCGATGATGGTGATTGACCGAGCGCCGTCGAATCGCGCGCGAACGATGACGCCGCCGCGAGGCCGGACGCGCTAGATGGACTATAGCAAGCTCGTTCGGCCGCAAGTCGCTTCGATGAAGCCGTACACGCCCGGCACGACGGTGTCGCAAGCGCGCAAGAAGTACGGCCTCGCCCAGTTCGTGAAGCTGTCCTCCAACGAGAACCCGCTCGGGACCTCGCCGAAAGCGGCCGCTGCGCTGCGCGACATGGGCGATCTGCAGATCTACGTCGATGACGATCACGCCGAGCTGCGGCAGCGGCTCGCCGAACCGTACGGCCTGGGCGTCGAGCACGTGCTGGTCGGCCACGGCTCGAACGACGTCGTGCGCACGCTGTTCAGCGCGTACCTCGCGGCGGGCGATGAGGTGGTGCTCGCCGATCCGACGTTCTCGCTGTTTCCGAAGGACACGGTCCTGTTCGGCGCAGTCCCGGTGCGCGTGCCGCTGCGCGACGGCGTCCACGACCTCGACGCGATGCTCGCCGCGATCACGCCGCGCACGAAGATCGTCGTGGTGGTCGATCCGAACAATCCCACGTCGACGCGCGTCGACCGTGATGCGTTCGAGCGCTTTGCGCGCGCGCTACCCGCGAACGTGATCCTGATCGTGGACCAGGCGTACCGTGAGTACATGCCGCCGGGTTCGGTGGAAGGGACGGACTGGGTGAAGTCGCGCCCGGCGACGATCGTGCTGCGCACGCATTCCAAGCTGTTCGGCCTCGCGTCGCTGCGGTTCGGCTACGGGCTCGGCGATCCCGAGCTGATCGCGTACGCGCAACGCGTGCGTTTGCCGTTCAACGTGTCGCGTCCGGCGGAGGTGGCCGCCCTCGCGGCGCTCGACGACCACGAGTTCGTGCGCCGCTCGCTCGAGACCAACGAGCTCGGCAAGGCGTATCTCTACCCCGCGTTCGCGAAGCTCGGGCTGCACGCGTATGCGACGGCGGCGAACTTCGTCGCGGTCGCGGTGCCGGGGACGGCGACCGAGGCGTACGAGGCGATGCTGCAGAGCGGGATCGTCACGCGCAGCGGCGACGCGCTGGGAATGCCCGGACGTTTGCGCATCACGATCGGCACGCCCGAGCAGAACGCGCTCCTGATCGAGGCGCTCGGCTCGCTGGTCGCGGCGGCAGCATGAACGCGACCCCGGTCGCGGCGGCGGCGTGAACGCGACGGTCGCCGTGCGCCGTGGCGACCGCGGCGACCGCGACTTCGTGCGCGATCTCGGACGCCGCAGCGCGACGAGCAGCATCTCGGCGGTGCGCGCGGCGCGCTATGACGACGTGCTCGAGGCGTTCGAGCGGCTCGCGCAGTTCGTGTACGGCCGCCGCCACGACGTGCTGATCGCGGAGGAGAACGGCGAGCGCGTCGGCTTCTTGCTGCTGCTGTACGACATCCCGGACGAGGTGACGCTCACGGACCAGGCGTTCGTGGCGTACACCGCGGTCGAACCGGCGGCGCGCGGACGCGGCGCGGGCCGCGCGCTGATCACGGCGGTCGACGCCTACGCGCGCGCGCAGGGACTGCGCTACGTGAGCCTGATGGTCACCGACGACAACGCGCCGGCGCGGACGCTTTACGACAAGGCGGGCTTCGTCACGGAACGCCGGATGATGACGAAGGCGCTGTAAGGTCGCCGCTGCAGGATACGTCTCGAAAGTGCACTAGACGGTCCCGTCCGCCAGGCACCACACGCCGCGAGACGTCCTAGACGTTGTCCACGGCGACTGCGAGCAATTCGGCTTCGCGCTCGGGCGTCAAGCCCGCCTTGAGCGGTGCGTCGCCGCGCT
>JAQBPK010000388.1 GCA_028287565.1 Vulcanimicrobiota bacterium
CCGACCCGCCGCCGCCGTCCGGCCCGGTCAACCCGCCGGGCACCACCGTGACGCCGGCCCCGGGCAGCCCAGCCACGCCCACGGCACCCGCCTCGCCGACCGAAACGCCGAGCGGGCCCGCTACGCCGGCGGCGATGCCGTTGCCGGGCGAAAGCGCATCGCCCGCGCCGGTCGCCTCCCCAACCCAGCCCCCGATCATCATCGAGCCGCCGCAGCTGGCCGTCGAGCCCGGCAAGACGATCACCGCGCGCGTGAACAGCGCCCTGGGGCCCCTCACCGCTACAGCCGCCGACCCCACGGTGGCGACGGTGGTCGTCGATCAGGCCCAGCGCGTCATCTACGTCAGCGGCGTGAAAGTGGGCACGACGACCGTGACGGTCACCGACGCCCGCGCCGTCACCCGCGACGTCCCGGTGCGGGTCGCGTACGCCGCCGGAACCGTCGGCGACCAGATCACCGTCCGCGTCACCGGCAACCCGTCATCCGCGGAATACCTGCGCGACACGATCGCCAATGCGGTCGAACGCGCCGCGACGCTGCGGTCGGGCGTCTCGCTCGACATCCAGCCCGACACCGTACCGCTTCACGGCGATCTCAAGATCGACAACCGCACTGAAGTCGACGTTCCCGTGCACATCGCCGGTAACGGCTATTTGCCCGTCAACGGCACCACGCACGTCATCGTGGAGAACACCGCGCTCCCGCCGATCCAACCCGCGCGCCTGCTCGTGAGCGACTATCCCGAACGCTTGACAGCGAACGGCGTCCTCTTCACCGCGCGCCTGGACCGCACGCAAGGCCAGCGATTCCTCTACTACCACTACAACCCCGGAACCGAGCCGTCACGCCGCATCCTGCTCAAAGCGCACAACGCCTCGAACGCACCGGCGACGGTGCAAATGATCGACGGCACCGCCGGCCCCGGTGCGAACGAGATGGAAGTCGGCCACCTCTCCACCAAACGGTTCCTCGTGCGCGAAGCGCGCAACGAAGGACAGGTCCTCACCATCGCCGCCGGCGCGACGATGAACCTCGTCGATCACCCGCTGCCGCCGCAAAACGTCGTGAGCGCAATCCTCCAGCTGCGTTTGGTCAGCGGCGACCCGCT
This sequence comes from Vulcanimicrobiota bacterium, assembly GCA_028287565.1. GTDB lineage: Bacteria > Vulcanimicrobiota > Vulcanimicrobiia > Vulcanimicrobiales > Vulcanimicrobiaceae > Vulcanimicrobium. Next base: position 1,109 of record JAQBPK010000388.1, read on the forward strand.
CGATCTCGCCCTCGTCGCGCAAGACGCACAAGCACCGCTCGACCAATCGATCGACACGACGCAGCTTCTCGCGGGCGGCGCACCGCACGCGCGCGGCGTCTATCCCGTCCCGACGTTCTTCTTCGACCGCACGTACGACGTCGACGGCGAAGATCTCGATATCGCGATCGGCCAGCTGCCGCTGCCGAACCTGCGCCAAGGCGAAGCGCTCAGCGGCGACTACGGCGTCGAGCAATCGATGAGCGTCGTCATCGTCAACATGACGCGCGGTCCGCGCTCGATCGCGCTCTACGCAAACCCGCGCGGCGGCCGCGCCACTGGAACCTTCATCATCGATCGCACGCTGGTACAAGCGCATGCACTCGCGGCGTTCTCGCGCTTCAAGATCTGGCAGGAGCGCATCAACCCCGGCACGTTCCGGCGGATCAAGATCGTCACGATGCCTGAGGGCGGGTCGTCGTATCCGTTGCGGTTGACGTTTGCGCCGGATGACGGTAGTGTCGCGCCTGGGGCGCCTGGGTCGCCAATCTACTGATCGGGCGTTGTGGCGGCGGCGAGGGCGCTACACTACTGCGGCCGGGGACGCTCCCTGCGCGCTTCCTGCGCTCCGGTCGCTCGGCGCGCCGTCGCTCTCGCGCGTCCTGCGCTCCGCTCCGCCGCGACGCCCCGCCGCAGTAGTGTAGCGCCCTCGCCTTAGGCGCGATTGGTGCAGTGTGATGTGCCACCAATCTCGGCGGGTGGGTGGCGGATGGTGCTGTGGCGGGTGCTTTCGGAGGCGCGGAGCCCTGGAGGGGCGGGAGCGCCGGAGAACGCAGCGACCGGAGCGCAGGATGCGCGCAGGGAGCGTGCCCGGCCACAGCACCGTCCGCCACCCGCCAACCACGATCGTTATCAACGCGCCGCGACCCGCTCGTAAATCGCGCGCATGTTCGTTGCAGCCGTGGACCATGCGAATCGCGCTTGGGCGGCGGCACGTATTGCGTCGGCACGCGTTTGCGATTCGGCGCGGTTTGCGAGCAAAGCGGTGATCGCATCGGCCCAGCCACGCACGTCGTCCGGGCCGACGAGCGGGACTCGTTCGTCCGCGACTTCGACAAGGGACGACGAGCGCGCGGCGATGGCCGGTAAACCCGCGCACATCGCCTCGGCGAGCGCATAGCCGAAACCTTCGTAGCGTGATGGGATCAGGGCGCACGTTGCACGTGTGTAGAGGTCGTCGAGTTCGGCGCGGGTGACGTAGCCGCGCAGCTCCAGACGATCCGCGACGCCGAGTTCCGCGGCGCGTTTGCGCACGTCGTCGGCATACGGGGTCGGGGGGCCGGTGGAGATTATGCGCAGGGACGGGATGAAGGGGAGCGCCTCGATGAGCACGAGCAAGTTCTTTCGTGCTTCGACCGTGCCGGCGACCAGCGCGAACGGGGACTCGTCCGGGCGTCGCGTTACGTGCGCGAAGCGCGGCTCGACGCCCGGGTAAACGACGTCCACTCGTGCTGCGCCGTCGACGAGCTCGTTGAACTCGCATGCGCTGAAGTGCGAGTCGCACACGATCGCCGCGGCGTGGCGGTATGCTCGCGCTTGCAGCGTTCCGAAATAGGCGCGTGCGTATGGCCGCGTATGGCCTTGCACGCGCAGCCAGGCCATGTCGTGCACGGTAACGATGGTCGGCAATGTGCGCACGAACGGCATCGTTCCGCTCGATGCGTGCAGCAGTGCTGCGCCGCTGCGCGCGGCTTGCAGCGGAAGCAGCACTTGGTCCCACAGGACGCGGCGGTCGAAGCGCCAGGGGTCGATGCGCGGCGCCGACAGCGCGCGCACGTCGATGCCGGCAGATGTCAATGCCGACGCGAGGTCGCGCTGGTAGACGCCGATGCCCGTTGCGGTGCCGACGGCGAGTTGCGTGTCGAGCGCGACGATCACGTCGTGCAGCGGTCGACAGCGGTGGCGGAGATCACGTCGTGCAGCGTTTGAGCGCCGGGCCCACGAGCGGGTCCGCAGTGGGATCGCGCCGGGCTGGTGCCGTCATCGTGCTCGGCGGTCCGCGCAGTGCGCGTGCTTTTGCGAGCGCGGTGCGGGCTCGTGGGCAGTCGTTTCGGGCTGCTGCCGTCCAAGCTAGGCCTGCGTATGCGTCGGCGCTGTTTGGGACGACGTCGGCTGCGTGCTTGTAGAAGCGCTCCGATGCCGGCGCGTCGCCGTTTGCCAGCGATTGGTAGCCTGCGGCGAGGAGATAGGTTTCTTCGTTCGGAGCGAGGGCCAGTGCGCGTTCGTATGAGGCTTGCGCGGCGCGCCAGTAGGTTTGGCGGCGTGCGCTGTTCCCATAGCCTGCCGCGGCTTGCAGCTCGCCCAGGCGCCACCAGGCTTGGCCCGTTACCTCGCCTGCACTCTGGTCGTCGTGGAGCGCGGCAACGAGGCGTTCTTGGTCGGCGAGGGCGCGGGCGGGGTCGCGTTGGGCTAGCGCGTCGATGAGGCTCTGGGCGCGAACGACGTCGCCCGCGCGAACGTAGGAGGTTACCGCCGCGTCGCGGTCGCCCCGTGCTTCCGCGATGCGGCCGCGCAGGTCGGCCGTTTCCGGGTCATCGGGCAGCGCTGCGATCAGGTGCTCCGCCGTCGCGAGGTCGCCGTTGTGGATTGCGGCTGCGGCTCGGGCGCGCGCGTCGCCGAGCAGCGGGCGCAGCAGGTTCGGCGCCCGCTCGTGCAACGCAGCGGGGAACGACGGCCGCACCGCGAGGTCGCCGTACGCCGCGGAGGATGCGAGCTGGACCGTGCCGAGCCAGGCGGCGACGAGGACCGCGGCGAGGACGAGCACCGGGCGAAGCACGCTACGTCCCTACAACGAGAATGCCCCGGGACCTCGCAGCCCCAGGGCACTTTCGTTCACGAACCGGCCCGTGAGGGCCGGGCGCTAAAACCGGATCGAGAAGTTCAGGTCTTCGCGGTTCTGGTTGAAGTTGTACGCCGGGACCACGTTGTCGCTGTACTTCTGGTTCCGGAAGAGCGCCGAGACCGAGCTCGTCGTCTTCGGGATGTTGTACGTGAGCGTGCCCTGGTACTGGTCTTTGCGCTGCGCGATGTTCTGGCCGAACGTCGTGCCGTATGCGCCGTGGAAGGTCTGCGTGTTGTAGCCGAGGCCCAGCACGAGATCCTTGGTGAGCGGGACGGAGGCCGACGCGTCGATCGTGTTGTGGTACTCGTCGACGTAGTTCGGATAGAACAGGATCGGTGTCGCGCCGCCCGAGAGGTACGCGTTGAGCGCGGCGCCCGACGAGGCGTCGGGACCGCCCGTGGTGGGGTTGAACGGCACGTACGCGTATGCCGTGCGGTCGTTGCGCGCAAGGTGCTCGAACGAGTCGCTCAGGTTGAACGCGACGCGCGACCCGAACACCGGCAGCGCGAACTGCACGCCGCCCTCGAACTTGTCGAACTTGAGCTTGGTGCCGGTCGAGAAGCCCGGGCCGTAGGCGATCTGCCCGAAGCCGTTGGGGACCATCTCGCTCAGGTGCTGGCCCAGGAGCCGCGCGTTGACCTTCGTGTCGCCGACGTTGAACGGCACGGTGACGTTGGCGGTGAAGCCCTGCGAGTTCGGTGCGAACGCGCTGAAGAACTGCGGTCCGCTCGCCACGAACGGGTTGAACACCGGATAGATGTACGTGAGCGTCGCGTTGCGGCTCGTGCACGCCGTGCCGGCGCACGTGGGATTGATTGCCGAGTCGAACGTCTGGTTGATCGCCAGGTTGTTCGCGAAGCCGTAGAACTGCGGGAAGTAGTTGCCCTTCCAGAACTGGAACGTCGCGGGCGCCGGGCCGAAGTAGCGCAGCGGGCCGCCGTCGAGGAAGTTCGGGCCGACGGCTTGGTACTGGATCGTCGCCGTCGCTTGGTAGAGCTTCAGGCGCAGGCCGATGACCGCGGCGCTGTCGGTGATGGCGGGCGTGTTGTAGAAGTCCGGCGTGTACTTGCTGTACGCGCCTTCGCCGAACAGCACCGGGTGCTGCGTCTTGTCGCCGCCGAGCGTGATGAACGCGAGCGGCAGCTGCGCGTCGATCCCGAAGACGGTGTCGCTCACGACGCCGAAGCCGTTGCCGGCCGCGTTGCCGTTGGGCG
>JAQBPK010000390.1 GCA_028287565.1 Vulcanimicrobiota bacterium
AACGTCGACATATCGCTCGAGCAGTCGCTCGACGTCGCTCGTGAGCTGAGGCCGGTCGATCGGCCGGCGCGGCGAGGTGACGTCGATGAGGCGATCGGTCAAGCGTTCAGCGTCGCGCCGGCTTATCGCCAAGAACATGCCCGCGACGCGCCGCCGTGCCTCCGGCGTGAGGCGCCCGACCGTGCCGAAATCGACAACGGCGAGCGAACCGTCGTCCTGGATCAGCAGATTTCCGGAGTGCGGATCGGCGTAGAACATGCCGTGCTCGAAGGCCGGTTCCAGAACGAACCGTGCGATGCGCTGCGAGACGGCCGCGCGGCGCCGGTTCGAGAGGCCCGCAACGTCGCTGACCTTGCGTCCCTCGACGCGCTCGTGCGTGAGCACGCGCACCGTGGAGTACTCGCCGATGACGTCCGGGATCGAGAACCCGGTTTCGTTCGAGAACACGCTGCGGAAGAACCGTTCGTTCGCGGCTTCGCGGCGATAGTCGAGCTCGGCCAGCAGCGACTCGCTGAACTCGCGAAGCACTCCCCGCGCGTCGTACTGCTTCAGACCCGCAAGGCGCGGCGCCCACGTGTCGATGAGCTCCGCCAGAATCTCGAGGTCGATCCGAACGAGCGGCTCGACGCCCGGCTTGCGCACTTTGACGACGACGTCGCGGCCGTCCACCAGTCGCGCGGTATGAACTTGTCCGATCGAAGCACTGGCGAGCGGCTCGGGATCGAAGACGGCGAAGATCGCCTCGGGTGCTGCGCCCAGCTCTTCTCGGATCACCTGGGCGATCACATCGGCCGGCAGCGGCGGAACGTCGTCGACCAATTTCGCCAGCTCGGCGCGGTACGCTTCGGGCAGCAGATCGCCGCGCGTCGACAGCATCTGGCCGAGCTTGATGAACATGGGCCCCAGCTCTTCGCACGCCTGCCGCAAGCGCTCCGCACGCGAGCGGTCGCGCTCGGCATCGTCCTCGACGAAGTAGTCCCCGACGATGCCGAAGCCGTGCCGCGCGAGCGTCGCCACGATCTCGCGATAGCGCTCGTCTTTGGCGCGCGGCTGTTCGGGGACCGTGGTCACGGGCGGTTGCATGGCTGCTTTCGTACCCTCGCCCGGCGCTGATCACTACTGAGCAGCGCCGTGCGAGGCGGCTTGCCGAGCCCTCACTCGGCTGTTGCTCATAGCGACAGAGGGTGAAATACTTCTTGCCCATCGGGAGGACGACCATGTCAGATGCCGCGCTGCCGCGCTTTCCGTCACAGCCGGGCGCCACGCACGCGCCCGCGTACGAACCCGGCGTCGTCGAGGTGCAGTTTCGCGAGGGGTCGTTGCCGCAGATCGGCGGTCCGGCTGCAAACGCGCCGACACACGTTCGCGCACAAAACGGCCTCGCGTTCCACGGCTTCAACGACATCGTTCAGAAGTACGGCGTGAGCGCGATTACGCCGACCTTCAGAACGCCGCATCATGAGGTTGCCGCGGCGATGGCGACCGCGCTCACGCAGGGCATCGATGCTCCGCATCTGGGCAACTTCGTTACGGTCGTCTTTCCCGAAACCGTCGACGTGCACAGTGTCGCGGCGGAGCTGGAAAAGCTTCCGGAGGTCGAGCGCGCCGTACCGGTGCCGAAGGCGCTTCCGCCAAGCGTTGTGCCCCCGCCGCGCGCCGGCGCACCTCCATCGGCGTCACCGTTCACCGATCCGCTGGTCGGTACGAGCGATCAGGCAGTCGTGAATCCCGCGACCGGGCTCGAGAACCAGTGGTACTTGTATCGGATTCGCGCGACGAACGCCTGGGCGTTCGCGACCGGCAAGAACGTCGTCATCGCCGACATCGACTGGGGATGCCGCACGTCGCACCAGGATCTCAGCGCGCAGATCGACGCGGCCCACACGTACAACGCGTACGACGGCGGCAACGACGTGACGCACGGCTCGTCGGTATTCCACGGCACCGGCGTGCTCGGACTTGCCGGTGCCGCGGCAAACGGCGTCGGGATGGCCGGCGTCGCGTATGAGGCGACGTTGTGGCCGATCCAGAGCGATAGCGGACCGGGACCCGCGCTGCCGGGAAACGCGTGGGCGAATGCGATCGAATGGGTCCGCACCGCGAACAGCGGCGGGCGGCGCAAGATCGTCAACCTCGAAGTGCAGACCGGGGCGTTCGGGAACTACGAAGAGCTGCCGTCCGTCAACGCCGCCATCAAGCTCGCGATCGGGAACGGCGTCGTCGTTTGCGTGGCTGCGGGCAACGGCGATCGCGACGCGACGATCAGCGATGCGGGCAAGCCGATTCCGCCAACCGGTTCCATCCTCGTCGGTGCGACCGGTTACGACCCGGCGAAAAACGCTCGCGCATGGTTCAGCAACTTCGGCTCCACCGTCGTCGTTTCGGCACCCGGCGACACCAGTCATGACGTCACGTGCGATAGCGCGTCGGACACTGCGTACCGCAACGATTTCGGCGGCACTTCCGGCGCAACGCCGAAGGTCAGCGGCGCCGTGGCGCTGCTCCTTTCCGTCGATCCCACGCTTACGCATGCGCAGGTCCGCTCGATCTTGAACGCAACGGGCAGCGCCGTGCAGACGGAGCCGGGTAAGCCGGTCGGGACGTTCCTGAACGTCGAAGCGGCCGTGCACCGGGCGCAGCCGCAACCGAAGACTATGGCGATCCACTCGGTGCAGTTTCCGAACGCCGATTTGCGAATGGACGGGCGCGGCGTTACGCAGCCCGTAGCGGCCGGAGGCGGCGTCGTCAACTGCCAGTTCGGCGTGGGTCCGTGGGAGAAGTTCCAGCTGGTGCCGCAACCCGACGGCACCGTTGCGATCGGATCGGTACAATATCCGAACGTGTTCCTGCGGATGGACGGCCGCGGCGTAACGCATGCCGTAGCCGCGGGCGGCGGCGTCGTCAACTGCCAGTTCACCGTCGGCCCGTGGGAAAAGTTCCACCTGGTGACGCAACCGGACGGTACCGTCGCGATCGGGTCCGTGCAATTTCCGAACGTGTTTCTACGGCTGGACGGAACCGGCGTCACGCAGCCGAACGCGAACGGCAGCGGCGTCGTGAACTGCCAGTTCGGCGTCGGCCCATGGGAGAAGTTCGTCCTCGTCCCGGTGTGACCAACGTGCGCTAACGGAGGCCCGGCGCGCCGCGCGCTTTTCGAGATGCCTCGCGCACGCGCCGCTGTCGATTCGTTGCGAACTTATGCCGATAACGAGTTGGTGGCCGGCACGCCGCCCACGGGACCGGGAAAATTTAAAACGTATGCGGTGCCACGAATGGTTCCCTTTGCGAGGAGAACGCTGACTCGCGAATGGTGGTCAATCCACTGGTCTAGTCCTGGAGAGAGCAGCCGAGCCGTAAAGGCCAATCGATCGTACATCACTCTAGGGTCGCGGTCATAGATCACTTCGTGGTGCGCTATTCTGTTTCGAAATACGACCAGAGGACCATTCTCGGAGGGGTTATGCGTTTTCCACCCGAGGTTATATGCGCCTTGGCTCGATCGATACTTCGTTGGAACGGGTTCGGATCAATTGCTATGAACCGCAGGTCATCGTACCAAGGCGGTGCAAAATGCTTCTCTAGCTCGGCATGAATGGCATTTCTCAATGCTACTTCCACGATGCCTATCGTCGGAAGAAAGGCACCAGCGAGAGCTGCATTCCAGACGTACAGTCGAAGTGCTCTTTCTCGGGTGCCGCCGCAGTCTGCAAAGTATCCGCCGGACCGCTCGGGCCCAATGACTTGCAGGACTTCCATCAATGTAGCAGGATCGTCCGGCGAAAAGAATTTTGACAATGCCTACACCTCTTGTTATCATAACGACGGCCCCAGAGCCTCTGCCGAAAGGTATTGCACCTGGGGCTAACCTCTTTTGAGCCACCGGGCATGCGAGCGCGCTGCTCCGCGTGCCCCCAATATCCGGTGAGTTTCCGTTCGGGTTCCGGCGCAGGTCGTACCGTGTCGGCGGCCCGCCGATGACATAGCACACTTTCGGTTTCTGCGAAATACCTAACTGGAGGTGAAATCGCCCGGCGAGCTTCGCACGCTTCGGTTCTCGGCGCTATCGCTAGATCGCGATTCCCAGACTGACCGGGCCGACGCAACTCAGCCGGATTTCTCTGCTCCGTCTCTGGTTGCGCTCAGCCGCGTGTGGCACAAAGAAAACATGCAAACCAGGTTCGCACTGCTCAGTCGTCCTCTCGCGCTTGCATGTGGGGTGATGCTCACGCTCGGGGTGGCCGGGGTTGCCGCGGCTCAGGAAGTTCCGGTGCAGCAGCCCTCCGCGCGCGAGCAGCTTCAGCGCGTTCACACGCCGCAATCGATCGAACAGGAACTTGCTCGCCTCACAAAAGACCTGGAGCTGACTTCGGAGCAGCAGCAACAGGTACGGCCGCTTCTCCAGGAGCACCATGACCGCATTCAGGCGCTGCTCGATACGAATCCGTCAGCGTCACGGACGGAGCTTGGCGCACAGATTCATTCCATCAGCGACGATACGCACGGCAAGATTCATGCGCTGCTGTCCGATCACCAGAAAGAATTAGAAAAGGCGATGCAGCAGCGAGAGCATGCTGGTGGAGAAAACAGGCGTCCCATCGTTTTCCCACGTTAGCGGCCTACGATGCGCGTCTCATGCTGCGGATAGACTTCATCGTCGCATTGCTGGTGGTCACGGTTCCGCTGGTCGCGTTGGCCAGACGGATCAACGTCGGGTATCCCGTGCTGCTGGTGCTCGGCGGCTTGGCCCTCGGTTTCATCCCGGGTCCCCGGCATCCAGAAATAAATCCCAACCTCATCTTGCTCGTGTTCCTGCCGCCGCTGCTCTATTGGCAAGCGGTCACCGCGCCGACGGATTCGATGCGGTCGAACGTGCGCGCGATCGGATCCCTCGCGATCGGGCTCGTTCTCGTAACGGCCGCGGTGGTGGCTGTCATCGCGCACGCGATCGTGCCGGCACTCTCCTGGCCGGCTGCGATCGCGCTCGGGGCGATCGTCGCACCGACCGACGACGTCGCGTTCTGGCCCGTCGCGCAGCGACTGGGACTGCCGCGGCGCATCGTCGTTTTGCTCGGCGGCGAGGCGCTGCTCAACGACGCGCCTTCGCTGCTGTTGTACGGGATCGCCGTTGCGGCGGCCGTGTCGGGGACGTTCTCGGCGGGCGGCGAGTCGCTGCATCTTCTCTGGATCGTCCCGAGCTCCGTCGGGATCGGGCTGCTGGCCGGTTACGTCGTCGTGCTCGTGTGGAAGAACGTGCGCGACCCGCAGCTGCAGACGCTTACCGCGGTGATCGTGCCGTATCTGTCGTATCTCCCGGCGGCCCAATTCGGGCTTTCCGGTGTATTGGCCGTCGTGACCGCGGCGATCTGGATCAATCGCCGCGCGCACAGCGTTCTTCGTCCCGAGGCGCGGCAGCACGGCACCGGCTTTTGGGACACGACGGTATTCCTGATGAACGCGGTCATGTTCGTGCTGATCGGATTTCATTTGCACGACGCGCTGCCGACGCTCGGGCACTATCCGCCGGCCGTGCTCGTGGGTTCGGTCGTAGCGGTGAATGCCGCCGTGCTGGGCCTGCGGTTCGCTTGGATCTTCGGCGGCCGCATCTTCGGTGACTGGAGATCGCGCACGATCGCGGCGTGGGCCGGTCTACGCGGCGGGGTGTCACTCGCCGCTGCGCTGGCGCTTCCTCGAACGGTCGCCGGCGGCGCGCCCTTCGCGCACCGCGACCTGATCATCCTGGTTGCCTTCAGCGTCATCCTCGTGACGCTGATCGGACAAGGCTTGAGCCTGCCGTGGCTCGTCGCGCGCGTGCGCCCGCGTGCGGATCTTGCCGAGGAGCGCGAAGAGCGCCATGCATTCGCAACCATGCGGCGAGCGGCGCTGAAGCACGTTCGCGAGCTCGAGGCCGACGGGCGAATCGTGGCCGATCACGCGCATCAGCTCCGGCAGTGGTACGGGCACCGCACGCATGCGCCGGAGGTCGCTCGCGAGTTGGTCGACGTGGAGCGCGCAGCGCTCATACACGCACGCGAACACGGGCTCATCGACAACACGGTCATGCGCCGCGTGCAGGCGTCCCTGGACATGGAAGAGATTCACCTCGATGGCCTGCCGCCGCAGCAGGTGCCGTAAACCTGGTCGATGGGGCCGGCCGCACGGCCCTCAGGCCGCGTGACATCGGCCGGCTCAGGGCGATAGCGCCGGTAGCCGATACCCTTACGTATGCGGCTGCATTTAAGGCTGACCGTCTTCGTGCTACTGCTGTTGCTGTGTGCGGGCGCCCGGTCTGCCGGCGCTGAAGCCGCCTCGCGGTATGACGTGCTCGCGCTTCCCGGGCGTGCGTCTACGTTTTTCCGAGCGTCCCGATCGGGCCGTACACGATGGGCGCCGACATGCAAACGCTTGCGATGAGCGGGATGTTCTGCTTTATCGCGCTGCTGGGTTTGTCTGCGGCGCGGGCAGGCCGGCGGTCGGGATATTTCGTGCTCGCCGGCTACGGCGTCGTCGGCGCGACGTACGGGGCATACGCCGTTTCGACGATCGTTGCGAACGCAACCGCGCTGGCTTGGACGTACCTGCTGCAGCTCGGCGGGAGAGCGTTCGAAGGCCTTGCGCTCTTTTGGGCGCTCGTGGACCGGCTCAATGACACGATGCTAGCGCGGACCGTAGCCGAGCAGCGCGCTTCGACCGATGCGCTGACGGGACTGCCGAACCGCCGGACGTTCGACTCCGTGATCGAGCGAGAATGGAAGAGGGCCCGGCGTGCCGGAACGTGGCTCGCGGTGGGCATGATCGACATCGATCACTTCAAACGCTACAACGACGAGCACGGGCACCGCGCGGGCGACGACTGCCTGCGCCGCGTGGCGCAGGCGATTGCAAACGAGCTGAATCGCCAGGACGACGTGGCAGCGCGCTACGGCGGCGAGGAATTCGCGATCGTCCTGCCGGCGACCGATTCGGATGGCGCCGAGCAAATTGCCGTGAGGATCTGCGAACGAATACGCCGCACGCAGGACGTCACCGTGAGCATCGGCATCAGCGCCTGCCTGAGCGGTGAACGCACCGCCGACGACTTGATCGAGCACGCGGACCGCGCCCTCTACCGCGCGAAGTCGGAGGGCCGCAACCGCGTCGCGTCCGCGGAAGCTCTCGCCGAGTTCGCATGACGCCGATCGCATCTTTCGGCTCGATCCCTGGCGTACTGCAGTACGCGATCGTCTTGCGGAACGGCCGCTATTCCACGTCGTTCAAAGCACATAAGCGTACAGAGTCCTAGGATCGCCTTCGCGACGAGCCGAACGCGCGGCGGATGCGAATTCGGTCCGGTCTCATCGTTGTCATGACGTTCTTGGTTGCGCCGCTTTCAGTTCAAGCGGCGGCGGCTGCACCTCCGCAGGCGCCGCTACGCATCGACGCCGCGGTCCGGGCGAAAATCGATGCCGACGTGCAAGCGCTGCTGACCTCGTCGCACTCTCAGGGGGCCACGATAGCGATCGTCGCGGGCGGCAAGATGGTCTACACGCGCGCCTACGGATTGCGCGACGCGGAAAAATCGCTGCCGGCCGACACGGGGACGCACTACGAGATCGGATCGATCACCAAGCAGTTCACCGCCGCTGCGACGTTGCAATTGAAAGAGGCCGGCAAGGTCGACCTCGACGCGCCGGTTGCCACATACCTTCCGAAGGTGCCGCACGCCGGTGAGATTACGATCCGCCAGCTCCTCACCCACACGAGCGGGATGCCCGAATTCGTGAACACGCCGGGCTTCGAGACGCTTGCCGGCACGCCGGTGACCTTCGACCAGCTGATCGCGCGAGTCGCGAACAAGCCGCTCGACTTCAAGCCTGGAACGCGCTGGTCGTACTCGAGCACCGGGTACATCATCCTGGGCCGCATCATTGAAGTCGTTACCGGCCAAAGCTGGGAAGACTACGTGAAGCAAAACCTCTTCGTCCGCGCCGGGATGATCGATTCTGCAACGATCGCGCAAGAGAACCAGCTTGCCGACATGGCGCGCGGCTACGAGTACGCGAACGGGAAGACGGTCCCGTCCAAGCCGATCGACGAGTCTTGGGCGTCGTCGGCCGGAGGCATCGTGACGACGGTTGCCGACCTGCAGAAATGGAATCAGGCGTTGTCGTCCGGCCGGATCATCTCGGCGGCCGGCTACCAGAGCCTGACCACGCCGGTGCGCCTGGCAAACGGCTCCAGCATCGGATACGGGTTCGGCATGAAGGTCGATACGTTCGAAGGCCAGCCGCGCATCTGGCACGACGGCAATACGCTGGGGTTCGATGGGAGCAACCAGTTTTTCCCGAACCAAGGCGTACGAATCATCGTGTTGACGAATGCCGTCGACGGCGGGAGCGACGAGATCGTTTCGCGCGTGTACAACGACCTCTTTCCCGCCATCGCCGCGGCCGCGATCAAATCCGATGAGCAGGAAGTGAAGGCAGTCACCGCGCGGGTCGAGGCGTTCGCCGCCGGGCTGTTCGCGGGGCATGTCGACCGGTCGCAGATGACCGATGCGTTCAACGAAGGGCTCACCGACAAAACGGTCGCGAGCATTGCTTCCCAGATGGCAAGCCTGGGTACGCCGGCGTGGACATATCAGAGCCGGGCCGATCAGCCCGATGGTCCGGGATATACCTACCTCCTGAAATTCCCGAAGCTTACCGCCAAGCTCATCATCCAGCTCGACGGGGCGAGCAAAAAGTTCTCGTCTCTCGCGATCGTGCCGCAGCGGTAACCGGTCGGACGCCGTTCGGTGTCCGATGCCGCGCTTCGGTCCGTGTCTCTTACCATACTAGTTGACAAGCCGCGCCCGTCGCGGTAAGGTTCAACTACGATACTAGGAGACAGGTGAGCGTCTTGAGTCGAACACGTTCCCGCGGATACGCGGCGATGCTCTGCGGAGCGCTGGTGCTGTTGCTGCTGAGCGCCGGGCGTGGTTTCGCGCAGACGACGGTGCCGGAAACGCCCGCCGGGAGGGCGTTTCAAGCCTGGCTGGCCGCTTTCAACGGCGCAGACAGCGCCGCATATCGCGACTTCGTGCAGAAGAACTGGCCGTCGGGAGTGAAGCTCAACGATCAGATCCAGCAGTTTCGCGCGATGACCGGCGGTTTCGACTTGCGAAAGGTCGAGCCGGAGTCGACGCCCACCACAGTGGTCGCGCTGGTCCAGGAGCGCGACTCCGACGACTTCGGGCGGCTCACGCTCGAGGTGAACGCGGCCGAGCCCCACGAGATCCTCCGCGTGGCGATACGCGCGATCCCGCGGCCTGCCGAGTTCGCGCTGCCCCATATGAGCATGGACGCTCTGATTGCCGCCGTGCGCGAGAAGCTCAAGCAAGACACCGCGGCCGGCCGCTTTGCCGGCGCGGTGATCGTCGCGAAGGACGGCAAGCCCGTCTTCGCCCAAGCGTACGGCCTCGCCGACCGCGAGCGCAAGGTGCCCAACACGCTCCGCACGCGTTTCCGCATCGGCTCGATGAACAAGATGTTCACGGCGGTTGCGACGCTGCAGCTCGCTCAAGCGGGCAAGCTGCGACTCGATGAACCGCTCGGGACCTATCTGCCCGACTACCCGAACAAGGACGTTGCGTCGAAGGTGACGCTGCACCAGCTCCTCACGCACACCGGCGGCACGGGCGATATCTTCGGTCCCGAATTCACGGCGCACCGCCTGGAGCTGCGCACGATCGGCGACTACGTGAACCTCTACGGCAAGCGCGGGCTCAAGTTCGAGCCGGGCAGCCGTTGGGAGTACAGCAACTACGGCTTCGTCCTGCTCGGCGCCGTGATCGAAAAGGTGAGCGGTGAGAGCTACTACGACTACGTGCGCAAGCACGTCTACGATCCGGCGGGCATGACCTCGACCGGCTCGGAGCCGGAAACCACGGCGGTCGCGGACCGCAGCATCGGGTACACGGACGAGAACGGAAAGCTCCGGCCGAACACCGACACGTTGCCGTACCGCGGAATGTCCGCCGGCGGCGGTTACTCCACCGTCGAAGACCTGTTGCGGTTCGCCAACGCGCTGCAGCAGCACCGGCTGCTCGACGCGCACTACACGGAGCTCCTGACCACCGGCAAGGTCGATATGCCTGCCGGCGGACGCCGCTATGCGTACGGTTTCGGCGACGGAATGATAAACGGCACGCGGTGCTTCGGCCACAACGGCGGTGCGCCGGGGATGAACGGCGACCTCGCGATATGCCCCGGCAACCACGTCGTCGTCGCCGTGCTGGCGAACATGGATCCCGGCGCCGCCCAAAACATGTCCGATTTCATCACGAATCGGCTCCCTGTGAAATAGGGCTCTGGATCCGGGCCTGCTGGCTCTCCGAATGCTTTCTGGTGCGGTGCGTACACTCGTCGTATGTGAACCCCAGCACAGAAAGAAGATAGCATCACATGAAGTTCCTCATTCCCTCGCTTTTGGCCGCCGTGATCGGTCTGACGCCTCTGGGAGCGCTGGCGCAGACGTCACCGCTCAGTCCCGGCATGGATCTGACCGGTACGATGGACCAGACGATCTCGTCGTCCACCGCGTACGTCGCGCAACCGTTCAAGGTCTCCAACGTCACGTCGACGGGCGGCGACGGCGCCGTGACCAACGCGACAATCTACGGTCACGTGGCGGACGTCACAAAGGCCTCCATGGGCCGAAACGCGCGCGTGCTCCTCGCCTTCGATACGATCCAGCTTTACGACGGTAAACGCTTCCCGCTCGATGCGCGCCCGGTGCACATCAACGTCGTCACGAAGACCAACGCGGCGCGCGAAGGCGCGGGCGCGATCGTCGGCGACCTTCTCGGCAACTGGATCGGCAAGACGATCGGTGTTGCCTTACTGGGTCCGCTCGGGCTTGTCGGCGGTTACCTGGTCGCGAAGAACGCTCGCCAAAACGTGACGATCCCGCAGAACTCGCTCGTTACGCTTCAGATCATTCGATCGCTCCGCCAGGCGTGAGGTGTGGGGCCTCGTGAGCACGGGGCCTTTCCCGCCCGACCGACGAAGTCGCGCCTCGCGATGCCTAGCGACACCTACGTTCACGGCTACGGCCCGCGTGCGAACGAACGCCTTCACGATCAGGCCGGCGCGCTCGTCGACCTTCTGCACGCCGACACGTCGTATGCTCCCGGGAGCTCGGTCCTTGAAGCCGGGTGCGGCGTCGGCGCGCAGACGGTCACGCTGGCTCGCCGCAGCCCGGGCGCGCGCTTCACGTCGGTGGACGTCTCCATGGAGTCCGTCGCGGAAGCCGAGCGCGCCGTGCGGGCCGCAGGCCTCACCAACGTGGAGTTCCGGCAGGCGGACATCTTCACGTTACCCTTCGCCGCACAGTCCTTCGACCACGTCTTCGTGTGCTTCGTGTTGGAGCACATCGCGCGGCCGGTCGAAGCGCTCGCGATACTAAAGCGGCTGCTGAAGCCGGGTGGCACGATGACCGTCATCGAGGGCGATCACGGTTCGGCCTACTTTCACCCGGACAGCAGTGCGGCACGTCAGGCGATCCAGTGTCAAGTTGAGTTGCAGCGAATGGCCGGAGGCAACGCGTTGATCGGCCGCGAGCTCTATCCGCTGATGGTCGAAGCGGGCCTCGAAGGGATTCACGTGTCGCCGCGCATGGTGTACGCCGACGCGAGCCGGCCGGACCTTGTCGACGCGTTCACGAGGAGAACGTTCACCGCGATGATCGAAGGCGTTCGTGAAGCCGCTATCGATGCAGGCCTCGTCGAACCTGGAGCGTTCGACGCGGGCATTCGAGCTCTCTACAGAACGGGCAAAGCCGACGGGGTCTTCTGCTACACGTTTTTCAAAGGCGTGGGGCGCTCAGACGGCTGATATACCGTCAGCCGTCGCAAGTGACGACAAAGTAGGGCATCGACTCCTCCCGGTGACCGCTACGGAACTACGCCGATGACGCGGTCGGACACCTCCAGCACAATGACGTGCCCAGGTGAAAACGGTCGGAGCAGCGCTCCGGCTACGTAGCGGTCGCCGTTTTTACCGCGCGAACGTGAGTCTCAGGATAAGCGGCAGGTTCGCGAGCAGCATGGTGGCCCACGTCAGCGTGCGATGCTTGTCTTCGGCCAGGTAAAAGATCCGTACCGGAAGATAGAGCACGAGCGCGGAGACTGCGATTGCGATGAGCCGTCCCAGAATGTCGGTGGCGCTACCCGGTCTTCCTAATGGCGTGCGCGTCACGAGCTCGGTGAACCACCCGCTGGCCGTCACGCTACCCCAGAGGATCTGAAGGCAGATCGCGTTGAGGTAGATGCACGCGTCGCCGAGGTGCGCCGCTGCCGGTGTGGTGAGGAAGACCCATCGCGGCGCGTTTGTCGGCGGCACGAAATAGCGGTACACGACGCCGACGGTGATGACGCTCCACGCGAATCCGGCGAGAGCGACCGCTACGCCCACGCCCTCGCCGCCGGAGAAGAACTGACTGAAAAAGACCGCTGCCGCGGCGCAGAGGCCGAACATCATCGCCAAGTAAACAAACATGAACCAGAACAGCAGACAGCCCGCGCCCGAGTCGGTGGCGAACGTATGCCTCTGATGGAAGGACCACCGCTTCAGGAGCGGCCCGAGCGGCTGGATGAAGACGAGGACGGCGAAAAAGAGTCCGACGCCGAACCTCGCGCGCACATCCTCGACGGCGTCGTACATCACTGCATCCGCCACACCGACGAGCGCTCGCACCAGAAAAAGATTGACCAGGAAAACCACGAGGTCGAGCACGATTCCGCGATTGTGCGGGGCCATCTGCGATCACGCGACCGGGCCGGGCGTCTCCCCGATCGTTCGGCCGAACGTTACGCTCTGCAGAACCTCGGCGGGTGCCTGGTCCGCGAGCTCGCGATCCGGCTGCGCGCCGAGCGCGGCGTTCACGGTCGTGAAAGCGACGCGAAATGCGATGAGCAGCGTAGCATCGACGATTTCGCGGTCCGACAGCCGAGCGGCGCGCAGCGCCTCGACGTCCGTTGAAGTGGTGGCATTCGGGTCTCGCACGACCACCGCTGCCCACCGTGCGAGAGCGGACTCGCGATCGGTGAATCGCGGTGTCTCTTCGCCGCGCAAAAGCGCAGCAGCCGTGTCTGCGTCCGTGAGCGCGGCGAGCCGAGTTCCCCATGCGATCGAACAGTAGGCGTCGTTCCGCTGCGATGCGGTCGCGGCGTTGAGCACGGCGATCTCGCGCTTCGAGAGGGTCGTCTCACGGCCCAGTACGTTTCGTGCCTGCATGAACGCGGAGTGCACGTCCGCGCGCCACGCCCACGCGCGAACCAGATTCATAACGAAGCCGTGTTCCGATCGAGTCTCCTCGTACAGCGCACCGACGGCCGGATCTTGAGGCGGGTCTGAAAGAAACAACGCTGTCCCTCCCGTTCTGTCTCGGGGTTCTGCTCGCACGTGACGGCGGACACCAGGGTTCTCGAACGTTCTCCGATGAACGGGGAGTTGCGGTGAAATCCCTCAGCGTCGTTCGGCAGGGCTCGCGGGCCGCCTTGCTCCTGGGCTGGTGCGTCGTCTCGGCTTGTGGCGGTGGCGGCGGCCGGATCAGCCCCGGTGCCGCCGGCATCCCTGCGCGCACGCAGACGCAGCACGTGAGCGTTTCGCTGAGCATTGCCATCCCGCAAAGCAGCGTTGGGCGTTTGCCGCGGTATATCTCGGCGGCTACCAAATCGGTGCGGATCGTCGTGACGCCGGCTGCAGGAGGTGCGTTCGCACCCGTCACCGTGAATTGTTCCGCAACATGCGATGCCGTCGTGGACGCTGCCCTCGGAAGCAATACCTTCGACCTGAAGTTGTTCGACCAGCAAAACACTGCAGGAAATGTTCTCTCACAGGGAAGCGTCACGCAGACGATCCTGGAGGGCAAGGCGAACACGGTCCTCATCACGCTGGGCGGTGTCGTTGCGAAAATCATCGTCGCGGTCGCGCAGTCAACGATCGGCAGTGCAGGCAGCGTCGCCGTTACCGTGACCGCGCAGGACGCCGCGGGCCGCACCATCATCGGCGCGGAGCCGTATGCCAACCCGATCTCGTTGACCGATACCGACGCCAGCGGTTCGACCTCGCTGTCGACGACATCGGTTACCTCGCCGGCAACGACGGTCGCGCTCAGCTATAACGGCTCAGCGAGCTTCAGCACGGCCGTCATCGGCGCAGCGGCAGCGGGTGTCCCCGCGGCGAACGTCGTTTCCGCCACACTGAGCAATGCGGGCCAAGTCCTCAAAGTGGCGGTCGCCGGGAATCATCTCGTCGATTCCGCCGGAAACGTGCTGACATTGCGCGGCGCGGACGTCAGCGCCACCGAGTACGTATGTGCCCAAGGCTGGTCGAGCGATCCGTACGGCGGCGCGCCGCTCGCCGACGTCTCCACGTATCAGGCGATGCGCACCTGGCACATCAACGTCATCCGCGTGCCGCTGAACGAGGACTGCTGGCTCGGCATCAACGGCGTGACGGTGGGCGGAACTACCTACCGAACTGCGATCGCCAACGAAGTCAGCGCTGCGCATCAGGCAGGCATGTACGTGATCTTAGACCTTCACTGGTCGGCGCCGGGAAGCCAGCTGGCGCTGAGCCAGAACCCGTTTCCGGACCAGGATCATTCACCGGCCTTCTGGTCTTCGGTCGCGAGCGCGTTTAAGAATGATCCCGCCGTGATCTTCGACCTCTTCAACGAGCCGTTCGATTACTGGGGCACGAGCACCGACCACTGGGCCGGCTGGCTCAACGGCGAAACGCAAACGCAATACACGACCGGCGGCAGCTCGAACGTTACCGCGAGCTGGAAAACGGCGGGGATGCAGCAGTTGATTAATGTGGTGCGCGCTGCGGGCGCCGGACAACCCCTGCTGGTCAACGGCCTCGACTGGGGAAACGATGACAGCGGCTGGCTCGCCCATGCGCCGTCCGATCCGGCGGGCCAGCTCATCGCCGGCGCGCACATCTATCCCGGCCAGGGCTGCAGCGCGGCGAGCTGCTGGAACGCCGTGTATCCCGCGCTCCAGTCGAAATACCCGGTGCTGATCGGCGAGACGGGCGACAACAGCGCCGCTCCGGTGTCATCGTTCTTGCCGGCGTTCCTGAACTACGCCGACGCGAACCACTGGAGCTATTTGGCGTGGACGTGGGATGTCTGGACGAACTCCTCCAACGTCCTGATCACCGGCTGGGACGGCACTCCGACGACGGGCGAGGGCGCCACCTACAAGGCTCACCTGCTTACGCTGGCTCCGTGAAACCATCGGCTCGTTCGTGGTGACGTAGTCAGTATGCTGACCAATCGCGTTCTTGTGCTTGCCTTCGCGTTGATCGTCGCCGGCGGGTCCGCTGCCGGCGCCGCGGATAAACCCGTGCTGGTACGGGGCTCCATCGTGTCGTTGTCACCCTCGGCGTTCACCGTCAAGACGGCAACGGGGTTGTTTACCATTGCCTACGGCCCGAAGACGGCCTTCGTGGGCGCGGATCGCGGCTCGCCGTCCGACATCGTTCCCGGCGTTTTCGTCGGCATCGCCAACATGCCGGGCGCGGGTGCCTCGCGTGCGCTCGAAGTGTCCGTGTTCGACGAGAAGATGCGCGGAGTCGGTGAAGGCGATCGTCCGTGGGAGGCGCCCGCGCTCCACGGCTCCCGGATGACGAACGGTACGGTCGCGCAGCCGCGTGCGATGATGACGAATGGCACGGTCGGCGCGACGAACGGAGCGGCGAAGACCATCACCGTGAACTACAAGGGCGGTTCGCGCAAGATCGCCGTCAATCCGGGGACGCCGGTCGTTCGCATAGCGCCCGGCAACGCGAAACTGCTCGCCCGAAATGCCAGCGTGTTCGTCAGCGCGCAGAAATTGCCGAGCGGTCTCACTGCGCGTTTCGCCGTCATCGGCAAGAACGGAACCGCCGTCCCGCTATAACAAGCCGAACCTCACGCTTCGGAAACGGCTCGTGTCAAGCCCCTTGCGCTTAGCCGCTAGATGTCGACGTTCATCATGTTGTCGAACGGCGTTATGTTGTTCGGATGGTAGTTCTTGATGTCCGCGTTGTACGCGAACAAGTCCACGCGCTGAAACGACACGATCGACGGAACGTCTTGGATGAACTCTCGCATGATCACTTTGAGGTCGGCGATGCGCTCGGACTGGTCGTAGTGCTCGACCAGCGCGTCCATCGCCGCCTGCGCCGTTTTGTTGCACCAGCGCATGTCGTTCTGGCCCGCGGGCGGGAACGAGCCGCAGCCGTAGATCCCCGAGTAATCCCCGACCGGGTCGGCGGCCCACGCGAAGGTGATGACGTCCCACATATCCCCGTTTAGGATGCCTCCTTGTTGCACCGGCGCGAACATCAGCGCCGCCGGGTAGTGCTGCACGTTGAGGCTGACGCCGATCTGCTTCCAGCCGCTGCGCACGAGCTCCAGCTGCTCGTCGATCTCGGGCGTTCCCGCCCGGGTCGCGACGTTGAGGTCGAGCTTGATCCCGTTTTTCGCACGAATGCCGTCGGCGCCGCGCATCCAACCGGCTTGGTCGAGGAGCGCGTTCGCCTTCGCGGGATCGTACGGCGTGATTCCCAAGTCGACGAAGTACGGAGCGTTCACCGGCGTCGCGGAGTCCTGCACGATCCCGATGCCGTGCTCGGCCTTGTCGACGAGCTCTTGGCGGTTGAGCGCGAGACGCAGCGCCTGCCGCACGAGCGGATCCGAAACAGTTGGGTGCGTGACGTTGAAATCGTAGTGGCTATAGGCGTAGCTCGGCTGCCGGGAAACCGTGTACCCGCTCACCCGCTCAACGCGCGCGAGGTATGCGCCGCTGAACTGATACCACATGTCGACGCCGTGCGCTTCGAGCTGGGAAAGCAGCGTGCTGCGGTCCGGGACGATCTTGTAGACGATCTTGTCCAGCTTCGGCCGCCCGCGCCAATAGAGCGGATCCGCAACCAGCACGACTTGCTTCGACCGGTCCCAGCGCTCGAACTTGAACGGTCCGATGCCGACCGGCAGCGCGTTGTACGGCACGTCGTTGATGTTCGGATATTGCGCCAGCAGGTGCTTGGGCAGAAGGGACGGGTTCGCACAGCAGCTCGAGAAGAACGCCACCGTTGAAAGCGAGTACGGCTTCTTCAGGTGGTAGACCACGGTAAACTTGTCGGGCTCGTCCACCTTGACGATCTGATCGAGACGTCCGCCTTCGTTGTTCGCCGCATTGTTCACAACGGCCGTGCTGAATACGACGTCGTCCGCATCGAAAGGCGCGCCGTCCGACCACTTCACGCCTTTGCGTAGATGATAGGTGATCGTGAGGCCGTCTTTGCTCACGCCGCCGTTGGATTTCGACGGCACTTCGGTCGCAAGCTCCGGATACGGCTGGTTGTGCTCGTCCCATTTGATGAGCCACGCCATCGTCATCTCGGAGAGATTCGCGACGGGAGCCGATTGCGAGAGATGAGGGTTGAGCGTACTGACGTCCCCGCCGTCCGAAATCGTGAGCACGTGCGGCGTCGTCCATGCGTTGGCGCGCCCGGCTGCATTCGGCGCGCTCCCCGCCGCGGTACACACCGACAGCAAAAGCGCGGCGCCAAGCGCAAGCGCGATGCTTCTGCGCAGCAAAAATAGCGGCGCCTGATTGCAGTTCATCAAATCTGCCTCTGAAAATAGCAAAAGCCGGTGTCACCCTCAGCGCACCGGCTCGCGAAACTCTCGTTGGAAAACGGTCTTACGCGCCTATGATGCACGGGCGTTCGCTGATTGTCAAGGCGTCGTCGATCGGCACGTCTGAGCGGTTCAGATCAGCAGCAGATCTTTCGCCTTGAGCACGGCGCCGGTACGGGAGTGCACGCCGAGCACGTCATAGACGCGCTGGACGTGGCTGCGGATCGTCGCGACGCTGCGCCGCTCCGGGTCGTTGCGCGCGATCTCGGTGATGCTGGCGTCGGTCGCCAGCGTTTTGAGAATCGCGGTTTGTGAAGGCGTCAGGATAACGGCCGGCTGCGTGCGCAGGCGCGCCTCGCGCATCGCCGCGACGATGCGCTGATAGCCGGCGCACATCGGCTCGGGCTCGCCGGTGAACACCGCGTACTGGCGGGTTCCGCGCAGCGGCAGCGCGGCGCGATTGGCTCGCGCGACGTCCCCGACCGCGACTCCCGCCACGCACGCGAGCGCACGAGCGAAACGCCGGATCCGGGTGTCGGCGAGATTCCACGTCGCGCCGGTGGCGAGGCGATGGACGGCGCGCCGCCACCGCGTTCGCGCTTCAGCGTCATCGCGGGTCGCCGCGGCGCCGATCGCCAGCGTCGCATCGAGCATGGCGCGATGCGCCGAGGTGACGGGCTCCGCGCTGCGCACCATCGCGAGGTAATCGTGCCAGCGGCCGTTCCATGCGTGCGGCATCGCCGCGTACAGGTGGGCGACGAAACTATCGTGGGCCGACCGCGCGGCGATGGGACCGCTGGACCCTTCGAGCGACGCTTCGTCGCCGGTCATCGCGGCCACGACGACGCGGAAATTTGCATACGTCCGCAGCAGCGCGGGACTGCCGCCTCGTTTGGCGTAGGCCTCGCCCTTTGCGAGCAGCTCGCGCAGCGCGTCGATGTCGCCGGCTTCGAATCGCGGCAGGAACTGCATCGTGAGCGACGCTGCCGCCAGCGTGTCGGCGCCGTGGCGCTCGAAGCGGCGCACGGAGCTCTCCGCGAGCTCGAGCGTCGACGCCAGGTCGCCGCGCCAGGTCGCCGCCTCCGCCAGCCGGCCCTCGACGAAGCCCGTGAACACGTCGTCGTCGACGTCCTGGAGCGCGGCGACCGATTCGGCGGCATAGCGCACCGACGCGGCTGGGCGCACTTGCTGCGCTGATGCCGAGGCCAAGAACGCCGTCGCGAGCGCGCGGCGCTCCGGATGCTCCTGCGTCCCGCAATCGGCGATCAGCGCCTCGGCTTCGGCGGCGCGGTTCGCATCGGTCAGCAGGCGCGTGACCAGAAAGGCCGTGGGAACGAAGGGGTCCGCGGAGTCCCGCAGCGCCCGCCGGGAGAGACGTTCGATCTCGGCGGACTCCCCGGCGCGCAGCGCGTCGGCGAGCCGGGCCAGCAGCGGGATGACGTGATCATCGCCGGCTCGATCGCAGCCCGAAGGCAGCGTCTTGAAGAGCAAGACGTGCTTGGCGACGTCCCAGGGGTCCGCCATACCCCGCGATCGTTCGCCGGTTCGAAGCTCGCTCCCCCGGCGGATGCCGCACGATCGCCGATTGCAACGGGACTCATCAACCTGGAGGCCGCGCGTTGCCGAGCATTCGCGTACGCTCACTGCACCTCGACGCCGGCCGCCTATGAAGCGGCCTTTCGGAGATGAGTTGTGAGAAAAGCCCTACGTGTGGCCGTGCTCCTCGTGATCGGCCTCGGTTCCGTCGGGTGCGGCGCCTCCGTTCTTCCCGCGACGGCGCGCGCTCCGCAGAACATCTCGCCGGAGAACATCTCGCGCGCCCTGCCCGCCGTTGTGGCGCCCGAGAACATCGCCCGCCCGCTCCCCGCACCGCAGAACATCGCGCGCCCGCTGCCGGCGGGACCGCAGAACATCGCGCGGCCTCTGCCCGCGGCACCGCAGAACATCGCGCGCCCGCTGCCCGCGGCACCGCAGAACATCGCGCGCCCGCTGCCCGCAGCTCCGCAGAACATCGCGCGCCCGCTTCCGGCGGCACCGCAGAACATCGCGCGCCCGCTTCCGGCGGCGCCGCAGAACATCGCGCGCCCGCTGCCGGCGGGGCCGCAGAACATCGCGCGCCCGCTGCCCGCGATCGCGGAGGCGCCGTCCGAGCTCTAACGACTGCAGGGCACGGCGGCTAACCTCGCGCCGGAACATCGGGGCGATCCCGGCGGCGTCCGCGTGAAGCTCGACCTGCTCGACGAACGCCGTTTCAAGAGCGGCGTGGTTTACCTCCGCCACCGCGCATATCGCGATTTCGGCGGAGCGGTTTTCTAGCGAGCCGGCGTCACGACGCGAGCAACGATCGGAGTGCGCGAGCGACGTCGTCGGGCGTTTCGATCATCGGTGAGCGGGTTGCGGACGGCAACACCGTGCACGTCATTCGCTTCGCCGTCTTGCGCTCGAGGATACCGGGGCCGATGAGTGCCAGGCGATTGCGCACGCGCACGTTCGCAGCCGTGTCGACCGGAGTGAGCGAAAAGGTCAAGACATCGACCGTGCGCTCGACCGCGTCTGCGGTGCGCGGATCGCGGATGCGGGCTTGGGCCTCGTCGATGAGCGCGCCGGTGATCCGGTCGCTGCGAACGAGCAGGTTCAACTGCTTTGTGACGTAGTCGCGATCGGTGAGGAGGCGACGGTGTTTCGATCGCGCGTAGTTCCTCAGGAGGCGAGCGACGAAGGTGTGTCGCAGGACCGCGCGGACGAGACGAACGTGCGGGGCATCGCGCGTGAGCAGCATCGGCGAGAGCAGCAGCACCGGCATATCGGGACGAACGCGGCTCACTGCTTGAATGACTGGTCGCGCCGCGGACGAATGCGCGATCGCGGCGTCGGCGTCGCGAAGCACCGCCGTCAGGGCGTCTTCCACGGCGGCTCCGATATCCGGCGCATCGGCGAACGCCAGCGTGTCGATCTCCACGAACTCGAACTCCAGTGCGCTCGCCCGCAGCGCCGCCCACGTCAACGGCCCCCCGAGATACGGTGCATCGCTCGTGATGACGACGACCCTGGAAGCGCGCGGCACGACCGGCACCCCATTCCCGCTCACGGCCGCTTCGTTCACCGGTGTCCGGTAAGGTCCCGGGCGCCTACGAGATCGGCGACGATTCGAACGTCAAACTGCCGCATGAACCATCACGACGTCGTCGTGCGCGATGCCGAGGTCGTGCATGTCCGTGGTTAGGCCCATCCTCGTCGCTGCGCGCCGGAGCATGTGCGCTAAACGGCTGCGGGGCCGCGCTCTTGCCGCAATGCTTGGGTGGTGATACCTTACATTTCTCGTCACTTGTCATATCTCTTCTGAAGGCACGAATCATGATCCCAACACGCACGCTTGGTACCAGCGGCCCGGCGGTCTCCCCGATCGGCTTGGGCGCGATGGGCATGTCGCACATGTACGGCCCGTCCGACCGCGCGGAAAGCATCGCCACGATCCACGCCGCGCTCGACGCCGGAATCAACCTGCTCGACACAGGCGACTTCTACGGCAGCGGTCACAACGAGTTGTTGATCCACGAGGCGCTCGCCGGTCGCAAGCGTGACGACGTCGTGATCAGCGTGAAGTTCGGCGCGTTGCGCGACCCCGCGGGCGCGTGGGTCGGATACGACAGCCGTCCCGGTGCCGTGAAGAACTCGCTGGCGCAGACGCTCGTGCGGCTCGGTACCGACCATGTCGACGTCTACCGGCCGGCACGTCTTGATACCAACGTTCCGATCGAAGAGACGGTCGGTGCGATCGCCGAGATGGTGCAGGCGGGATACGTGCGCTACATCGGGCTCTCGGAAGTATCCGCCGAGACGATTCGCCGGGCGCACGCCGTGCACCCGATCTGCGATCTGCAGATCGAGTACTCGCTGATCTCGCGCGGCATCGAGGACGCGATTCTGCCGGCGTGCCGCGAGCTGGGCATCGGCGTGACGGCGTACGGCGTCCTCTCGCGCGGCTTGATCAGCGGCCATTGGTCCAAGGACCGGAAGACGGAGCGCGACTTCCGCGCGGCGAGCCCGCGGTTTCAAGGCGAGAATCTCGACCGCAACCTGCAGCTGGTCGACCACCTGCGCGCGCTCGCCGAATCGAAACGCGCCACCGTCGCGCAGATCGCGATCGCGTGGGTGCTGCACCGCGGCGACGACATCGTGCCGCTCATCGGCTCGCGCACGCGCGCGCAGCTCGCCGAGGCGCTCGGCGCACTCGACGTTAGGCTCGATGTCGCGGAGATCGCCGCGATCGAAGCGGCGGTGCCCAAGGACGCCGCCGCGGGTGACCGTTATCCCGCCCCCGCGATGCGCGACCTCGACAGCGAGCGCGTCACAACGGCGCGTTGACGTCGCGACGGCGGGTTACGGGCGGGCCGCCTCGTTCCCGCTCGCGGCCGGCGTCGCGGTCGGGCCGTCGACGTTCACCGTCACATCGTCGGGTTGCACCGTCGGGTCCGACGGTTTCGCCGTCGAATCGGCCGGTTTCGCGAGCCCCTCGACGGCGAGGTACGTCACGACGTCCCACGCGTTGTGGATGCCGATGAAGACGAGGAAAACGGTGCCGCCCGCGAGCGCGAAGAGGGATCCGGCCGGAACCGCGGGCAGCCGGATCGCAGCCGCTACGATCGCAACATACGCTGCGATCGGAAGGAGCGAGTACCAGAGCCAGTCCTCGAACTCAGGCTGGTACGCGTCATTACGGCGCGCGCGGTTCGTGATGTGCAGGGTGTACCCGACGCCGTAGAGGCCGGTCAGCGCGAGCAGCACGCCGACAGGCACGAGCGAACGCCACGGCGCGCTCAGCGTCACGGCAATGAGGAGCGCGACGCAGAAATGGACGACCGTCGGCGTGCTGAACGTTGCGATGCCTTCGCTATTCGCCCGGAGCCGCGTGTCCTTGATGAGCGTGATCACCACGAACATCAACCCCGTCAGCGCAGCGGCCGACGAGCCGGTGATGACGTAGAAGTTGGCCCAGGCGGCGAGGGCCGGCGGCGCTTCCTGCACGCCTGGAAGCTTCGCTCCGTCAGCCCGTGTTAACTCCCGCTGCCGGAGCTCCTTAGCGGGCTTGGACGATAGCGCTCGTGCCTGGAATCCCGATCGGGACGACTCGCGCGAACGTCGTCTTCCAGACGTAGCTGCCGGGCAGCGGTTTGCAGCTGACGTACGTGTCGGAGCCGTGCGCGGCGTTCCAGGCCAGCGTCGTGTGCGAGGGGCGCGCTTGTTTGAAGCCGGCGCGTTCCGTGAGCGGGTATGTTGCTTGCCGCGCCGCAGCGACGAGTGCGTCATCGAAGGCTGGCCGTCCGCTCGGCGAAACGACCGTTGCATTTGTCGGCGTGCCGTCTGCATTGACGTGAACGAGTACGGAGGCGCTGTACTGTGCGTCGACCGGCAGGTTTTTCATGGAGTCCGGGAATGCCGGCACGCCGGTGTGCTGCAACGTCGGCACTTTGCACGCCGCCGGGTGCTGACTGCTCCAGCCCTTGAAATACGCCGGCGTAACGATCGAGTACGTGCCGTCGAGCGGTTTCGTAAAACGCAACGCGGTGCGGATCGTCTTCGCGACGGGGACGCAGTCGTGAAGAGCCGGTTCGAAGGCGGTCGTGCTTATGACGCGCATGACGTGTTCGCGCATGCCCGGATACGGCGGCGCGGCGATGACGGCGACCTTGCGCGTCCGCCCCGCGGCATCGACGGTGAGATCGAACGTCGCGACGTTCGACGGGGTGAACTTTGCCACGACCGTGCTCGCGTCCGGTAGTTCGGGACCTTCCATCGGGTGCTTCCGGGAGACCAACTTCATCGCACGGGGGCGCGACTTTGCCCCGAAAAAGGATGCGAGCCGAATGCCGTGGTCCGGCGAAGCGCAGGTGGTGGTGGCGGCGGCGACTTGTGCTGCCGCGGGGACGGGCGCCGGAACGTTGGGCTCCGCGGCGTACGCGAGCACCGGTGAAACGGATTGGACGATGAACGCGATGATCGCGAGCAGCATGAGGGCACCTCCAAGTGCCGAGGGCGAAAGGCGAAGACGGCGCGGACGCGAGTCGAGGAGTCGCTCGATGCGCACGACGACCGAGTGACGCGAACCGAGGGCGCTCGGCGCGGCGAGCGGCGCACGTGCGCATACGCGGCTGGCGAGCTCGAACAACGTGTGCGCGAACGCATCGCCCGCGCCGGTTCGAGCGACGACCCAGTCGTCGCAGGCGATCTCGCGCTCCATCGAGAGCCGTCGCATGACGAACCATGCGGCAGGGTTGAGCGCGACGAGCGCTTCGGTGATGCGCGCGAGCGCGTTCGTCCACACGTCGTAGCGGCGCAGATGCGCCACTTCGTGCACGACGATCGTTTCCACGGCGTCCTTGCGCAGTTGCTGAACCAGAGAAGCGGGGAGGATGATTGCCGGGCGCAGGAACCCGACGGCGACCGGGACGTGCACGTGGTCCGAGATGTAAACCGGATAGTCGTGCGCCGTCGACCACAGCCGCGCCGCGCGGCGAAGCGCGGCGAGCTGGCGGACGTTGATCAAGAGCCGTGCACCTTTGGCACACGCGAGCAGCAGCCAGATCAACGCGGCAGCGAGCGCGATGCTCTGGGGAACGGTTATTCGCGATTTGCGTTCGGCGACCGGGACGGGCGCAAACGGCGTGGCGGCGTGAACTGCCGGCGCGCCGTGATTAGCGGGAGCGGCGTGAACTGCGGGAGCGGGGTGAAGTGCGGAAACAGCCTGGGTTGCCGGAGCAGGGTAAAATGCCGGAGCGGATTCGCCGACTGCATTGCGCGTTTTGGGTGATAGCTGCCTCGTGTTGCTCCGCGTGCGCGCAACAGGCGCGCCGACGGACGCGCTCGTTTGCGCAAGGGTCGCGGCCGTATGGATCTGCGGCTCGGAACGCTGCTGCGAGAGCCCGACGGTAACCGCCGGAATCACGAGGATCGCCAACAGCGCGCACAGCCAGATCGCGTACCGCGTCGCGGCGCCCAGTTGCGGGAGGCAGCGCAGCGCGAGCCACACGGCGCCGGCGGTCAGCGCGCCTTCCCACAGGCTGTCGAATACGGTCGCGGCGACCGCTAGTGCGGCATTCGTCAAGAGAATACTCACTTGCGCCCCTTCGCTTTGCGCTCCAGCAGCTTGCGAATCTGTTCGCGCTCCGCCTCGGCCAGCGGAACGTCGTCGAGCAGCGTTACCGCGAGCGCGTTCGGCGAGTTTCGGAAGAAACGCGCCAGCAGGTGGTTCACGGCGGACTTCGCCGCATCGTCGCGTTCGACGAGCGGCCGGTACGTGAAGGCGCGTCCCGTCTCTTCGTGCGCGACGTTGCCTTTTTGCTCGAGCGTGCGCATCGTGGAAAGTACGGTATTGTACGCCAAGTCGGGCGGCCGCAGTGCCGCGGTCACCTCGGAGACGGTCGCCCGCCGCTTCGTCCAAAGCACTTCCATCAACCGGAGCTCGTGGTCGGTGAGCACGACCGCCTTCTTACGGGGCATCCTTACCTCCTAGTATCGTAGTTGCACAATACACGTTCAGGCGTGCGTTGTCAACTAGTATCCTAAGAGGATCGGCGAACGGGGTCGCCCCGCAGCAGCGCTATGATGCGGCCGTCGAGCAGCGCTAGTCCCAAGAAGATCACCAGCATTCCCGCGACGGTGCTCGCTGCGAGGCGTTCGTGCAGCACCAGGGTGCCGAGCAGCACGGCGCTGACGGGCACCAAGAACGTGACAGACGCTGCGTTGGTCGCGCCGGCCGTCGCCAGGATCCGAAAGTACAACACGAATGCAAGCGCC
>JAQBPK010000192.1 GCA_028287565.1 Vulcanimicrobiota bacterium
GCAGAAGGCGGTGAGCGACGCGCTGGCTTCCGGGAAGCCGGCGCTGATCAACGCGGTGATCGACCCGACCGCGGGGACCGAGAGCGGACACATCGCAAGCCTGAACCCGAAGAGCGCGCTCGTCTCGGCGTAGCGAGCGCGGTTTGCACTGCTCGGATCGCGGCCGGTGCGAGCAGTGCAATTCGACCCTTCGGCTTCGGCGATCTCAGACGCCGCTCGGGTATGTCTCCGGGAGGTCGGCGGTCGATGCCGGTTCGACCGCGTCTAGTGGTTCGAGGGCGCGCGTGCGGTCCAGGTGCACGATGACGTCGAACTGCTTTGCGAGGTCCGCTGTGAAGTAGTGGCTGCGCAGCTCCGTTTGCGGACGGTAGATCACGCCGATCGCGCGTTCCAATCGTTCGCCGCCGAGGGCTGTGCGCACGCGCGGCTCGCGGAGGTCGAGAACGAACGACGGGCCGATCGTGTGGAAGAGTGCTTCGTATGACGCCGGCAGCGCCGGGTTCACCGTCATGCGGCGGTGCGGTTCGCCCCAGTCGTCGGCCGCCGTCACCGTGCCGTCGTATGTGAAGAGGCCGACGTTGCGCACCTCGGCGCCGAAGCGCTCGCGCGCGAGTTGGCCCAGGTTTACTTCGCCTTGGCGGCCCATCGTCGTCGCGCGCGAGTCGCCCAAGTGCGAGTTGTGCGCCCACACCACCACCTTGTCGCCGCCGCGCGTCGCGCGCAGGTGCTCGCGCGCGCGGCAGAGCGTGTCGTCCATGTGGCGGTCGCGCACGTTCCACGAGCTCGCGTCCCAGGCGAACATCGTGCGGTAGTACGCCTCCGCGTCGGCGGCGACGCGCGCGTTCGCCTCGGTGAGGAAGGCCTCGTCCGCGGCGGCGATTCCATCGCGCGTGGCGTACGAGCCCATTCGCTCCGAGATCACGCGCAACGCCTCGCGCACCGCCGAGCGGCAGCTATCGTTCGCGTTGAACTCGGTCGCGTAGCCGTACCGCTGCGGGTCGTCGCCGAAGCGGTCGAAGCACGCATAGCGTTCGCGCACCGCGACCGCGTTCGCGGGATCGACGCGCTGGAGGTAGGCGACGACCGCCTCCATCGACTGGTGCAGGCTGTACAGATCCAAGCCGAAGACGCCGGCGCGGCGCTCGGGCGGACACGCCGCGTTGCGCGCGCGCAGCCGCTCGGCGAACTCGCGCACGACGGTGTTGCGCCACATCCAGGTCGGGAAGCGGCGAAAGCCCTCAAGCGCGGCATCAGCGTTGCCGTCCGTGGCACCGGTCACGTAACGATGGAGCGCGGCGGTGTCCGGAAGATCGCCTTCGATCGCCACGCCGGTGAAGCCGCATTCGTCGATCAGCCGCTCCGTGAGCCGTGCGCGCAGCTCGTAGAAATCGTGCGTGCCGTGCGTGGCCTCGCCGACCAGCACCACCTTCGCGTCGCGGACGAGGTCGAACAGCGCCCCCACGGGGCGAACGGCCGCGCGCAGCGCCTCCGTATCCCCATTCACAACGGATCATGTTCCCGCGGACGGACGGCCGGAATCGCGGCCGAACGGCCGCTCAGATCGGTTTCGCGCGGCACGTTCAGACGCGCAGCGGTGCGAGCTGCGACTCGACGCGCACGACGGTCCGGTCGAACGCGTCGGCACCGTTGCGCGCCAAGGTGTCGTAGAGCGCGAGCGCGGTCGTGCGCGTCAGGATCATCGCGCGGTACCACGCGAACGTCGGCGCGAGCTCCGCGAGCCCGCGCAAGCGCGACCAGCGCTGCTGCAGCCGCGCAGCGACCACGTGCATCGCGTGCACCGAGATCACGTAGTCATGGTCGCTCAGATGGTGGACGAACGCTTCGAGCGGAACCGGATCCGCGGCGAGCGCATACGCCGAGCCGTCGCGCTTCACCAGCCCGTACGCGACCGGATCGACGTTCGCCACGATCGCCGCGGCGCGGCACCACGCGACCACCTGTGCTTCGTCGCCGAGCGACGGCGCGGCGTGCGCGGACAGCAGCGTGGTGATGAAGCGCGGGTCGTGGCCGCGCACGATCGCCTCGGCGGCCGAGAGCACGTGGTGGCCGCCGGTGCCCGCAATCTGCAGCTCGTCGAAAACCGTGCCGTCGTCGTTCCA
The DNA here is from genome assembly GCA_028287565.1 of Vulcanimicrobiota bacterium. GTDB lineage: Bacteria > Vulcanimicrobiota > Vulcanimicrobiia > Vulcanimicrobiales > Vulcanimicrobiaceae > Vulcanimicrobium. Next base: position 2,121 of record JAQBPK010000192.1, read on the forward strand.
GCCGAACACGACGGTCTTCATGACGTCGTGGTAGAGCGCCGCGGCGATTACCGTGTCGCGCGCGATCGTCGGCCGCCCGCCGAAGTAGTGCCGGTCGTACGCTGACGCGATCCCCTCGGCGACCGTCGCGTTGAACGACTCGTGGACCGCGAGCCCGCCGGGATAGTCGTGGTGCGAGCCTTCGCCCGACCCCGGCGCCGACCAGAACGGCTGCACGCGCGTCGACGACTCCGGTTCCGTCCCCGGCGGAAAGATGCCGCGCACCGGCGCGCCGGCGGCCACGAAGCCCCCGCGCGCGAGCGCGTCGCGCACGCCGGCCCGCGCTGCCGGCGACGGGTGGCGGTCGGCATAAAGCGGGTGCGGGCTACGAACGAGCTCGAGCATGTTCGTGCGCAGCTCCCGGTCGGTCAAGGACGCGATAAGCGCCTCGACTCGGGAATACGTCGCGATCACCAGGCTCGACCCCCGTGCGAGCGAGGCTGCGGCCGCGTTGCCACGCGATAGAGGGGCGCCCGCCGCGGGCAGGGCGACACGCGGCACGACCGCGTCTGCGGCCGCAGCCTCGACTCCCATCACCCCGGCGGCGAGCGGAGCCGCGGCCGCCGCGGCGGCTGCAAGGAAGCCCGGACGGGTAAAGAGAGCTGTACGACCCTCAGCCACGCACATCCAGGCGGTTCTCCGCTGCCCCGGAGCGTGGCGCCTCCCGGACGGGCGGAGCGCGAACCGGCGGAAGGAGATCGCTCCCGCAACGGCAACTCGCGCTCTGGTATATTGTATGCCAAGAACTTTACCGAAGCGAGCGATGGACACATGGCCGCTCTAGCGCTAGGGGCACTCCGGTCCGATACGAGCATCTCGGTCCGGGTGTATGAGGCTATTCGAGCCGCGATCACCGCCACGAACCTGTACGAGATCGAGGAACCGCATCTGCGGCTCGACGAGCGCGAGCTGGCCGCCCGGCTCGGCGTCAGCCGTACGCCGGTGCGTGAAGCCTTGGTTCGCCTCGAGCACGAGGAGCTCGTCGTCAGCGTGCCGCGGCGCGGCTATTTCATCGCGCGCAAGAGCAAGGCGGAGCTGCTCGAGATCATCGTCGTGTGGGCGGCGCTGGAAAGCATGGCCGCCCGGCTCGTCGCGCTCAACGCGACCGAAGGCGCGATCGCATCCTTGCGCGAGATCTTCGCGACGTTCGACGGTGACCGCATCGCCGCGCACCTGGACGAGTACTCCGACGCCAACCTGCGCTTTCACCAGCGCATCATCGAGCTGTCGGGCTGTGAGACGCTGCGCCGCACCGCCGACGGCATCCTGATCCACGTGCGCTCGATCCGGCACCGGACCATCGGCGAGAGCCACCGGTTCGAGCGGTCGATGGTCGACCACATGCATATCATCGAGGCGCTCGAGAAGCGAGACGCGGAGCTCGCCGAGCGCCTGGTTCGAGACCACGCGCTCGCGCTCGCCGCGCACGTCGACGCCAACGACAACGATCTCTGACAAATTTCCGATTACAGCGATATCCTGGCGAGGACGATCTCCGCGCCAAGGTCACCAACTCCGCGCCAAAACACCTCGACAGGGGACGCCTATGGCCAAACTGCACCGGTCACAACCGAGCTCCACGATGAACCAGACGATGTACAAATAATCCGATGAGTGCGAACGGCGTTTCCTCCAACGGCGCACCGGACGGCGGTCCCGTGCGCAAGGCGCTCGACGGCGTCAAGGTGCTGGACATGACGCACGTCCAGGCCGGCCCGTCCTGCACGCAGATTCTCGCGTGGCTCGGCGCGGACGTCATCAAGGTCGAGCTGCCGGGCCGCGGCGACATTACGCGCGGCCAGCTGCAAGACGTCCCGGACGTCGACAGCCTGTACTTCACGATGCTGAACTGCAACAAGCGCAGCATCACGCTCAACACGAAGACGCCCGACGGAAAGGCGATCTTCGAGCGGCTGATCGAGCACTGCGACGTGCTCGTCGAGAACTTCGGTCCCGGCGTGCTCGACCGCCAAGGCTTCACGTGGGACCGCATCCGCGAGATCAACCCGCGCATCTCGTACGCGTCGATCAAAGGCTTCGGACCCGGCAAGTACGAGGATTTCAAAGCATACGAGACCGTCGCGCAGGCGATGGGCGGCGGCATGAGCACCACCGGCTGGCCCGACGGCCCGCCGACGAGCACCGGCGCGCAGATCGGCGACTCCGGCAGCGGCATCCACATGGTCGCCGCGATCCTCGCCGCGCTGTACCAGCGCACGCACACCGGCCGCGGCCAGCGCGTGTCCGTCGCGATGCAGGACAGCGTGCTCAACTTGATTCGCGTGAAGATCCGCGACCAGCAGCGCTTGGCGCACGGCCCGCTGCGCGAGTACCCCAACAAGACGTTCTCCGACTACGTGCCGCGTTCGGGCAACGCGTCCGGCGGCGGCCAGCCGGGCCAGGCACTCAAGACCGCGCCCGGCGGCGAGAACGATTACGTCTACGTGATCATTCAGCCGCAGGTATGGGCCCCGCTCGCGAAGCTGATCGGGCGGCCCGAGCTCGTGGACGATCCGAAGTTCGCCACACCGGCGGCGCGGCTGCCGCATCTCGACGAGGTGTTCGGCATCGTCGAAGAGTGGACGAAGACGCTGACCAAGTTCGAAGTGCTCGACGCGCTCAACGCGATCGACGTCCCGTGCGGACCGATCCTGAGCACCAAGGATCTGATCGAGGACGAGTCGCTCGCGGCGCGCGGCATGATCGCCGACGTGCCGCATCCCGAACGCGGAACGTTCAAGACCGTCGGCTGCCCGCTCGTGCTTTCCGACACGCCGGTCGAGATCACGACGTCGCCGCTGCTCGGCGAGCACAACGAAGAGATTCTCAGAGAGATCGGCTGGGACGGCAAGGACGTGAAAGCGCTCCACGCCGCCGGCGTACTGTAGAAGAAAGAAAGACGGACATGCTGCTCGATCGCCAGACCCGTGACAAGACCGCCGTGCGCGCGGTCCTCGACCGTGTCAAAGCCGACAACCGGAGCGCCCTGAGCGCGCCCGAATCCAAAGAAGTCGCCGACGCGTACGGCTTGCCGGTTCCGCAAGAGGGGCTCGCGACGTCGGCGGACGAGGCCGTGCGGCTCGCCGAGAAGATGGGCTATCCGGTGGTGCTCAAGATCGTGTCGCCGGACATCTTGCACAAGACCGAGGCCGGCGGCGTACTCGTCGGCGTCGCGGACCCGCAAGCCGTGCGTTCGGGCTACGACACGATCGTCGCGAACGCGAAGAAATACAAGGCCGACGCCGATGTCAGCGGCGTGCAGGTGCAGCAGATGCTGCCCACCGGCGCGCAAGAGGTGATCGTCGGCGCCGTCAGCGACCAGAGCTTCGGCAAGCTCGTCGCGTTCGGTCTGGGCGGCGTGCTCGTGGAAGTGCTCAAGGACGTCACGTTCCGCCTTGCGCCGGCTACGCGCGAGGACGCGATCTCGATGCTCGACGGCATCCAAGCCGCCGAGATGCTCAAGGGCGTGCGCGGCTCCGAGCCCGTCGACCGCGAAGCGCTCGCGTCGATCATCGAGTCGGTGTCGCAGCTCGTGACCGACTTCCCGGAGATCAGCGAGGTCGATCTCAACCCGGTGTTCGCGACGCCGCGCGGCGCGACCGCGGTCGACGTGCGCATCCTCGTCGATTTCAACCCGCCCGAACCGCGCAAGAAGTACTCCCAAGACGAGATCGTGCGCGCGATGAACCGCATCATGCGGCCCGATTCGATCGCCGTCATCGGCGCGTCGAGCGAGGACGGCAAGATCGGCAACTCCGTGATGAAGAACCTCGTCAACGGAGGCTACAAAGGCCAGATCTATCCGATCAACCCCAAGGCTGACGAGATTCTCGGCTACAAGGCGTATCCGTCGGTCAAGGATATCCCGGGGCCGGTCGACACCGCGGTGTTCGCGATTCCCGCAAAGTTCGTCGCGGCTGCGCTCACCGAATGCGGCGAGAAGCAGATCGCGGGCGCGGTCCTGATTCCGTCTGGCTTCGCCGAGACGGGCAACGAGGAAGGCCAGCACGAGATCCAAGAGATCGGGCGCAAGTACAACATCCGCCTGATGGGGCCGAACATCTACGGCTTCTACTACTTGCCCAAAGACGTGTGCGCGACGTTCTGCACGCCGTACGACGTCAAGGGCAGCGTCGCGCTGTCGTCGCAGTCCGGCGGCGTCGGCATGGCGATCATCGGCTTCAGCCGCTCGGCGAAGATGGGCGTGTCCGCGATCGTCGGCCTGGGAAACAAGGCCGACATCGACGAGGACGATCTGCTCACGTTCTTCGAGCAGGACGACGCCACGCAAGCGATCGCGATGCACATGGAAGATCTTAAGGACGGCCGCTCGTTCGCCGAAGTCGCGAAGCGCGTGTCGAAGAAGAAGCCCGTCATCGTGCTCAAGGCCGGGCGCACCGCGCTCGGCGCGAAAGCGGCGAGCTCGCACACCGGCGCGCTCGCGGGCGACGACAAGGTGTACGACGACGTGCTGCGCCAGAGCGGCGTCATTCGCGCGCGCGGCCTCAACGAGATGCTGCAGTTCGCGCGCGCCGTGCCCATCCTGCCGACGCCCAAAGGCGAGAACGTCGTCATCATCACCGGCGCCGGCGGCTCGGGCGTGCTGCTGTCGGACTCGGTGGTCGACGCGGGGCTGTCGCTGATGAAGTTCCCGCCCGATCTCGACGAGGCGTTCAAGAAGTTCATCCCGCCGTTCGGCGCGTCGGGCAACCCGGTCGACATCACGGGCGGCGAACCGCCCAAGACGTACCAGAACACGATTCGCCTGGGGCTCGAGGACGACCGCATCCACGCGCTCATCCTGGGCTACTGGCACACGATCGTGACGCCGCCGATGGTGTTCGCGCGGCTCACCGCGGAAGTCGTCGAAGAGTTCCGCGCGAAGGGCATCAACAAGCCCGTCGTCGCGTCGCTCGCGGGCGACGTCGAGGTCGAAGAGGCGAGCGAGTATCTCTACGACCACGGCATCCCGGCGTACCCGTACAACACCGAGACGATGGTCGCGGCACTCGGCGCAAAGTACCGCTGGGCCCGTGCGGCCGGCCTGCTCTAACAACGCACGTCAGGCGGAAGAACCCCGGGCCGCTATGTCCGGGGCTCTTTCCGCCTGGTCGCCGGATGGGTCGTCTGCCTCTCTAGGGCGCGGGCACCCGGCGGAAGAACAATCCTCCACACCACCGTGCGCGACGCGCGCACGTCTTCCCAAAACCACGATTCGGCTGCGCTTTACGAACACGTTCGCGTCGGCGCGCGCCGTAGGACCACATGAGGGGAGTCTATGACCAGTTCGATGGCAGTGGCGCCAAGTAGTCCGATCAGAAATCGCTGGGTTCAGCTCATTCTCGGCATCGTCGCGATGATCTGCATCGCCAACTTGCAGTACGGCTGGACGCTCTTCGTCAACCCGATCAAAGACCAGTACCACTGGTCCACGGCGGCGATTCAAGTCGCATTCACCACCTTCATCTTCGTCGAGACGTGGCTCGTCCCAATCGAAGGCTACATCATCGACCGCTTCGGCCCGAGCCGAATAACGATCATCGGCGGCGTGCTGGTCGGCATCTCGTGGACGATGTACGCGTTCGCGGGATCGCTCTGGACGTTCTACATCGGAGCGGTGATCGGCGGCATCGGCGCCGGCATCGTGTACGGCACGACCGTCGGCCAGGCGCTCAAGTGGTTCCCCGACAAGCGCGGCCTCGCAGCCGGGCTGACGGCGGCCGGTTTCGGCGCCGGGTCGGCGATCACGATCATCCCGATCGCGAACATGATCCACAACACCGGGTACCAGCACACGTTCCTGGTGTTCGGTATCGCGCAAGGCATCATCGTGTTCGTCATCGGGTTCTTGCTGCGCGCGCCGAAGCCGGGCGAGGTTCCCGCTGCGATCGCGTCGACGACTCTGAAGCAGACGCTGCGCGACTTCAAACCGGGCGAGATGCTCAAGACCCCGCTGTTCTACATCATGTACCTCGGGATGCTGTGCGTCGCGTGCGGCGGCGTCATGGCGACCGCACAGCTCGGGCCGATCGCCAGGGACTACATCGTGGACGAGGTCCCGGTGACGCTGCTCTTGATCACGCTGCCTGCGCTGCAGTGGGCGCTCGTCATGGACCGCGTCCTCAACGGCTTGGCGCGGCCGGCGTTCGGGTGGCTCTCCGACCGAATAGGCCGCGAGAACACGATGTTCATCGCCTTCGGCGGACAGTCCATCATCATCTTGCTGTTCATCAAGGTCGCATCGAACCCGACGCTGTTCGTGATCATGTCGGCGCTGCTGTTCTTCACGTACGGCGAGATCTTCAGCCTCTTCCCGTCGCTGAGCGCCGATACGTACGGCCGCAAGTTCGCAACCACGAACTACGGCTTCCTCTACACCTCGAAGGGGACGGCCGCGCTCCTGGTACCGTTTGCGAACATTCTCAAAGACGCAACCGGGAGCTGGGTGCCGATCTTTCAGACCGCGGCTGCGTTGAACGTCTTAGCGGCGCTGATCGCGATGTTCCTCATCAAACCCATGCGCGCGCGAAAGTCAAGGCAAGAGGACGCCCTCATCAAGGACCCTCTGTCTACTGCTGCCTCCCTGGTCTAAGAAAGAGGTCCATTCGTGAAGCTATTCCTTCGCTCGGCGGTCCTGGCGTCGGCGTGCGCGCTGGCGGCGACGACGCTGCCGGCCCCCGCCGCCGACCAAGTCACGCTCAACGCCGAGGTCGCGTCCAGCGTCCGCCCGGCGTTCGAGCAGTTCGTGAAGATCTACGAGTCCAAGCACAAAAACGCCAAGATCAACGTGAAGTATCTTGGCGGCGGCGTCATTCAAGGCGACGTCGAGTCCGACAACCCGATCGACATCGTGGTCGTCGGCCAGAACCAGACCGACAAGCTCGGCGCGCACATCAACACGCCGGTCGCGGTCCTCACGAACCGCGAGACGCTGATCGTGCGCCGCGGCCCCACGAACATCAAAGGCCTCAAAGATCTCGCCAACCCCGGCGTCAAGGTCGCGATGGCGAACGGCGCCGGCTCGGCCGTCGGCACGCTCGCGCGCCAAGTGCTCAAGAAAGGCGCCGAGGATTTCGGCGCGGACTTCCCCGTGAAAGTTCGCCAGAACTCGCCCGCCTATTTCGAGACGCTGCAGTCGGAAGACGACGTGATCAAGGGCCTCGAGTCCGGGCAGGCCGACGTCGCGATCGGCTTCGTCTCGTCGCTCGACCCGTCGAAATTCGTCGGCATCGCGATCCCGCCGAAGTACAACGTCGACTCGGTGTACTACATCTTCATCCCGAAGTCGGCCAAGAACGCCAAAGACGCGCAAGACATGGTCGCGCTGATGTCGGGCTCGCAAGGCCAAGCGATCCTGCACAGCCACCGCTACCTGCCGCCGCCCAAGAAGTAGACGGCACCGCGAAGCGCTCGCAAAAAAGCCCGCCGGCTTCATACCGGCGGGCTTTTTCGTTGCCGCCGCTTCGCTCAGTCGTATGCGCGGCGGAACGTTGCGTCCATATACGGATAGTCGTAGTAGAACCAGTTGCGCAGCGAGCGGCGGATCAGTTCTGACGACGTGACCGGGGCGGCGCCTTTCATTACGTAGTGCATGCCGTCGAAGAAGTCCGCGGA
>JAQBPK010000052.1 GCA_028287565.1 Vulcanimicrobiota bacterium
GTCCGTTGCATCGTCAAGGCGTGCCGGAGGGAAGAGCCCGCACCCGGCGTAGTCCCGCGGTTTGGAAACGCCGCCTATTTGCTTCGGATGGTACGGAGGAAGTCCATGATTTCACGACAGAGGCGCCCGGCGGCGTTCGGCGCCGCGCTCGCGGCGGCGCTCGGGATCGTCCTGAGCTCGTCGCTCGGTATGCCGGTCCCGGCCGCGGCCGCGAACGTGGTCAAGATCGGCGTCGATCTGCCCGTTTCGGGCGCCGACGCGACCAACGGCATACCGACGCGCAACGGCGTCATCCTGGCCGTGGAGCAGGCCAACTCCAAGCCGCTTCCCGGCGGGCTCAAGTTCGAGGTCAGCTCCCTGGACGACGCGGTGCAGGGCGTTCACGACCCGGCGCAAGGCGCGCAGAACGTCAAGACGTTCATCGCGGACGCCGCGGTGCTGGGCATGGTGGGGCCGTTCAACTCGAACGTCGCCAAGGCGGAGATCCCGCTCACCAACGACGCGGGGCTCGTGCAGATCAGCCCGTCCAACACGAACACCGGTTTGACGAAAGGCGACGACGCCAAGAAGCTGCGCACGTCGCATCCCGACGTGAACACGTACTTCCGCGTGTGCACGACCGACGACCGCCAAGGCGCCGCCGGCGCGACGTTCGCCCGCAAGCTCAACTTGAAGAAGGCGTTCATCATCGACGACAACGAGACGTACGGCAAGGGTCTGGCCGACGTGTTCGAATCGGAGTTCAAGAAGCAGGGCGGCTCGGTGCTGGGGCACGAGCACATCACCAAGGGACAGCAAGACTTCAAGGCGCTGCTCACCAAGATCCACAGCGCGTCGCCGGACATGATCTTCTTCGGCGGCACCACCGCCAGCGGCGGCGGCTTGGTGCGCAAGCAGATGGCCGACGTCGGCATGCGCGACATCAAGTACGTCGGCGGCGACGGCATCAGCGACGAAGAGTACGTCAAAGAGACCGGCGACATGGCGAACAACTCGTACTACACCGTCGCCGCGCCTGAAACGTCGAAGCTGCCGACCGCCAAAGCGTTCGTCGCCGCGTACAAGAAGCGGTTCAACGCGAACCCCGGTCCGTACAGCGCGAACGCATTCGCCGCCGCGCAGATCATCATCGACGCCGTCCTCAAGGGCGTCAAGGACGGAAAGGGCAAGCTGCCGACCCGGCTTGAAGTGCGCCAAAACGTCGCGTCGACGCGCAACCTCGACACGCCGATCGGCAAGATCGGGTTCGACAACAACGGCGACACGACCGCACCGATCTTGAGCTTCTACTCGATCAAGAACGGCAAGGCGCAGTTCGTCAACCAGATCAATCTCAAAGACTGACCGTTGGACGTCTTCCTCCAGCAGCTGATCAACGGGCTTTCGCTGGGCGGCATCTACGCGCTCATCGCGCTCGGCTACACGATGGTCTACGGGATCATCGAGCTGATCAACTTCGCGCATGGGGACGTCTACACGCTCGGAACGTTCTTCTCGCTCGCGGTCCTGACGCTGCTCGGGGTCTCGGGCGAGCTGCACGGCTGGCCGCTGGTGTGGGTGTCGCTGCTGACGATCCTGATCGCGATGCTGCTGTGCGGGCTGACCGGCGTGCTGATCGAGCGGCTGGCGTACCGGCGGCTGCGCAACGCGCCGCGGCTCGCGCCGCTGATCACGGCCATCGGCATGTCGTTCATCCTCGAGAACGTCATGCAGTACTGGAAGGGGCCTTCGCCGATCCCGTTTCCGCAGGTGTTCCCGAACCCCAGCTTCCATGCCGGCAGAGTCGACATCGCGGCCAAGCAGATCCTCGTCATTTTGCTGGCGATCGTGATGATGGTCGCGCTGCAGCTGTTCATCTACAACACGAAGCTCGGCAAGGCGATGCGCGCCACCGCGCAGGACCGCGACGCCGCGCAGCTGATGGGCATCAACATCAACACGACGATCGCGCTGACGTTCCTCATCGGCTCGGCGCTCGCGGGCGCGGCCGGGTTCGTGTCGGGCGTTTACTACGGGTCGACGTGGTTCTTGAACGGGTTTTCCGCCGGGCTCAAGGCGTTCACGGCGGCCGTGCTCGGCGGGATCGGTAATCTCGCCGGCGCGATGCTCGGCGGGTTCATGATCGGGCTGATCGAGGCGATGACGACCCAGTTCATCAGCGACCAGTGGTCCAACGTCGTCGTGTTCGTGGTGCTCGTGCTCGTGCTGATCTTCCGGCCGTCGGGACTGCTCGGCGAGTCGCTGCCGAACAAAGTGTGATGCCCAAGCTGTCGCCGAGCATGCGGACGGCCTTGATCTTCGCTGCGGCGATCGCGCTGCCGTTCGTCGGGCACAACGGCGGCTTCACCAACTTCCTCGCGGACGCGGGCGCGTTCGTGCTGCTCGCGCTCGGGCTGAACATCGTGGTCGGCTTCGCGGGGCTGCTCGATCTCGGGTACGCGGCGTTCTTCGCGATCGGCTCGTATTCGTTCGCGATGCTGGCTTCGCCCCAGTACGGGATTCATCTGCCGTTCTGGGTGGTACTGTTCCTCGCGTCTGGGATCGCCGCGGTGTTCGGGATCTTGCTTGGCGCGCCGACGCTGCGGCTGCGCGGCGATTATCTCGCAATCGTGACGCTCGGCTTCGGCGAGATCGTTCCGCAGACGTTCCTCAACCTCACGCAGTGGACCGGCGGGCCCAACGGCATCGGCTCGCTCGACCAGCCGACGATTCTCGTCCCGAACCTCGGGGCGCACGCATCGGGCGGGCTGTTCACCACGTACAAGTTCGGGTTCGACGCGCTGCCGTACTACTTCACCGTGCTCGCGCTGATCGCGCTCGCGGTGTGGGTGGCGAGCAACTTGCGCAACAGCCGGCTGGGCCGTGCGTGGATGGCGATTCGCGAGGACGAGCTCGCGGCGGCGCACATGGGCATCAACACGACCACTGCCAAGCTGGCGGCGTTCGCGCTGGGCGCGTCGTTCAGCGGGCTGGCCGGCTGCGCGCTGGCGTCCAAGCTGCAGCTCGTGTCGCCCGACCAGTTCGGGTTCAACGTGAGCGTGTACATCCTCGCGATGCTCGTGCTCGGCGGAATGGGCAACATCCCGGGCGTGATCGTGGGCAGCCTGATCCTGTCCTCGCTCGAGCGCTTCATCCTGCCGCAAGCGACGAACTTCATCCACGGTTTGCAGATCCCGGGCGTCGATCTCAGCCACGTCGATCTGTCGAACTCGCGCTTCATGATCTACGGCGTGATCCTCGTGCTCATGATGCTGTTCCGGCCTGAAGGATTGATCCCGAGCGGCCAGCGCAAGGCCGAGCTGCACGCCGCGGACGCGGACGACACTGCGGCAGCGCAGGAGCAAGAGCTGTACAGCGGGGCGGCGCACTGACGTGGCCTTGCTGAAGCTGGACAACGTCACGCAGCGCTTCGGCGGGCTCGTCGCGGTGAACGACCTCACGTTCACGGTTGAAGCAGGCGCGATCGTCGCGATGATCGGTCCCAACGGCGCCGGGAAGTCGACGGTGTTCAACCTCATCACCGGCATCTACAAGCCGTCCGCCGGGCGGATCACGTTCGCGGGGCAGAACGTCACCGGGATCGCGACGAGCGCGATCACCGCGCGCGGGATCGCACGGACGTT
>JAQBPK010000066.1 GCA_028287565.1 Vulcanimicrobiota bacterium
GGCGTTCGTCGCATATTTCGCGCTGATGGTCGCATTCACCAACGACTACGGCGCGCTCAACTACGGCGAGCGGCGGTACGTGGACGTGTTCTTCGTGCTGTGCGTCGCGCTCGGTCCCGCGCTCGCCGCATTGCCCGCTGGTCTGCCGAGCATTGCCGCGCGGCTCGCGGTGATCGCATCCGTCGCGATCGCCGCGCTCGGCGTCGTCGCGCCGTTCGGTGAGATGCGCGGTGTTCCGGGCTACGCGTTCGCGCCGGCCGAGTTCGGGCGGCTCGCGCACCGCGCTCCGTTCCAGGCGTTGATCGACATCGCGGCGCTGGGGATCACGATTCTTTGCGTACTACGGTTTTGGTCGAGCGCAGCGGCTCCCACACGCGATACTTCTCGGCGTGCCCCATGATCTTGAAGCTGCCGTACGCGCGCAGGCGGCACCACGCTTCGAGCATTGCGGCGGCCACCAGCCAGTCCGGGCGCGGTCGCGTCTGCACCACGAGCTGGCGCACGGCGCGCAGCACGTTGCGCACGGACAGCGTCGAGACGCTCGTCTCGAAATCGCGCGCCGTCTGCATGTTGGCCACGCACCAGCGCACGCGCTGGACGACGAACTCGGACAGCGTCTCGGGCCCGCGGTTGTAGACGCGTGCGGCGGGCGCGTACTCGATGCGCAGGCCCGCGGCGCGAATCTGGTTCTCCACGGACAGCTCGTCGGAGAGCACGGCCGGATCGAGCGACTCGAGCTGGTTGCGGAAGGCGACGAGCTCGCCCATCTTCGGCTCGTGCGACGCGATGCGGTGGTGCAGCTCCCACATCAGCTGCACCGCGAAGCCGATGAACGTCTTCGGATCGTTCGTCGGGATCGGGTGCGCCCCGACCATCCCGACGCGCGGGTCGTCGAGCGGCGCGATGAGGTGCTCGAGCGTCTCGGGCTCGAGGATCAGGTCCGCGCTCGGGATGACGGCGATCGGCTCGTGGATCGCGGAAAGAAACGTGTTGATCGCAACCGTCTTTCCGGCGCGGACGCTCTCTTCGACGAGGATGACCCGGGGATCGGCAGCGGCGATTCGCGTGACGATCGCGCACGTTTCGTCGGTGCAGCCGCTGGCGACGACGATGATGCGGTTGATGCGCGCGGCGATCGTCTGCTCCTGAATGCTGCGCAGCGTGCGGCCGATGTTCGCCGCCTCGTTGTACGCCATGATCCCGACGGCGATCGGGCGTTCGGACGTCACCGTCACGCGCGCCGTAGCGCCATTCGCGTGCGCACCGCGTCGAACACGAGCTCGGGCGTGAGCAGCTCCATGCAGTGGCGCTCGATGTCGCACGTGCTGCGGTAGCATCCCAGGCACGGCAGGTCGGCGTGCAGCTTTGCGTCGTCCGGATCCAAGTCGATCTCCGCGGCCGACGTCGGCCCGAACAGCGCGACGACCGGCCGCCGCAGCGCCCAGCCGGCGTGCATGGCGAGCGTGTCGCTGGTGACGAGCGCGTCGACTTCCGCGATCGCCGCGAACAGACGGTCGAGGCGCCCGGTCGACTCGATGCTGCGCACGTGCGGGCCGAAGCGCGCGGCGAGCGCGCGGTTCGACACCGCGTCGTCGCCGTCGCCGAACAGCAGCGTGCTCATCCGCTCGTCGCACAGGCGCGCGACAAAGCGCGTGAGGTGGTGCGGCGTCCACCGCTTGTGCTGCCAGCGGCCGGACGCGCCGGCGTTGACGCCGATCCACGGCCGCGGCAAGCCGGCGAGCTCGAGGCGCACCGCCTCGACGGCCTCCGCGCGCAACGCGATCGCCGGGCGATGGCCGGAGTACGACAACCCCGCGGTCGCAAGCAGCATCTCGAGGTACGAACGGCGGTTCGCGCGCTTGGCCGCATCGGAGAGCCCGATGCGAAACAGCGTGTCGTCGCCGCCCGGCTCGACGCCGGTCGCGGTTCCGTGCGGCCCGGATCGATAACCCCGCCGCACACGCGCGCTCGCCGCTCGCGACAGCGCGAGCGCTTCTTCGCTCGAATCGAGCGTGTATACCGCATCGAAGCTACGCGTCGCGAGCAGCGGCATGGCGGCGTCCGTCCCGACGGCGCGATGGATCAGCGGATTGCCGCTCAGCAGATCCAGCGACTCCCGGCCGGCGATCCAGGTGATCGCGGGGCGAACGTGCGCGGCGGCGATGTCCGGTAGCAGCGCGGTCGTACGCAGCACGTCGCCCATCGCGCCCAGCTTTATCAGAAGCACGTGCTCAATGATCGGATCGTACAGATCGCAGCCCGGGCAGCTTCGGCCGTCGCGTTTGTGCGGCTCGCAGGGCGATGAACCGCGGTAAAACCGGCAGTCCATGAAGACAACCGGCTGGCCGACAGCTCGCTCGCCGTCCATACTACGATTAGTCGACAGTCTGAGAAGAAAGCCTTCCGCCACAAGTCGAGCGCCCGTTAGCGCGGTGCGGCCGCGCGCGTGAGCCGGTCCCGAACCGCGGCGTTGGCTTCGGTGTCGGGCGGCAGCGTAGCGACGATGGCGTCGTACGCATCCGCATCGAGCGCGCGCAGCGTCGCGTACAGCGCACGAGCGGCAGGGTCGGCATCGTCGGGTAGCGTGAGCAGCGCGACGCGTTCGCCCGCGGCGGCAAGCTCGCGCGCGGTCGCTTCGCGCGCACCCGGGGCGGCGAGCACGATGCGCGCGCGCGGCGCATAGTGCGACGCGAGCGATCCGGGCGCGCGAACCGCGCCGCCGACGCGCGTCACCACCGCCCGGCCGAGCGCATCGCCGAGCTGCGAGGGCGTGACGGCGCCCGCGCGCAGCACCGCCGGCACCGCGCCGGTGAGGTCGACGATCGTGCTCTCCACACCGACGCGCGCCGGCCCGCCGTCCACGATGAGGTCGACCTCGTCGCCGAGATCGGCGCGCACGTGCTGCGCGGTCGTCGGCGAGATGCGCCCGAAGCGGTTCGCCGACGGCGCGGCGAGCGCGCCGCCGAACGCGGCGAGGATCGCGCGCGCGAGCGGGTGCTCGGGCACGCGGACGGCCACGGTCTCCTGGCCGCCCGTCACGGATAGCGGCGTGCGCGGACCGCGCACGACGATCGCGGTGAGCGGCCCGGGCCAGAAGCGCGCCGCCAGCGCGCGCAGCGAAGGCGTGATCTCGTCAACGTATCCGTCGAGCGCGCCGAGGTCGTGGGCATGGACGATCAGCGGATGGCCGGCCGGACGGCCTTTGATCGCGTACACGCGCGCGATCGCATCCGCGTTCGCGACGTCGGCGGCGAGACCGTACACCGTCTCGGTCGGAATCGCAACGACGCCGCCTTCGCGCAGCACGCGCACGGCGCGCGCGACGGCATCGTCAACCACGCCGCGAACCGCGGTGCGGCGCGACCGGCGCGCGATCGCCGCCGCAAGGCATCAGCGCGTCGAGCCGTCGGGCTCGATCGACGCGAAGCCCGCGAACGGGCGCAGCACGTCCGGTATGCCGATCCCGCCGTCCGCGCGCTGGTAGTTCTCGACGATCGCGACGATCGTGCGGCCGATGGCGCCGCCCGAGCCGTTGAGCGTGTGCACGAGCTCGGGCTTCGCGGTCGCCTCTCGGCGGAAGCGGATCGACGAGCGCCGCGCCTGGAAATCGGTGCAGTTGGAGCACGAGCTGATCTCGCGGTACGTGTTCGCGCCGGGCAGCCACGCTTCGACGTCGTACGTCTTGGCCGCGTTGAAACCCGTGTCGCCCGCGCACAGCAGCATCACGCGGTGCGCGATGCCGAGCTCTTCGTACAGTCCGGTCGCGTTGCGCGTCAGCGTCTCGAGATCGTCGAACGAACGCTCGGGCGTGGTGAGCCATACCAGCTCGACCTTCTCGAACTGGTGCTGGCGAATGAGCCCGCGCGTGTCCTTGCCGGCGGCGCCGGCTTCTTTGCGAAAGCACGGAGTGTGCGCGGCGTATCGCAGCGGCAACCCGTCGCCGGGCAGGATCTCGTCGCGGTGCATGCCGGTGAGCGGCACTTCCGCCGTCGGAATCAAGTACAGCGCGTCGTTCGCGTCGTCGCCCTCGAACGCGTACATCTGGTCGGAGAACTTCGAGAGCTGTCCCGTCGACCACATCGTCGCGCGCGACACGAGCACCGGCGGGTTGATCTCGGCGTACGCGTTGCGCGCGGCGCGGTCGAGGAAGAACTGCGCGAGCGCGCGCGACAGCCGCGCGCCGGCGCCGCGCAAGATCGTGAAGCGCGAGCCCGAGATCTTCGTCGCGCGCTCGAAATCGAAGATGCCCGTGCGCTCGCCGATCTCCCAGTGCGGCTTGGGCTCGAAGTCAAAGCGCGGCGGCTCGCCCCACGTGCGCACGAGCTGGTTCGCGTGCTCGTCGCTGCCGTCCGGGACCGAGCCGTCCAGCACGTTCGGAATCAGCGCCAGCTCGGCGTCGATCCGCTCGTCGAGAACGGGGATGCTTTTGCCGGCTTCCGCGATCCGCTGGTCGAGCTCGGCGATCCGCGGGCGCAGCTCGGCCGCGGCGGCCTTCTTGTCGGCGGCCTTCGCAATCCGAGCGGTCAGCGCGTTCTTCTCGGCCTTGAGCGACTCGGCGGACGTGATCGCGGCGCGGCGCTCCCGGTCGAGCTCGAGGATGCGGTCGACGAACTCGCTGCCGATGCCGCGGCGGCGCGACGCGGCGCGCACGTGATCGGGCTCGCGGCGCAAGAGATCCAGGTTCAGCACAGCGCGCCGCGTTCGCGACGGCGTAAGCGCCCTCCGTGTCGAAACGGCCCTGATGCGAGCGCTGCGCCCCGGTGCGACTTTCCAGACGGAACGCCTTCTCGCGCCGGGTGAAGCCGTCGCGGCGTACTTGAGCGCCGTCGTCCTGCGCCCGCGCGGCACGGAGCGGGTCGGGCTCGGCGCGGCGTTCGGCCGCATCCTGGCGCGCGACGCCGTCGCGGATGCCGCCTATCCCGCCGACGACCGCTCGACGATGGACGGCTTCGCGGTCCGCTCCGCCGACGGCGCCGCGCCGCGGCGCATCACCGGGACGATCCGCATGGGCCACGCGCCGCCCGGGCCGCTGGGGCCGGGGGAGGCGATGCGCATCCCGACCGGCGGCGTGCTCCCGCCCGGCGCGGACGCCGTGCTGCCGGTCGAGGACGCGGACGAGGACGGCGACCGGCTCATCCCCGCGAACGCTCCGGCCCCGCGCGACTACTTCACCCCGCGCGGCGACGACATGGCGCCGGGCGACCTCGTCCTGCGCGCCGGCCGGCGAATCGGCGCGCCCGAGCTGTCGGTGCTCGCCACGCTGGGCGAGGTGGCGGTGGAGGTGTACCTCCGGCCGCGGATTGCGGTCGTCTCCACCGGCGACGAGCTGGTCGACGCGGCCGCGCCTCCAGGCACCGGCCAGGTTCGCGACTCCAACCGCTGGGCGATCGCGGGCGGCCTCGCGGCGCTGGGCTGCGACGTCGTCCACCTGCCGCGCGCGGTCGACGAGGTCGACTCGATCCGCGACCGCATCACGGACGGGCTGCGCGTCGCGGACGCGGTGGTGCTGACCGGCGGCTCGTCGGTCGGCGTGCGCGACCACGTCCCCGCCGCCATCGACGCGCTCGGCGAGCCGGGCGTGGTGGTCCACGGCCTGAGCGTGAAGCCCGGCAAGCCGACGGTGTTCGCCGCGCTCGGCACGCAGCCGGTGATCGGCCTGCCGGGAAACCCCACCAGCGCGCTGACGATCCTCGACGCGATCGCGTCGGAGATATTCCGGGCGCTTACCGGCGAGACCCAGGCACGCCGCGCGACCGTCGCCGCCGTCGCGGCCGAGCCGTTCGCGGGCCGGTCGGGCTGGACGTGGTACGTGCCGGCGGTCCTCGACGGCGAGCGCGCCCGGCCGCTGACGCTGCGCTCCTCGCACACCAGCCTGCTCGCGCGCGCCGACGGCTACGTCGTCCTCGGCCCGGACCGCGTCCGGATCGAGCCCGGCGAGCCGGTGACGCTGGTCCGCTACGGCGGGTTCTTGTGAGGCGCGTGCTCGCGCCGACGGCGGCGCTGCCGCTCGCGGTCGCGGCGGTGCTGCTGCTCTCGGGCTGCACCGGCACGTCGCAGGAAAAGGCGCCCGAGCCGGGCGCGACCCGCGCCGCGACGGCGACGCTCGAGGACGGGCTCATCCTCGCCGCCATAAAGGCGCGGCTGACGGCCGAGTACCCGGATTCGGCCGCCAACGTGGGCGTCTCGGTCAGGGACCGCGTCGTCACGCTGCGCGGCACCGTTCGGGACGCCAAGACGCGCCAAAAAATGGTCCAGGACGCCGAGATGACCGTCCACGTGAACCGCGTGGTGAACCTGCTGCGCGTCGATCCGCACCAGCGCCGCCTCGCCGAGCAGCTCGGCGACGTCGCGCTCGCCGCCCGCGTGCAGGCCGCCTTCTCCGCGCAGGTGGGCCCGCAGAACGTCAGCGTGCGGGTCGAGCGCGGCGTCGCCACGATCTCCGGGCGCGTGCACGACGCCAAGACGAAGCGGACGATCCTCACGACCGCGCGCGACACGTCGGGCATTCGCAACGTCGTGGACCGCATCCGGGTCGAAGCACCGTGAGCTCGCCGTCGCGTCTCCCGCAGCCCACCGCCCAGGTCGCCGCGATTCCGCCGATGACGCCGTTCGTCGCGCCCGAAGAGCTCGCGCGCCGTGTCGGCCGTTCCGAGCTGCTGCGGCTGGGCGCGAACGAGAGCGCCTTCGGACCGTCGCCGCGCGCCATCGGGGCGATGCGCGAGGCGGTCAGCCTGACGTCCTGGTACGGCGATCCGGAGTCGCTCCAGCTGCGCGCGGCGCTCGCCGCCCGCCACGACTGCGCCGTCGAAGAGATCGTGGTCGCCAGCGGCATCGACGACCTGATGGGGCTCATCGTGCGCGCCTTCTGCGCGCCCGGCGCGGCCTGCGTCGCGACCCGCGGGACGTATCCGACGCTGTTCTACCACCTCAACGCGTTCGGCGGCCGGGCGGAGTTCGCGGACCCGAACGAAGCGGGCGGCATCGTCCCGGAGAACATCGCCGCCGCGGTGCGGCGCTCGGGCGCCAAGCTGGTGTACGTCGCGAACCCCGACAACCCGTCGGGTGCGTTCGTCGACCGCGCGACGCTCGCCGCGCTGCGCGAGGCGCTGCCCGACGACGTGCTCCTTTTCCTCGACGAAGCATACGCGGACTTCGTGCCGCGCGACGAGCTCCCGCCGGACGTCATCGACCCGCGGACCATCCGCACGCGCACGTTCTCCAAGGCGTACGGCATGGCCGGCGCGCGGATCGGCTACGCCCTTGCCTCCGCGGACGTCATCGCGACGTTCCAGAAGCTGCGGCTGCACTTCGGCGTCAACCGCACGGCGCAACTGGGCGCGCTCGCCGCGCTGGACGATGCCGCCTTCCTGCGCGGCGTGATCGCCGAGGTCGAGCGCGGGCGCGACGAGTACCACGCACTCGCGGCGCACCACGGCCTGCCGTCGCTGCGGTCGTGGACCAACTTCGTGTGCATCGGCATCGGAACCAGAGCCGAGGCGGAGGCGATGGTGGGCGCGCTGCTGGAGCTCGGCGTGTTCGTGCGCAAACCGTGGGCCCCGCCGATCGACGGCTACGTCCGCGTGACGGTCGGCACGGCCGGCGAGCGCGCGGCGTTCGCCGAGCGGTTCGCCGAGGCGCTGGATCGCGTGCGGGAGAAGGCCGCGACGTGAGGTACGCGGTCGTCTCGGACGTCCACTCGAACATTGAGGCGCTCGACGCGGTGTTCACATCGCTCCGCGACGACGACGCGCTGCTGTGCCTGGGTGACACCGTGGGCTACGGGCCCAACCCCAACGAGTGCGTCGAGCAGATTCGCGCGCGCGCGACCGCGACCGTGCTCGGCAACCACGACCTCGCGGCGATCAACGGCTTCGGTCTGGCGTACTTCAACCCGGCCGCGCGCGAGGCGATGATCTGGACGCAGAACGTGCTCACCGCGCAGAACCGTACCTGGCTCGACAGCCTCGGCTACGAGTTCCGCATGCCGGACTTTCTGCTCGTGCACGGCGCCCCGGTGAAATACTTCGAGTACATCCTCAACAAGGATGGCGCGGCGCGCGCGTTCGCGGCGACCGATGCGCCGCTGATCTTCATCGGCCACACGCACATCGCGGAAGTGTACGCGCAGAAGCCCGACGGCACGATCGCGCACGAGCACCTGCAGCAGGGCGGCGAGGTGAAGCTGCTCGACGGCGTGCGCTATCTGATCAACGTCGGCAGCGTGGGGCAGCCGCGCGATCTCAACCCGCGCTCGTCGTTCGGGTTCTACGACTCGGTCGCGCGGACCGTGACGATCAACCGCGTCGAGTACCCCATCGCGCGCGTGCAGGAGAAAATCGTCTCCGCGAAGCTCCCCGACGCGCTGGCCCGCCGCCTGCAGGTCGGCCGCTAAGACTTCGTTCGTTCCTCCTCCACGAGCCGCGGCCGAGGGGTTCACCGTCCCGCAAGCCAGAACGAAGCCGGGCTGTGCTGCGCCGTTCTCTCGCTGCCGTCATCCTCGCGTTCGCGTGCGCGGTCCCGATGCTGGGCGCCGTGCCGTCGCCCGCGCCCAAGGCGACGGGAGCGCCTGCTTCCGCCGCCGCGCCCTCCGCCGCGCGCAACGACTACGCGAACACCGCGTTCACGGCCCCGCTCGGGGTGGGCCTGCGGGCGTTCTACGCGCGCGACTTCCTCGCCGCGCGCAAGGGCTTCGAGGACGCGCTGGCGGTGATCCCCGACAACACGCTTGCGATGTCGTTCCTCAACGCGACGGCGGCGCACACGCCCGGCCAGCTCGACGAGCTGCTCAACGCCGAGGAAGACGCGATCGCGAAAAACCCGAAGAGCGCGATCGCGCACGTGCGTCTGGGGTTCTCGTACATGTTCGCGTCGCTCACCGGCCGCGACCGCAACGTCGATGCGCGCGAAGAGCTCAACCTCGCGGTGCAGATCGATCCGGCGTCGCAGGCCGCGCACACGGGCCTGGGCATCATGCGCGAGGCCGACCGCAGCGCGAACCGCGCGAAAACGGAATTCCTCGCGGCGCTCAACACGGATCCGCAGAACGTGCTCGCCCGGGAATATCTGGCGCGCATCTACCAGATCGACCTCAAGGACCCGCACCGCGCGCTCACCACGATCATCGACGTGCCGAACATGGTGCCCGACTACGCCGACATCTACTTCCATCTCGCGTCGCTGATGCACGATCTGGCGCAGTACGACGCCGCGATCTCGTACGCGACGCGCGGCTTGCAGAGCGACGTCGGCCACGTCGGCGAAGCGGGGCAGCACGGCTACACGCTGCTTGCGCGCATCTATCTCGACGAGAAGAAACCCGACGACGCGCGGCGCGTGCTCAAGGCGTCGATCACCGCCGGCACGGACACCGCGTACGCGAGCACGCTGCTCAAGAAGATCGACGACGGCGCGTATGGCAAGCTTTCGCCTGCGACGCCGAGCCCCGGCCCGTCGGGCTCGCCGACGCCTGCACCGAAGAAAAAGAAGAAGTGAACGGCGCGGCGGTACCGGTCGACGACGGCCGCTGCTTCGCGTGCGGGCCGTACAACGCCGACGGGCTGCACATGCACTTCGAGCCCGACGGCGACGGAAAAGTGCGCGCGGAGATCACGCTGCCGCCGCGTTTCCAAGGCTGGCGCGGCACCGCGCACGGCGGCATCGTGATGATGCTGCTCGACGAGGCGATGGCGTACGCGTGCGGCGCGATCGGCGAGCGCGCGATGACGGCGTCGATGCAACTGCGCTTTCGCGCGCCTGTGCCCCTGGGCGTGCGGCTCGTCGTGACCGGTGAGGTGAAGTGGAAGCGCCGCCACGTCATCGCGCTGGACGCCGCTATCGCGGACGCGCGCGGCAACGTGCTCGCCGGCGCGGAGGGCTCGTTCATCTCGCAGGGGCCGCTCGGCAAGGAGCGACTCGGCGTCCCGGACCGCAGCTAGATGCCGAAGATGAAGCAGGTGCGCGTCGCGGCAAAAGCCGAGCGCGATGCCAAAGCGCCCGAGCCGTCGTTCGACAACCGCCGCGCGCGCCATGAGTACGAGAAGCTCGAGTCGCTCGAGGCCGGCGTCGCGCTGATGGGAACCGAGATCAAGTCGATCCGCCGCGGCCAAGTCTCCATCAACGAGGCGTTCGCGCGCCTGCGCGACAACGAGCTGTGGCTGCTCAACCTCAACGTGCCGCCGTACAAAGAAGCCTCGCACTTCAACCACGAGCCGAACCGGCCGCGCAAGCTGCTGCTGCACCGCGAGCAAATCCAGCGTCTCGCCGGGCGCGCCGCCGAGAAGGGCCTCACGCTCGTGCCGTGGCGGATGTACTTCAAGAACGGCCGCGTGAAGATCGAGCTCGCGCTCGTCAAAGGCAAGAAGCTCTGGGACCGCCGCCGCGACATCCAGGCGCGCGACGTCCAGCGCGAGATCGCGCGCTCGGTCGCGCGCTGAACGAGAGGGGCGCACGTACCGTGCGGTGTACGTCTTTCGGCCGTCCCGAGAAAGCCGATATGCTGACGCACCGCGCCGGCCTCGCCGTACGCCGATGATCGCCGCGAACGCCCTCCGAGCGATCGCGCTGGTTGCCGTCGTCCTGGTCGCAGGCTGCGGCGGACGATCGTCGGCGGGGTTGCCGCCCGCGGCGCCGGGAAATCCGGGCGCTGCGTCGCCCGCCTCGGCGGGCCGCGCGACGGTGACGTTCTCCGTCAAGGTTCCGCCGGGGCCGCAAGCGGTGCGCTCCGTCGCGGTCGCGGTCGACGCCGGATCGAATCAGCTCTCCGCGGGGCTGAACGTCGCGCTGGGCTCGACGGGCTGCACGTCGCCCGCGCCCGCGTCGCCCGCGGTGTGCTCCGTGGTGTTCTACGCGACGCCGGGCGACCACACGTTCAGCTTCGCGGCGTACGACGACGTGCTCGACCGCGGCGGAAAGCCGCAGGGGACGCTGCTCTCGCGCAGCGCCGGCATCCCGTTCGCCGTCCCGGCGACCGCGCCCGGCGCCGTGAGCGTCGCGCTGCAGGGCGCGCCGGCGAGCATCGCGATCTTCCCCGGCGCGCGCCAAGACATGCAGGGCACGCAGCAGTCCGGTTTCGACGTGTACGGCGTTTTTAAAGCGGACGGCGTGACGCCGTTCGACCGCACGATCACCGCCGTCGCGACCGACGCCGGCGGCGCGTTCATCCTCGGCCCCGATGCGCCCGCGATGGCGCTCGTGTCGTCGGATCCGAACACGTTTGCGAACGGCGCGGCCGTGCCCGGCGACGCCAACACGTTCACGCTGCCGGCGGTGAGCTACAACACGAAGCGCATGGAGCTAGCGGTCAGCGCCACGCCGGGGCTCTCATCGCCGGGCGCGGCGCCGGCCGGCGTGCACGTGCCGCTGCGCATCCTCGCGCGCAACGCGCCGCGCATCTACGTGATGGACCATCTCACGAACAACGTGGGCAAAGTCTGGGTGTTCGACGAGGAGGGCAACCAGATTTCCGTCGCCGGCGATTTCGCCGGCCTCAACGGCGGGATCGGCATCGGCTACGACGCGCGCCTGAGCCGCTTGTACGTGAGCAACGAGTTCTCCAACGCGATGACGGTGTACGATCCGGACGGCCGAACCATCCGCACGTCCGGCGCCTTCCCGAACCTGTACTTTCCGATGGGGCTGTACGTGGACGACGCGCGCGGCCAAATCTACGTGGGCAACTTCAGCGGCGGAATCGACAATCAAAGCGACGGCGGCGCGGGCGCCGTGCCGTGCAACGTCCCGCACGCGGGCACGTGCGGCGTGACCGTGTACGACGAAGAGGGACACCAGCTCGCCGCGGCGGGCGGCTGGCGCGAGCGCGAAGGCGTCGTGCCCTACCTGCCCTACGGCGTGCTCGTGGACACGAGCGGGCGCGTGTATCTCACCGACGCCGGCTACAACCGCGCCGAGGCGTACGACGCGAGCGGGCACGCGCTGTTCTCGTGGCCGACGGGCGCGGGCGCGCACGGGATCGCGCAAGACGCCGCGACGAAGCACCTCTACGTCGCCGACGACGCCGCGTGCGTGAGCGGCTACGACCGCGACGGTGGCCAGATCGCGCTCGCGGCGGGAAACTGCACCGGCCGCGACATCGCCGCGCGCGACGGCAACGCGTTTCAAAACGTGCGCGGCCCGATCGCGGTGCGCCAGAATCCCGGCAACGGCTGGCTCTACGTCGCGAACTACGCGAACAACTCGGTCACCGCGTACGACCGCGAGGGCAACCAGATGGCGCTGCACGGCAAGAATCTCAATGGCGGCCCGTTCGGGTTCAACGGCTCGTCGGGCGTCGTCAACGGCCCGATCGGGATCGAGGTCGTCCCGTAATCAGGATCGCCGAGGCGTAGCGCGGTGCGCGGCGCTCGTCCCGAACGCGCGCTCGACGCGGTCGTGCGCGCAGCGGTGCGTTTCGAGCGCGGCGCGCGCGTGTGCGTGGCGTGCTCGGGCGGACCGGATTCGGTCGCGCTCGCGTCGCTGATCGACCGGCTCGCGCGCGAGGACGAGTACGACGTCGTGCTCGCGCACGTCAACCACGGCGTGCGCGCGAGCGCGGATCAGGACGAGTGCGTCGCGCTCTCGGCGGGCGCGCGGCTCGGGCGGCGGGTGCTGGTCGCGCGGGCAAACGTCGAGCGCGACGACGAGGCGACGCTGCGCGACGCGCGCTACGAAGCGCTCGCGCGGCTGGCGCGTGAAGCCGGCGCGGACGCGGTCGCCACCGCGCACACCGCCGAAGACCAGACGGAGACGGTGCTGCTCGCGCTCTTCCGCGGCACGGGCCTCGCGGGTCTCGCGGGGATGCCGCCGCGCCGGCCGCTCGCCGGCGGCGTCGAGCTCGTGCGCCCGCTGCTGCGCGTGACGCACGCGCAGCTCGCCACCGAGCTGCGCCGCAGCGGCCTGCCGTACGCGATCGATCCGACCAACGCGCAGGCGCGCTACCGCCGCAACGCGCTGCGCGGCCCGCTCGACGCGCTGCGCGCGGAGTTCCCGCACCTCGACCGCACGGTCGCGCGCTGCGCCGGTATCGTGGCCGAGCACCTACGGCCGGCGGAACGCCGGGAAACGATCGTGCGCGGTGAGATCGAACGCGAGCGCGGGACGGGGCCGTAGCGGCGCGGAAGGCGGCGCGATGCAGCAGACGCTCCCTCCCGGCATCGAACGCGTCCTCGTCACGGCCGAGGAGATCGCGGATGCGAACCGCCGCATGGCCGAGGCGATCGCGCGCGACTACGCCGGACGGTCGCTGGTCCTCATCGGGGTCCTCAAGGGCGCGCTGTTCGTGACGGCCGACCTCGCGCGGGCACTGGCCGAAGTGCCGGGCGGCCCGACGGACGTGCAGCTCGATTTCATCGCCGTGTCGTCGTACGGGAACGCCCACCGCTCCAGCGGCGAGGTCCGCTTGACCCAGGACACCACCCACGCGATCGAGGGGCGCCACGTCCTCATCGTCGAGGACATCGTCGACAACGGCCACACGCTGCACTACCTGCGCGCGATGCTCGGCAACCGCCAGCCCGCGTCGCTGCGCGTCGCCGTCCTGCTCGACAAGCCGTACCATCGAGCGGTGGATGTGCCGATAGATTACGTGGGATTGACGTGTCCGGACGAATTCGTCGTAGGGTACGGTCTGGACTACCAGGAACGGTACCGGACTCTCCCCTATCTCGCGAAGCTCCGCCCGGAGGTGCTCCCAGCATGACCCGGGCCAACCATTACGGCGCGAGACGTGTTCTTCCGAGAAACGTTCTAAGCTAAGAACGGTAAAAGGGTCTCGCAACCAATGGGCAAGCATCTCAAAAGCATCCTCGTGGTCCTCGGCATCTTCATCCTGGTGATCTTCATCGTGGACAAGCTGCTGCTGAGCCCGCCGAGCAGTCAAACGCTCTCGTACACGGCGTTCTACGGCAAAGTCCAGGAGCACCAGGTCAAGAAGGTCACCGTCACGGGTCGAGAGATCTCGGGTGAGCTGAACGACCAGGCAAGCTCCAAGTTCACGACGACCGCGCCGGACGACCGCGATCTGATCCCGACCATGCGCAAGAACGGCGTCGAGATCACCGCGGTGAACAACCAGTCGACGCCGCTGATCGGGTACGTCTTCCAGTTCGTCCCGTTCATCATCATGGCGCTGCTGCTGATCTTCATCCTGCGGCAAGCGCAGAGCGGCGGCAGCCAGGCGCTCTCGTTCGGGCGCTCGCGCGCGAAGCTGCTGAGCGAGAACCGGCCGAAGGTCACGTTCGCGGACGTCGCGGGCGTCGACGAGGCGAAAGAAGAGCTGGGCGAGGTCGTCGAGTTCCTCAAGTACCCCAAGAAATTCCAGGCGCTGGGCGCGCGCATCCCCAAGGGCGTGCTGCTGCTCGGCCCGCCGGGCTCCGGCAAGACGCTGCTCGCGCGCGCCATCGCGGGCGAAGCGGGCGTGCCGTTCTTCTCGATCTCCGGCTCGGACTTCGTCGAGATGTTCGTCGGCGTCGGCGCGTCGCGCGTGCGCGATCTGTTCGAGCAGGCGAAGAAGTCCGCTCCCTGCATCATCTTCATCGACGAGATCGACGCGGTCGGCCGCCAGCGCGGCGCCGGCCTGGGCGGCGGTCACGACGAGCGCGAGCAGACGCTGAACCAGCTGCTCGTCGAGATGGACGGCTTCGACCAGAACACCGGCGTCATCTTGATCGCCGCCACCAACCGCCCCGACGTCCTCGACCCCGCGCTGCTGCGCCCGGGCCGCTTCGACCGCCAGATCGTGGTCGACCGCGCCGACGTGCGCGGCCGCCAGGCGATCCTCGGCGTGCACTCCAAGAACAAGCCGCTCTCCAAGGACGTCTCGCTCGAGACGCTCGCGCGCCGCACGCCGGGCTTCTCCGGCGCCGACCTGGAGAATCTGCTCAACGAGGCGGCGCTGCTCGCGGCGCGCCGCAACAAGTCGGTCATCGAGATGAACGACTGCGACGAGGCGATCGACCGCGTGATGGTCGGCCCCGAGCGCAAGTCGGTCGTGATGTCGCAGCGCGAGAAAGAGAACACGGCCTTCCACGAGTCCGGCCACGCGATCGTCGGCGGGCTCACGCCCAACTCCGACCCGGTGCACAAGGTCACGATCATCCCGCGCGGCATGGCGCTAGGCATCACGTGGTCGCTGCCCGACGAAGACCGCCACTCGCAGACCAAGAACGAGCTGCTCGCGCTGATCAAGCGGCTCGTCGCGGGGCGCATCGCCGAAGAGATCAAGTTCGGCGACGTCACGACCGGCGCGTCGAACGACTTCGAGAAAGCCACCGAGCTGGCGCGCCGCATGGTGACGCAGTACGGCATGTCCGAGTCGCTCGGGCTGATCCAGTACGGCCGCGGCAACCACCAGGTGTTCCTCGGCCGCGACTTCGGTGAAGACCGCAACTACTCCGAGGAGATCGCCGGCAAGATCGACACCGAGGTCCGCAAGATCATCGACGGGTGCTACGCCGATGCCCGCAAGATCCTCGAGATCAACTGGGACAAGGTCGAGCGGATGGCCAACTCGCTGCTCGAGCACGAGACGGTCGAGGCGCCCGAGGTCCTCGCGATCCTCGGCGACAAGCCGTGGCCGCCCAACGAGCCGGTCGTGACGCCGGTCGATCAGCCGGTCGCGGCGCCGGCCCCGCCCGAGTCGCGGCCGGAGCGGCCGAAGCGTCTGCCGAACATCTCCCCGGAGCCCGCGTGAGCGGAGCCCGAACGGGACTGAGGGCCGCGGTTACCGCGGCCCTTTTCGTCGGCGCGGCAGCCGGGGGCGCGCTCGGGCAGACGGCCACGAGCGGGGTTCTTCCGAGCGGCGTCGCCTACGCGCTGCATCCCGATCCGGCGCAGTCCGCGGCCGCCGTTGCGCTGTGGTACCGGGCGCCGTCCGGCGGGTTCGGCGCGACGCCCGTGCCGGGGCTGTCGCGGCTCGCCGCCGCCACGGTGAACGCCTCCACGCCGATCACCGGCACGCCGCTGGCGCGGCTCGTCGAGCGCTGGGGCGGCCGCATCAGCGTCTCGGCCTATCCCGACAGCGTCGCCGTCACCGCGCTGGTCCCGGCGGACCACGTCGCGCAGGCCGTCCGCGCCATGACCGGCAGCTTCTTCGCCCCGGTGACCACCGCGGAAGGGCTTCAGGTCGCGCAGCGCTACGCGACCGAGGACGCCATCTTCCGCTCGTTCGCGCCCGATGCCATCGAAGACGCGCTCGGCGCCGCGCTCTTCGCCACGGGCCCGGTGCACGACGGCACGATCGCTTCGGCCGCGAGCGTGGGCGACATCAAGCTCGACCGCGTCCGCGCCTTCGCCGAGCGCGCGTTCCGTCCGGCCAACGCGATCCTCGTCCTCACGGGCAACGTCGACGGCCGGGCACTCGCGAGCGTCGCCAGCCGCCCGGGCGCTGCGACCCCCGGCGCCGAGGCCGCCGCGCCGCAGACGCCTCGCGCCGCCGCTGCACCGCCGATCAGCCGGGTGGGGAACATCGCGGGGACGGGCCTGGGCTGGCTCGGGCCGCCGATCACCGCCGAGGCCGACGCGACCGCGCTCGACTTCGTCGCGGACGCGCTCTTCGCGCCCAAGACCGGCACGGTGTCCAAAGCGCTCGGAACGCTCAAGGCGACCGTGACCGGGAAGTTCGTGACCTACCGGAACCCCGGACTGTTTTTGGTCACGATCAGCGGGGACGACGCCGCGGCGGCACGCCCCATCGTCGACAAAGCCGTCGCGGACGCCGCCAAACCGTTCGCCCCGGCCGCCTTCGACGCCGCGCGCGCGGGCTTCGTCTACCGGCTCCTGGGCCAGCTGGAGACCCCGCCCGACATCGCGGACACGTACGGCTGGTACACGGTCGAAGGCGACGCGGCGTACGCCCCCGCCGAGGGCGGCACCCAGGGCCGCTACTTCACCCTCGCGGCCCGCCTGACGCCCGCCGCGGTCGCGCAAACGGTGTCGAAGTACCTGGGCACCCCGCCGGCCGTCGTGACGCTGACCAAGGCCCCCGCCCCGAAAGCGCGCACGTGAGCCGGCCACGGACCGCAGCGCTCTCGCCGCGTGCCGTCGTGACGGCGGCTCTCGCGGCCGCTGCTGCCACCGTCGCGATGGCGTTTGCGGCGCCGGTGGCGGCCGCCGCATCGCGCACCGCCGTGATCGACCTTGGCGGAACGCGCGGCTACGTGCGCGCCGACCAAGCCATGCCGTTGGCCGGCGTTGAGGTGTTCGTGCGGGCCGGGCTCGACCGCGAGACGACCGCGCAGAACGGCCTGGCCGCGCTGGTCGCCGAGGCCGTGCTGCAAACGCCCACCAGCCCTGCGACGGGGGCCGGAGCGGCCGTCCCGCTGACCGATGCCGTGAACGACCGCGGCGGCTCGATCAGCTACGCGGTCGGCGCGCAAAGCGTCCGCTTTTACCTCGAAGGGACGCCGGAGACCCTGGCCGCCGTCGCGCCGCTCGCCGCCCGCGCCCTCGCCGCCCCGTCCTTCGAGGCGGCGACGCTGGCCGTGGCCCGCGCCGCGCTGGCCGAGCGGATCTCCGACGAGGAGAGCGACCCGCGCCTGGTCGGCCGCGCGATGCTGCGCTCGTCGTACTACCGCGGCGGCGCCGGCCTGCCCGCGCTGGGGAGCGCGTCCGCGCTGGCCTCGCTCACGCCCGCCGACGCCAAGTCGTTCTACGCCCAGTGGTACCGCCGCGGCGACGCGGTCGTGGCGGCGGTCGGCCGAACCGGCGACGCGACGGAGGCGGCGAGCCGCGCGCTGGTCACGGCGCTCGCGCCGGGAACCGCGCCGGCCGCGGTTATCGCCACGCGCCCCTTCGCCGCGCAGCCCAAACGCATCGTCACGCACCGCGACGTCGGCGCGCCGTACGTCGTCCTGGGATTCGCCGCGCCGGCGCTCGGCGACCGCGACTTCGCCGCCGCGCTCGTGATGCGCTCGCTGCTGAGCAGCGTCTTCGAGCGCGCCGGCGCGACGACGCCGTCGCCGCTGCTGCGCTCCGCCGGCACGATCTACGGCTATGATGCCGCGCCGGCGCAGCTCGTGCTCTGGATCAACGGCGCGCGCGTCGACCCGGAAGTGGGCCTGGGCGCGCTGTCCGGCGTCGTGAAAGCCGTCTCCACCAAGCCGCTGGCGCCCGCGGTCCTGCGCCGCTATAAAGAGACCGCCCGCGGCGAGTGGACGCTGGAGACGCTCTCGCTCGACGAGCGCGCGTTCGCGATCGGCAACGCGGTGACGCACGGCCTCGACGCGGACGTCGCCGACGACGTCGGCGCCGCGATCGCGCGCGTCACCGGCGCAGACGTGCAGCGCGTCGCGAAAAAGTATTTTCAGAAGTTCGACGTCGCGCTGGTGATACCGCGCGCGAGCGAGAACTGACGCCGGTACCGCTGCCCTGACCACCGCGCTCGTCCACGACTACCTCAACCAGCGCGGCGGCGCGGAGCGCGTGTTCGCGCACTTCGTGCGCGCGTGGCCGGACGCGCCCGTGTACACCGCGCTGTACGACGAGCGGGCCGTGGGCGATCTCGTGCCCGCCGCGCGCGTGCGCACGTCGTTCTTGCAGCATTTTCCGCTGCGCGAGCGCGCGTTCCGCGCGTACGCGCCGCTGTATCCGCGCGCGTTCGAGGCGTTCGATCTCTCCGCGTACGATCTCGTCGTGTCTTCGACCACCGCGTGGGCCAAGGGCGTGGTCGTGCGCCCCGATGCGGTGCACGTCTGCTACATCAACACCGTGTCGCGCTTCGTGTTCGACGCGGAGCGCTACGTCGGCAGCTTCGGTCTCGGCGCGCTGGCGCGGCCGCTGCTGAAGCGGCTGGCTGCGTGGGACGTGCGCGCCGCGCAGCGGCCCACGCGCTTCGTCGCCAACTCGCGCAACGTCGCGGAGCGCGCGCGGCGCTGGTACGGCCGCGACGCCGACGTGCTGCCGGGCCCGGTCGACGTCGACCGCTTCACGCCGGGCGCGGGTGACGGCGGCTACTACGCCGTCGTGTCGCGGCTGCTGCCGTACAAGCGCATCGATCGC
>JAQBPK010000194.1 GCA_028287565.1 Vulcanimicrobiota bacterium
ACGCGCACGCGCATGATCCCCGCGCACTTGCTCAGCGTCTGACGCTGCCGTTTCCCCGAACCCGGCGCCAACCTCTAGCCGGCCTCCGCAAAGCTGGCGCCGGCTTCTAGCCGGTTTCCGACACCAACCGGCTCCAGAGATCCCACGCGCGAGCGATCTGTCCCGCGTTGGACTCGCTCGACCGGAGCGCTTCGCGGTCGCTGAGGAACGTCGGCGCCCCTAGCCGCAGAGCATCGGCCTGCACGCGCGCGTTGGCCTCGGTATAGAACGCACGAAAAACCGCTTCGCGCACATCGCGCCCGACGGCCGTCGACCCG
Organism: Vulcanimicrobiota bacterium; assembly: GCA_028287565.1. Classification (GTDB taxonomy): domain Bacteria; phylum Vulcanimicrobiota; class Vulcanimicrobiia; order Vulcanimicrobiales; family Vulcanimicrobiaceae; genus Vulcanimicrobium. The sequence continues at coordinate 318 of JAQBPK010000194.1, forward strand.
TGCCCGCGCATGAGGACGACGGGACCGTCGCCAAGCGACCGCGCGAGCGCATCGCCGAGAGCCCCGTCGCGAATGAGCATGTCGTTATCTTCGCCGGCAGCGTCACGAATCTCGAACACCGGCACGGCGCCGCGCAAGAACGACGCCATATGGAACAACGGCCGCATCGTCACGCCGGACACGACCCCGAACGGAATCACGGACGCGGAGTGGCTGTGCACCACGGCCCCGACATCGGGCCGCGCCCGGTAGATGGAACCATGGATGAACCGCTCGAGATACGGCGCACGAGGGTCACCAAGCGCGGTACCGTCGAGCGCGAACGTCATGACGTCCTCGGCGGTAACGAGCGCGGGCGCCATATTCCGCGCCAGCAAGAACCGCTCGGGATCCCGTTCATGCCGAACGCTGACATGCCCGAACCCGTCCACGACGCCGAGACGGTAGAGGATCCGGTTCGCTAGCACGAGATCGTCGATCACAACCAACGAGTTGGGCACCAGGTATATCAACTCCGGCCGTTAGTTTCGAGTTGAGCCCGAAACGCGATGTGCGGGGCTTGCATTTATGATTGCGCTCGTGTAGATTATACGAGAAGTCATATACCTCCGGGTGGGGTTATGAAAGAGCTATTTTGGATGGGATCCACGCAGGACGACCTGACCGCAGCCTCGGCGCCGGTCCGAAGAACCATGGGCGGTGCCCTTCGAACCGCTCAGCAAGGCGGCAGATCGGACGATGCCAGCCCGATGCATGGCGACCTGCGCGATGTCTTGGAAGTCCGCGAAGATGACGACGCCGGGACCTACCGACTCATCTACACGACGACAATCGGGGACACGATCTACGTCCTCGACTATTTCCAGAAGAAATCCAAGTCCGGAATCGCGACTCCGAACAGCGATCTCGACCGCATCCGCCAGCGCCTCAAGAAAGCACGTGATAGACATGCCGCAAGACGATGAGAAGAACGTGATCTTTCGCCGCAGCAGCGGCAATGTGTTCGCCGATCTAGGGCTCGAAAATGCGGATGAGCTTCTCGTCAAAGCGGATCTTGCTCACGCGATCAACGAAGAAATCCGTGCGCGTGGTCTTACGCAGGCCGACGCGGGACAAGTCGCAGGCTTGACGCAGCCTCAAGTCTCCAACATTGCCAGGATGAAATTGGACGATTTCTCGCAAGAGCGTCTACAAACGGTTCTGCGAAGGCTAGGGGTTGATGTCGAGATCACGCTGCATCGACGCTCGGACGGCGGTATCGGGACGTTGAAAGTCTTTGCCTAGGACCAGGTCTTCGGGGTGTAGCCCGTCCGTTCGGTAATTTTCTGCGATGCCATTGCTGCGGTCGCCGCTTTCGCCCATGGTGAGTCGCACGAGCCGTCGGCTTCCGATGCCGGCACCTCTGAGACGACGTCGAACATGAACTGCGTCTTGTCGAATTTCTTCTGGGGGACGACGACGCCCGCGTAGACGTCCTGCGTGCACTGGTGGTCGCAGCCGCGGTAGACCGAGCGTGAGGCCTTCCCGCCGTCGAACGTGTAGTTCTCGAACGCGGCGGCGAGCTTGTCGGCTTTGGTGGTGCCGGCGGACGTGATGCGCTCCATCAACGACCACGCGGCCATGTAGCCGAGGTAATGCCGGCCGCCGATCGGCCCGCGAATGCCCGCGTGCAGCCGCTGCGCGACTTTCGCCGCGGACGCCGAGACGGTCGGCGCCCACAGCACCGGGAACGTCGCTCCGGCAACCGCGTCGAGCGGCAGCGCTTTGTAGTACGTGTCCTCCATCGAGATGCCGATGAGCTTCTGCTTCTTGTTCAGCCCGAACGACGCCCATTGCCGCGCCGTGTTCGCGGCGTCGAGACCGCTGTTGCACAGCACCAGCACATCGGCGTCGCTGTTGCGCAGCTTGGTGAGCACCGGCGAGAAGTCGCTCGTGCCGAGCGGGACGATGTCGTGCCCGACCTCGGTGCCGCCCGCGCGCCGCAACGCGTCGGCCACCTGCGCGTACGCGTCCTTTCCGAACGCGTAGTCGGCCTGGATGAAGTACCACTTCTTGCCCAGCGCAAGCGCGCGCCGCAGAACGGGCTTGAGCATCATCCGGATGTTGGGGCCGAACCGGTACGTGAGCTTGCCGGCTTTTTCACCGGTGATCGTTGAGTCTTGCGGTCCCAGCGAGAGGTTGAAGATCCCCAGCTCGAGCGCGACCGGGACCATCGCGAGGCCGATGCCCGACGAGGTGCCGCCGAACAGCACGTCGACGTTCTCCTGGCCCACTAGCCGCCGCGCCTCGGTGACCGCCTGCGCGGGCTTCGACGTGTCGTCGCCGTAGACGAACTCGAACTTGACGCGACCGGATTTGTTGTGATCGGCGAGCGCGAGATCGGCACCCAGACGATGCACGCTGCCCTGATCCGCGAACTGGCCGCTGAACGATTCGAGAAACCCGATCTTCACCGTCGCGGCCGGGCCGGCGGCCAGCGTGAAGCGCGGCGTCGCAAGCATGCCGGCGGCTGCAGTACCGGCCGTCAGAAAAGTCGTTCGCTTCATGGGCAAGCCTCCTGGTCGTCATGCAATGCGGATCGCGTTTCGCGGTCGAGACTGCCGCGCGCGGCGGAGCGCCGGAGCCCGCCTATCCGGCATTGTACGTCCGGGGGCCTCCCCGTTCGACGGCGGACCCATAAGCCGCCGTTATCGCGAGATTCACAGCGCTGAATCCCTCGCTGCGGAGCAGCGTGTCCTCCAGGAGGGGATGCGGCTTACTCGGAAATCGGCCTCGTCATGAGTGGAATCGTCGTGCGCAACATCGAGCGCTCGTCCCTCGAGCACCTCGCGCCGCTGGCCGAGCGAGGGGTCGCGACGGTGCATGAGGCGATCGGTCGTACGGGCCTGATGGCTTCCTATATGCGGCCGATCTATCCGGGGGCCTCGATCGCCGGCAACGCCGTCACGGTGACCGTGGCACCCGGCGACAACATGACGCTGCACGTTGTGGTCGAGCTCTGCCGCGAGGGCGACGTCCTGGTCGTCTCCCCCACGTCGCCGTGCGAGGACGGGTATTTCGGTGATCTCTTCGGCGGTGTACTCAAGGCGCGCGGGGTGCGGGGTCTGATCATTGAGGCCGGCTGCCGCGACATCCGCACGCTGCAGGGAATGGACTTCCCCGTGTGGTCGAAGGCCGTGTTCGCGCAAGGTACCGTCAAGGAGACGCTCGGCGACGTCAACGTGCCGGTCGTGTGCGCTCGCCAGCGCGTCGAACCCGGCGACGCGATCGTGGCGGACGACGACGGCGTGCTGGTGGTGCCGCGCGCGCGCATCGACGAAGCGCTGAGCGCATCGCTCGCGCGCGTGAACAAGGAAGAAGCTAACCGCAAGCGCTTCGCGGCTGGTGAGCTCGGACTGGACGTGTACGGTATGCGCGACAAGCTCGCCGCCAAAGGCGTGCGCTATTACGAAGATGCGCGCGCGCTCGCCGACGGAGCAGCGTCATGAGCCAGACCGCGATACCGTGCACGCTGATGCGCGGCGGCACGTCGAAGGGGCCGTTCTTTCTCGCATCCGATCTGCCGTCCGATCCTGCACTGCGGGACCGCGTGCTGCTGGCGCTGATGGGATCGCCCGACGCGCGGCAGATCGACGGAATCGGCGGCGCGGACACGCTCACCAGCAAAGTCGCGGTGGTGAGCCCGTCGAGCCGCGACGATGCGGACGTGGACTATCTGTTCCTGCAAGTCGTGCCGGACGAGCCGCGCGTTGATGCGTCGCAGAACTGCGGCAACATGCTGGCCGGCATCGGTCCGTTCGCGATCGAGAAGGGGCTCGTCGCCGCGGAAAACGGCGTGACCAAAGTGCGCATTCACATGGTCAACACGGCGAGCGTCGCGGTGGCGACGGTGCAGACGCCGGGCGGTCGCGTGCGGTACGACGGGGACGCGCGCATCGACGGCGTGCCGGGAACCGCCGCGCCGATCGTGATCGACTTTCTCGACATCGCGGGCTCGAGCACCGGCGGCGCGCTGCTGCCGACCGGCAACGCGCGCGACGTCGTCGAGGGCATCGAGGCGACGCTGATCGACAACGGGATGCCGGTCGTGGTGATGCGGGCCTCGGACTTCGGCAAGACCGGTCACGAATCGCCCGACGAGCTCGAGGCCGACGCCGAGCTGAAAGCGCGCGTCGAGCAGGTCCGCCTCGCCGCCGGCAAGCTGATGAACCTCGGCGACGTGACGAAAAAG
>JAQBPK010000083.1 GCA_028287565.1 Vulcanimicrobiota bacterium
CCGGTGAGGACGTGACGGACGCGAACTGGACGTTCGGCGGCGTCACGAGCACCGGCGCGGGCTTGCCGTCGGGCGGCGGATTCGAGGGAACCGTCGACGGGACGGGCGTCGGCGACGCTGCGGTCGCGCTGACGGCGTACACCGCGAAATAGTACTTCTGGTTCGCCATGAACGTGATCGGCTGGCCGTTCGAGGCGAAGGCGAGTTGCGTGCCCGGCTTGCCGCCCGACGTCTGCGCCGCAGTGACCGTCGCCGGGCCTTCGAACCCGGTCTGCCAACCGGCGGCCGAGCGCAGCGGATCGATGAACGCCAGCCAGTACGTGACGCCGGCCGTCGGCAGCGTCCCGGGGACGACGAACGTGAAGGCAGGCGCCTGCGGCAGGCTCACGTCGGCGGAGAACTCGAGCCGCAGGTACGCCAGGATGGTCTTGTGGTTGTCCTCGCGCAGACCGCGCACGGACGAGACCGACCGGCGGATGGAAAGGGCCGGCAGCGACGGGTCCGCGGCGCTCGAGTACGTCGACGAGACCGTTGCGTCGGGCGGGACGTTCGAGCTCGCCGGGATGGCGGCGTTCGCGGACGCACCGCTTGCGTCGGACGCGAGCGGCACCGGCACGGTTACCGCGCCCGGCGCGGGCGTCGGAATCGCGACCGCGTCGCTCGACGAGAAGTTGCTCGACGGTGCGAGGCTAGGAGCCGCGGTCGGCCCGCCCGGCGGGATCGGGCCGCCCGGGGCACTCGTCCCTGAGCCCCCGCCTCCGCCCCCGCAGGCAGCAAGGAGCGCGACGCCAAGAACGGCGCCGCCAAGAAGCGCTGAAATCCGTTTCATGCACCCATGATCGGCAGAGTGTGTGAGAATACTGTGAAATCGGCCGTGTGGCGACGGTCACTAACGTACCCTTACGCGCACTCCGCGTGCCGTGCAGTCAGATTATATCGAGCGAATGTTCTGCGCGTGCAGCACGCCGTTCACGCGGACGCGCAGGTCCACCAGATGCGCGCGCGTGCCGTCGTCGCGCGCGGCGGCGACAGCGCCGTTCAGGCGCGACGACAACCGGATGAGGTTGTAACGCGAGAGCGCTTGGGTCTCGCGCGGCAGGTTGAGCTGATCCGCGAACGCCGACGGCAGCGCGACGATCTGCATCTGCAAGTCGGCGAAGCGGCGCTGTAATTCGCGGTGCGCGGGATCGATGCGCGCGCGCCCGAGATCGTCGTAGATCGCGGCGTTGGTCCAGGCGAACAGGTCCGCAAGCGTCATCGTGTCGGACGGCGTGCGCACCTTGAGCTCCTGGTCGGCGACGCGCGCCAAGTTGACGGGCGAGAACATGTCGGTGATGACGTCGTCCTGCAGCTCCGCGATCACCTCGCGGATCGGAAAGTCGCTGCGCCGTATGCCGCTCGCGCCCCAATGGATGCCGTAGCGCGTCGGTGCGGCGGCGTTGAGCAGCTCCGGCGAGAACCGGAACGCGCGCGACGACAGCACCCAGCGGTCGAGCAGATCGAAGGCGCGGCGCTGTTGCGCGCGCGGGACGGACTGGAACGGCAGCGCCCCGCCGGGTTGCCCGCGATGGGCGCGCGAGGTATAGATGCCACCCACGTACTTGGACGCGAGCGCGGCGTTGTTGAGCTGGTTGTTGAGCACCGTGATGAGGCCGGAGCGCAAGTCCTGGAACGTGCGCGTGTCGCCGGGATAGCGGCGCATCAGGCGCGTCGCGACGTCGTCGTCGATGCGGAACTGCTCGTTCACGTACGCGAGCGGGTCGTTCGAGAGGTCGAAGCGCTGGATGCGCGGATCGATCGAAGCGGCCGTCGCGTCCTCGTCGGTGCCGTACGCGTGTCCCGGGTCGGTGGAATGCGCGGCGATGCGCGACAGCGGAACGGCCTCGTCGCTGGACGAGCGCACGTTGGGGAACGCGCGATAACCGTACTCGATCGCCCAATAGTCGTACGCGCCGAGCTTCATCGGGAAGTAGTCGGCTTGGCGCTCACCGGTGGCGGAGATGTTCGAGGGCGTATAGTCCATCACCGACGCGGTCGTGCCGTGCGCGCGCGTGAACGCGGGATCGTGCAGCTGAGCGTACGTGTACGCGGTCGAGCCTTGGAAATTGTGCCGCAGGCCGAGCGTGTGGCCGACCTCGTGCATGACGGTGCTGTACAGCCATTCCTGTGCGTAGCGCTCGCGGTCGGCGGCCGTCGCGCGCGGGTTCTGCGCGAGCAGCAGCGAGCCGAGCGCCGCCTGCGCGACGGAGTCTTCTTCGATCGAGCACTCCAGGCTCTGCTCGGCCGCGGCGTCACCGTTCGCGCCTTGCGCCGCGACATCGAGCACGCCGCCCGGCAGTGCATAGGCATTGTGCCGCGCACGTTGCGCAGGAAGTACGCGCTCGACGTAGCCGCGCTTGATCGAGCGCAGCGACTCGCCGTCGATCACGACCTCCGAGCGAATGATCTGGCCGGTGTCGGGATCGCTGACGTGCGGGCTGTACGCGGAGAAGTCGGGCTGGTCGCTGGTGATCCAGCGAACGGTCGTGTAGCGCGCGTCGTCGGCGTCAAAGCCGGGCTCGGACGGCGGGTCTTTCACGACGATCGCGTTCGGGCGGCCGATCTTCGCGAACGCGTCGTTCCACGCGAGGATGCCGCGCCGCACGGTATCGCGGTACGGCGCCGGGATCTCGTTGGTGAGATAGAACGTGATCGGGCCGTTGTCGAGGTTCCAGCGCTCGATGAAGCGCTCGAACGGCGTCGCCGCGGCGTCGTTGCCGTAGCGCTTGCGCGCGGTGATGAAGTAGCCGACGCGGTCGTCGGCGAGCCGCGGCACGAACTTGGGATCGCGCTCGGGCGGAGCGACGATGCTGTAGTGCACGCCGATCGGGATGCCGCGCCCGTCGGGGACGGTCGGCAGCGCGTTGGCCGGGCCGTTGAACGCGAGGTTCACGCTGATCTCGTCGTTGCGCGGAAACGCCTTGGTCGAAAGATAGTACGACTTGGTTGCGTCGACCGAGAAGCTCGGGCGCGACACGAGCAGCAGCAGACCGGGCAGCGACGGCGGCGTGACGCCGCGGCCGAGGTCCGCGCCGATCCCTTCGAAGTCGGTCAGGAACAGCGAGGGCGCGACGACGATGTGCTTCTTGCCGGGATCCTCGGCGACGATCGGCGTCGAGAGGATCACGGAGTCCGCGACGCTGATCGCGAGCGAGCGCGCCGCGGCGCTGTCCTTGTCGGCGACGTAGCGCGTGTTCGGCGTGATCCACAGAACGCGTTTGCCGACGAGCTTGAACGTCACTTGGAACGGCTCGTACACGCGGCCCGCGAACGCGCCGCTGCCGACGCCGCGCTCGATCGACGGCAAGATGATGTACGTCTTGTCGAAGTTCTCCGGCCGCAGGTCGAAGTACAGCTCGTCGTCTTTGCGGATCAGGTCGATGACGCCCGGCTGCGTCGTGGCGGTCTTCGTGAACGTGGCGTACGACTGCGTGGCCGCGGGGCCGAAGGGGAACGGAAGCGTCGATCCGGCGGGCGCGGGGCTCGCCGCGGCGCGCGCGGGAGCGCTCTGCGGCCCGGTGGACGGCTCCGACGGCGGCGTCGGCGCGAGCGTCGGTGCGGGCGCGGGGCTGGGCGCAAGCGTCGAGGAGACGTGCGGCGCGGCCGTCGCGGCCGCCGCCGGAGCCTCGGACGTCTGCGCGACGGCAAGCGGAGCAAGCGATGCTGTGCCGAGGAGCACGGTCAAGAGAGCCACGGTGGTACGCCGGATCATGGCATGGTGTTCGGTGGGAACGCGGCGCGGCCCGCTACCCTGCTCGGCTCGGCGGCTCATCGCGCAGCGCGTCGGCGACGACGTCGAACGCCACGCACAGGCGCGGCTCGTCCACGCCCGTGGGCCAGGTGCGGTGTCCGTAGTAGGACGGAAACAGGAGCAGCAGCCCGGCGCGTGGCGCGACGTGCCGGCGCGGCCACGGCGCGTCCTCGCGCGTCCCGGCGAACGGGTGCGGGCCGAACTCGATCGCACCGGCACGTCCGCCGGCGCGCGTGTCCGTCTCCGGCACGTGGACGTAGTACACGCCGCTCAGCCACCCGTCGGGGTGCAGGTGCCAGCCTTCGTGCCCGTCGCGCTCGACCGCAACGGCCCAGCTGCTGAGCGCGGCGGATGCAGGACGGTGCGCGATCATCGGATGCGACACGGCGGCTTTCCGCTCGTCCGCGTACGCGTCGACGGCGTGGCGCACCAAACCGAGGAGCTCGCGAACGAGCGGGCCACCCGCCAGCTCGAGCTCGTCGATCCGGCTGCCGGTGCCGCTCGTCGATTTGGTTGCGGACAGCGCGGTGCGGGCCGGGTGCGCGAGCAGCTCGGCGGCGAGCCGCCGGTTGAAGTCGCGGACCACCGGGAGCTGCGCAGCGTCGAACCAGCGCGCCGGATCGATCAGTGCCGCCACTTCTTCGTCCTGCTCGGGCGTCGTCGCGGCGAGCACCATCACCGACGGGACGTAGCCGCTCCAGGCTCCGCGCGCTCGCAGCTCGGTGCAGACGTCCCACAGCCGCTGCTTCTCGCCTCGTGCGAGCAGCGTGCGCGCCACGACGCGCAGCGCGGCGAAATCGAACGGCGACGTCTCGAGCGCGCGCAGCCCCGCGCGCAGCGCGTCGTCGTACCGGCGGGCGCGGTGCAGCGCCTCTGCGAGCTTACCGTGGGCGCGCGCGAACCCGGCCGCCGCGCTGGAGCTCAGCGCGTCGGCGGCGAGCCGGTCGTCGTTCGCGGACAACGCGCCGCAGCCGACGTGAAAGAGCATCTCCGGATGCGTGCCCGCGTCCGCCGCGGCCGGCCCGAACCGCTGCAGCAGCTCCGTGACCAGGCCGGCGTGGTACAGCGCCCGCGCGAGCTGGAGCTCGAAGTCGGCGCGGCCGGGCGCCGCCGCGACGGCCTGCCGCAGCAGCGTGAGGTAGGTGGCCACCGGCAGTTGCTTCGCGCGGTCCGGCGCATGCCACGCCGTCCGCGGCGGCGCGACGGGCGAATCCGGCATCAGACGGCCGGCGCGAGCGCGGCCGCCGGCGAGCGCGCGATGCGCAAGCGATGCTCGCCGAGCTGTTGTAACCACGCTTCGACGGCGACGGCGGCAAAGAAATACTTGTCGCTGCTCGTCTGTCCGACACTCGCTTTCCGGACGGCGTCGCGCCAGCGGGCGGCATCGACGATGCCGCGCTGCGCCATGAGCGGCGTGTCGGTGAGGAACGCCATCCAGTCGCGCGAGCGGCGCAGGCCTTCCGCGTACGGACCGCTCGCGCCGGCTTTGGTGGCGCGCCGCCGGATCGGTTCGGGCAGCACGTCCGTTAGCGCGCGGCGCTGCAGATACCGGTCGCAGCGCGGGCGCAGCTTCTGCTCCCACGGGATGCTCCACATGAACTCGACCAGCGGCAAGTAGAGCAGCGGCGCGCGAAAGTCGTACCGCATGCGGCGCCGCGGTATCGTGCTCATCGTCAGGGCGCTGCTCCACAGGTCGTCCCACACCACCTGGTGTCCGGGCCGCCGGCAGGCGGGTGCGATGCGCCGCCGCGAGCGCCGTTCGAGCCGCATCGTCTCGCCGTAGTCCCGCTGGAACCACGACGGAAACGCGACGTGCTCCGTCCGGACCCGCTCGCCGCGAAGATGCTCGAGGCTGGGCTCGACCAGGCCGCGGAGCAGCCAGTACGTGTACGAGCGGCTCACGCGCGACTCGCGCTTCCACGCCGCCACCGACCGCAGCGCGCCGAGCGGCTTCCCGTCGAACAGCTCGTCGGCGAGGTGCGGCGGGCGCGCGCCGGGCGAGCTGCACAGCACGGTGTCGCCGCCGTTGCCGTGAAGCATCGCGGTCACGCCGTGCGATGCGAGCAGCTCGCCATGGATGCGGCGGCGCTCTTCGTCGACCACCGATCCCGTCGGCTCGCCGAGAAACTCCGTGGGCAGCCGCGAGAACGGCAGCACGCTCTCGACGTCGGTGGCATGCCACGGCATGCCGTAGCGCTCCACGACCATGCGCATCCAGCTCTGCTCGTCGCCGTCGGGCCAGCGCGGCGAGATCGTCGAGTACGCGCTCACGTCGCAGCCCGCGCGCGCCGCGACGCATGCGATCGTCGACGAGTCGAGCCCGCCCGACAGCGCGACGCCGGCGCGGCCCGCCGTGCGCAGCGACGACCGGACTCCGGCTTCGAGCAGCGCGCGAAAGCGCTCTTCGTATTCCGCATCGTCACGGCATCGCAGCGCCGGAACGTCCGCGAGATTCCACGTCCGCATCTCGCGCAGCTCCCCGTCCGCCCAGCGCAGGCTGCGGCCCGGCAACAGCCGCTTGACCGCGCGATACGGAGTTCGCTCGCTCGTGACGCCGCCGTACGCGAAGAAATCCGCGAGGTACTCGTCGTCGAGCACCGCAGCCGTTTCGTCGTCGAGCAGCTCGACGAGCTCCGTCGCGAACGCCACGCCGCCGTCCCGGACCGTATAGAACAGCGGCTCGAGCGCGAGCGCGTCGTGCGCCAGCAGCCCCGTTCGCGTCCGCACGTCCCACACGACGGCGGCCCACTCGCCATGCACATGCGCCTGCAGCTGCGCGCCCCACGTGCGGAACGCATGTGCGACGAGCTCACCGTCGCCGGCGTCCCGCTCGAGTCCAAACCGCTCGACCAGCGCGGCGCGGTCGGCGATGTAGCCGCGCACGACCACGTCGCAGCCCACGTGCGACTCGGGGTGGCGCGCGCGCGAATCCCCGGTCGCCGCGAAGCTGCCGCAGGCGGTGATGTGCCCGGCGAAACCGTTCACGGCGGTGCGCCGCCCGCAGCGTGCGGAGCGCCGATGCGCGCGAGCGGCGTCAAGCCGAAGTACGCGTCGCCCAGCAGCGCGGCGCCCTGGCATTCCACCCACGCGTGCGCGCCGAAAGGGCACCGCCGAACGCCTATCACGTGCTCGGCCGCGATACCGACGGAGCGCAGAAAGCGGTAGAGCGCGAGCGAGCGCCCCAAGCAATCGTCGGGCGCGCGGCGCACGACGAAGAAATTTTCCGCCCGAACGAACGACCGCAGCGCCGCGCCGGCCCCGGTCGCGCCGGACTCCACGGGCAGCAGCGCGTAGCGCTCGTAGGTCGCTCGAAAGCCGGCCCCCGACAACGCGCGCTGCGTCGCGACGAGCGCGCTCAGCGCGCGCAGCACCGGCGGAACGCCGGTGAGGCGACGCCGCCGGTGCGCCGCGAGCAGACGCGGTGGAAATTCGGTGCCGGCGCGCTGGAGCAACCCCTCGTCGACGCAGCGCTGCGCGAACCGGTCCAGCTCGGCCCGGAACTCCGCGTCGCCGACGTCATAGCGCGGCGACGACGCGAGCGCGTCGTCGTCGCCCGTGAGCACGGCCCACAGCAAACCGGCGGTGTCGTCGAGAACGCGATACCGTTCGGTGCGAAGATCCAAGATGACGCGCAGCCCGTCGACGACGGCGTGACGAACCGTCGGCGGCGCGGAGAACTCCGCGCCGCCCGACGGCCAGGTGGTCGCTGCGGCAGCGTCAGCGGTCCGCGAGGTCGACCTCCGCGTCGAGCGCGCTGCGGTCGCCGTGCTCCGAATAGGTCTCCGGCGTCTCGTGATTGTTGTCCCTGACGTTCTTGCCTTTGCCGAGCGTCGTCGTCTCCACGACGCCGCCGACGTCGACGATTTCGGGGCTGTACCAAGCGCGCTTTTCGCCGTCTTGTTCCATGGGGAGATACCTCCGAGCGATAGGATATGTCACGATACAATTTGGGCGTCCGTACGTCAAGCACGAAGCTCAGGTCAGCCGAATTATTGCCCCTTCTGCCATACGAACCAACCAAGCTCGAACGTCCGTGGCGATTGCCGCTCGCGGCGCGTCATAGTCGGCAGCCAGCCCATCGACGAGCTCACCGAACGCGCGCGGCTGTTCCAGGCGGCGCCAGATGTCCGCGCCGATCTCGTCGAGGCCCACGTACGAACCGTGGCCGATGCTCATCACGACGAGCCCGCGCTCGACCGGTGCCGCCGGCGCGGACGGGTCGCGAGCGATCATCGTCGCATCGCCGATCACCTCACCTGGAAGGCTGCTCTGGTCCACTCTACGGCCCTCCGCCACTACAGTCTTTCTAGCATAGAGAGCTAGCTGGTGACCGTCAACGGGTCGGCCGGAGCCATGCCTACGGTGCCGCGCGGCGCAGCGCCCAGCGCTGCGCGTTCGCCGTTTGCGTGACCAGGCTCGGCGCGAAGCCGCCGAGGTCGTCGCGCAGCGCGGAGATCGCGACCGGTGAGCCCAGGAAGTGGATCGGTATGTCGCGCAGCAGCAGCGCCTCGATGCGCGCGTACGCGCGCTTGCGCGCGAGCTGATCGTACGACGAGAGCGCGTCGCGCTGCGCCGCGTCCATGTCGGCGCTGCAATAGAACGAGTGGTCGTAACCGTTCGGTGGGCGCTGGTCGCACAGGAACTGACCGCTGTCGTCCGGGTCCATCCCCGCGTACCAGCCGTACAGCGCGAGATCGTAGCGCCCGCGCGTGAGGATGCCGCCTTGCGACGGCGGTGCGTCGAACACGTTGCCGAGATAGGCGTGGACGCGCACGTCGATGCCCAGCGCCGCGAGCTGGCTCTGCAGCGCGACGGCCTCGACGCGGTGCGTCTGCGACGACTGCAAGATCGCGAGGTCGAGCGCGAGCGGATGCGCAGGCCCGTAGCCCGCCGACGCGAGGATGCGGCGCGCATCGGCGAGGTCGTGCGGAACAGGGCGCAGCCTCGGATCCGCCGCCCATAGCACCGCGGGGAGATCGGCGATCACCGGAGCGTAGAAACCGTGCGTGACGTTGTCGCGGAACGACTTGCCGTCGATCGCTTCGGCGAGCGCGCGCCGCACGCGCACGTCGCCGGTCGCGTGGCCGCGCTGGTTGTTCATCATCACGCCCCAGTACGCGTTGAGCGGCGACGTCGCGATGCGCACGTGCGGGATCGTGCGCGCTTGCGCGGCGGCGTTCGCCGACATCGCGATGACGCCGTCGATGTCGCCGCTGCGCAGGCCGACGAGCTGTGTGTTCTCGTCCGCGATGAAACGCACGCCGATGCGGTCGATCGATGGCTTGCCGTTCCAGTACGACTCGTTCGCCGCCAGCTCGAGCCGGTCGCCGCGCGCCCAGCGCACGAGGCGATACGGGCCCGTTCCGACCGGCGCCGCGTTCAGCGACGACTGCGCGAGCGGGCCGCCGCGCAGCAGGTGCGCCGGCGCGACGTAGTACGGCACGTCGCTCTCGGCGAACACCGTCGCGACAAACGGCGCGAACGGCCGCTTCAGCCGGAAGCGCACCGTGTACGGATCCGGCGTCTCGGCGCGCGCGACGTCGTCGTAGCCGTGCCGGGACTGCACGACGCTGCGCGGGTCCATCACCGCGCGGAACGACGCGGCGACGTCGGCGCTGGTGAACGGGGTGCCGTCGTGCCAGCGCACGCCGCGGCGCAGATGGTACGTCACCGTGAGACCGTCGCGCGAGATGCCGCCGTTCGCGCGCGCCGGCACGACGGCGGCGAGCGCGGGAACCGGGTTGCCGGCACGGTCGCACGCGATCAGCGGGTCGTAGACGAGCCGCATCAACTCGTTCTCTTGGATCGTTTGCGACAGCACCGAGAGCATGCTGTGAGGCTCAGTGGAGATCGCCAGCCGCAGCGCGCGCGGCGCCGGCCCCGAAGACTGCGCGCACGCGGCGACCGCGACCAGCACGATCGCCGCGAGCGCGCGCCGCATCACGTGACAGTACCGCAGCGCAGGCGAGGAACGGACAATTTAGTCGGATTCGCCGTACAGTGGGCGCACGTTGCGCTCGCCGCGGTGCAGGTAGTCGACTCCGTTCATCCATGACGGGCGCGGCGCGCCCTTGAGCCAGTGGTCGAACCACTCGTCGAGGTGCACGGTCCAGAACTTCTGCTGCTCGCGGCCTTTGAGGTTGTGGTCCTCGCCGTCGAACGAGAACAGATACGCCTCTTTGCCCAGGCGGCGCATCGCGGTGATGTACTCGATGCCCTGGAACTGCGGCACCGCGCCGTCGAGGTCGTTGTGGATCGTGAGATACGGCGTCGTGACGTTCTTGATGCCGAACAAGCCCGAGTTCTCCAGGTACAGATCGGGACGGTCCCACGGCGTCGCGCCGATGCGCGACTGCGTGTGCTCGTACTGCGACTCGCGCACGACCCCGCTCTCCAGGCGAATCCCCGAGTACGCGCTGATCATGTCGTCGACGGCCGCGCCCGCCTCGGCAGCGCGGAACCGGTGGGTCTTCGTGATCATGTAGTTGATCTGGTACGCGGCCCACGAATGGCCCGCGACGCCGACGCGCTTGGGATCGGCGTAGTTCAGGCGCAGCGCCGCGTCGACCGCCGGCATGATGCATTCCAGCGCGCTCGCACCGGGATGGCCGATGCGGTAGCGCACGTCCGGCAGCAGAACCACATAGCCGTTGGACACGTAGCGCGTGAAGTTCGGGCTCGTCCCGGGCGCGGGCGAGTAGAACGTGTGGAACATGCTGGCCCACGTCTCGTAAAAGTAGGTCAGCATCGGCGCTTTGCGATCGGCTTTGAGACCGTCCGGGACGAGCATCACCGCGCGCATCGGTTTGCCGTCCGTGCACTTGTAGTCGATGAGCCGCTCCGTGCCCCAGCGGTACTTCGCCTGCTGCGGGTTCGCGTCGGTGACTTTCGTGACGTTGCGGAATGACGAGTCCGTGGCCCATAGGTTACGGTAGTTGCGGAACGTCTCGCGCGTGAACACGTACCGGTCGGCGCGCTTCGCCGCGACGGGCGGATTGGTCATGTCGTGCAGCGGCGCGTTGAACACCGTGCGCACGCCGTTGACGACCTCATCCGCTTTGAACAGCGTCGCCGGCACGCCGCCGCCCGGCGCGACGCGCGCGTAGCCGCTCGAGTAGTTGCGCGTGTCGATCAGCGAGAGCAGCAGGGGTTTGCCCGCCGGAAACGACGTCGCGTCCGGATCGGGCTGCACCGGGCTGTAGACCGTGCGCGTGCGCCGGCCCTCGCCGTGCGTGAGGTTGGTCGCGGCGCCGCTGTCCGGGTTCGCGAGCCACACGTCGTACTGGTCGTAGATCAGCACGCCGCGGTCGCCCGAAAGCCAGCCGCCGGTGCCGTACGCCGGCGGCGGCGCCGGATGGTCGTCATCGACCATGTGGAATGCGACGCCCGCATGCGCGCCGAGCTCGACGCGCTTGCCGTCGCTCGTGCGCGTCGCGAACCAGTGGCGCGACGGCTCGTCCCAGGCGAGCACATAGTGCCCGGCCGGCGAGAGCTCGGGCGAAAGGGCACGCTGCAGCAGCAGCTTGCGCGCGCCGGTCTCGAGCGACACCGCGTACGCATCGACGTACACGTCGCCGATCCACGAACCTTGGCGGCGATACGCGCGGTCGTCCTCGCCCAGCGCGACGTCGCCTTCGTCGACCGTTTGCACGTCGCGCAGCGACGTCGATCCCAGTTGCGCGAAGCGCGCGGCGGCGATGTCGTACGCGGCGAGATACGTGCGCTTGCGCTCGGTGGCGGCGTCGTGTTTCTGCTGCGATTGCAGAATGCTGTCTTGCCACGACCATACGTCGACGGCGGTCGGCGCCGGAGTTCCCGACGGCATCGGCGTGGGCGCAGCGGCCGTGCCCAGGAAGACGCGCTTGCCGTCGCGCGAGTAGCGCAGCTTGCCGTTGCTGTTCGGGGTCGTCGCGGCCGTCACGCCGGCCGTCGCGGTGTCGACGGCCTTCACGGCGGCGAGCTTGGCCGCGCGCAGATCGACCACGTACAGCGCGTCGTGCGGCACGTCTTCCTTATACGTTGCTTCGTCGCTCAAAAATGCGAGCGACGAGCCGTCGCGCGCGATCGCGATGTCGCGATAGCGCCCTTCGCCCGTGAGCACGTCGCTGGTCGTGCCCTTCGCGACGTCGTAGACGTGCAGCCCGTCGGTTTTGCCGTTCTTCGACTCGGTCGCGTACGCGATGAACCGGTCGTCCTCGGACACCGCGAAGTCCGTCGCGTCGTTTGCGGTCACGCGCTTGCCGCCGGTGAGATCGCGAATCGTCAGCGTCGAGCCGGTGTCCTTCGTCTTGTCCGCCTTGGGCGCGGGCGAGCCCGAGGGCGAGGGCGACGGGCCGGGCGACGTGCTCGCAGCCGGCGCTGGGCTCGCGGCCGCGGGGATCTGCGGCGGCGGCTCGCCCTTGGGCGGCGCGCTCGGCTTCGCGGACGCGACCGGCGACGCGCTGCTCGCCGCCGCGGGCGAGCTGCTCGGCGCGGGCGACGGGTCGGCGCGGTACGCGATCGTCGTGCCGCCGTTCTTCGCGACGGCGATCGTCTTCACGTCGTCCACGATCTCGGCGGGCTTGGTGCCGCTCAGGTCGAGGACGCCCAGGCCGTTCTTGGGCAGGTCCTTTTCGGCTTTCTTCGCCTTCTTGGCCGCATCGACGTCTTTCTTCGCGGCGACGTGCGTGTAGACGACGAAGCGGCCGTCGCCCGCAAACGCCGGCGCGTTGGCGCGCGTCTCGCGCCGCTCGGCGCCCGAGTCCAGGTCGCGCACGACGAGCGTCGGATCGCCGTCCTGCGGCGTCAGCGCGTACGCGAGGTGCTTACCGTCATCCGACAGCTTGGGCGTGCGGATCGCGCTCCAGCCGTCGTACGCTTTGTAGTCGAGCGGAACGGGCGAATCCGCCGCAACGGGACGCGGAATCGCGGGCAGGAGCGCGCACGCCAGAGCGAGCGCGACGGAAGCACGGGCGCCGAACATGCGGCGTCCGTACCTCCGCAATGTTCAGGAAACCTGCGTCAGCCAGGGCCCCGGCGCGGCACGGCGGCCGCGGACGACGTCCGTGTAGGTCGTCCGCAGCCGGCGGGTGAGCGCGCCTTCGTCGCCGATCGTGCGGTCGTCGATCTGCACGATAGGCACGACTTCGGCCGCCGTGCCGGTGAAGAACGCTTCATCGCACCGCGCGAGATCGTCCATCGTGATCGGGCGGACGTGCGTCGTGATGCCCGCTTCGCGCGCGAGCGACAGCACGCTGGCGCGCGTGATGCCGAGCAGAATGTCGGCGTCGGCGTCGTTGGTGACGAGCGCGCCGTCGCGCACGATGAAGATGTTCTCGCCGGAGCCTTCGGCGATCTCGCCGCGCTCGTTGCGCAGGATCGTCTCGTCGAAACCGCGCGCTTGCGCGTCGGCGAGCGCGCGGATCGAGTTGGTGTAGTGGCCGCCGGCTTTCACCGTGGACGGCAGCGAACGCGACGGCGTCTTCATGAACGGCGACACGGACGCGCGGAACAGCGGCACCTCGACGCCGGGCATGATGCCGTCGAACGGCAGCACCGCGATCAGCACGTGCACCGGGCACTCGCGGCCGGGATTGAGCCGTACCGTCTCGCCGCCGAAGAACGCCAAGGGCCGCACGTACGCCGCGTCACGCCCGCTCGCGCGCACCGTCGCCGTAATCGCGTCGATGAGGCCGTCGGCGTCCCACGCGAGCTGCATGCCGTAAGCGGCCGCGCCCGCGACGAGCCGGTCGACGTGCTCGCGCAAGCGGAAAACACACGGGCCGTTCGGCGTCGGGTAGACGCGAATACCCTCGAACACCGACGAGCCGTAGTGCAGCGCGTGCGTGAGCGCGTGCAAGCGCAGCTGCTCGTCGTCGAGCAGGTTGCCGTCGAGCCACACGGTCGTGGCGGTCCGGGTCATCACGGGCGGTTCTCCTCGGAAACGTCGAACGCCCCGGCCGATGCGGCCGGGGCGTTCGCTTGCGTCTTTTGTCTTGTGCTGATTACGCGAACGACGATCCGGCCGGCGAGCTGTGCTCGACGAGAAAAATGGTAACCGGAAGGACGTAATAGCGCGTCGCCATGTCCGGGGAGCCTATCACGTCCGGGCCGCCACGGTCAAGGCGCGCGAGGCGTAAGGGTATTATCATACTTCACTAAAGCGCATGGCGCGCCGCATTCTGGATGACAGGGCGGCGATCGCCTACGTGTACCAGGCGTAGCGATCATGCGCGGGTGCGCCTCCGTCCGCTAGCGGTTGCACACCAACGTAAGCCGCCCATTGCGAGGGTTGCGCTAGGCGCCCAGACGTGGTCAAATAAGGCCATGGCACAGCCCCCTCCGAAGCCGCCGCCTCCGCCTCCCACCGGCGACAGCATGCGCGTGCCATTTCGTGAAGGCGCCGACGTCCCCAAGGGACGCTGAATCCTATTTCAGTCAATGAATTGATAGCGCGTTTCGCTAAGACGGCGGCGCGCGAGTTCGAACGTGGCCGCCTCGAAGCTCAAGCCCAAACTCCCGCTCCTCCCGATCCGCCCGAACCGCTTGCGACACCCACCGACGATTTCGCCCGGCCGCTGGAGTTTCTGCAGGAACGTGCGCGCACATCGTACGGCAGCTTAGCACGCATCGAAACGAAGACGTCCACGCTGTTCGCCGGCACAATCGCCGTCCTTGGCTTCATCTTGAGCCATGAATCGACGCCAATCGAACTCATCGCTGTGCTGGCGTACCTCGTGCCTCTTGCGATCTTGATGCGCGCGCTTGGCGTGCGCGAATATTCGCTTGTACCGGATGCCGAGACACTCGCAATTTCATGGCCTTATTACCCGAAGGCCAGTGTCACGGCGATATTCGAGGCAACAAGAGTGGCTGTCGAAGAGCTCTCGGAGAACGTTGGCGTCAAGGCGAAGCTGTTCCGTCAGGCGACGATTTGGATATACAGCCTCACGGCATTCATCATTGTCGTGCGTCTCGCCGAAACAACATGCCACTCCGTAGCGTGCGGTTTACCGCCCCCATTCGCTCAGCTTGCGGGCCTCCAATCACCGTCGCCGGCAGCTACAGGAACTACTTTCCGAGTTTTGCCCTTGCCGTCGCTGAAGAAAGTAAAGAGCAAACCGGCGCCCACGTCAAAACCGTAGAAACGCGTCACGACTATGCGTCCGCGACCGCCGGGTTCTCCAATGCGCCGAGGCCCTCGATCTCCACCCGCACGCGCTCTCCCGGCCGGATCCAGCGGCGTGGGTTGCGGGACGTTCCCACGCCGGCCGGCGTCCCCGTCGCGATCAGATCGCCCGGCTCGAGCGTCATCACCGCGGACAGCTCGGCGACGAGGCGCGCGACGCTGAACACCATCTGCGCTGTCGAGGAGTCCTGCAGCGTCTCGCCGTCGATCGAGCAGCAGATGCGCAGCGTCTGCGGGTCCGGGATCTCGTCGCGCGTGACGAGAAACGGTCCGCACGGGCCGTGCGTGTCGAACGCTTTGCCGAACGACCACTGCGACGTGCGCGACTGGTAGTCGCGCACGCTGACGTCGTTGAAGTTCATGTACCCTGCGACGTATTCGAGCGCGCCTGCTTCTTGCACGTGCTTGGCGCGTTTGCCGATGACGAACGCGAGCTCGGCTTCGTAGTCGACGCGGTGCGACTCACGCGGGATCACGATCGGCGCGCCGTCGCCGATCAGCGTGTTCGCCCACTTCGCGAAGATCGTCACGTACTCGGGAAGATCGAGCTTCACTTCGGCGGCGTGGTCGCGGTAGTTCAACCCGATGCACACGATCTTGGACGGGTTTCCGATCGGCGGCAGCAGCGTGACGTCGCCGCGCGCGCTCACGTGCTGCGCGCCCGCGGAAGCGCTCGCGCGCCGCGCGCGCTCGAGCGCGTCGTCGTCGCCGGACAGCAGATCCAGCATCGTTGCCGGAAGCGCGGGGTCGACCGCTTGCAAGTCGGCGATTCCGCCGCTCGTTTCGGCTCCGAGCCGAGCGACGCCGTTCCGTGAAAAGGTGCAGAGTCTCACACGGCCTCCAAGTTTGGGTGCGCGGGATCGAGGGTACCCACGTCGCGAGGGGCCTTCAGCAGCACACTCCAGCATGCCCTCGGGAAACACGGCGCCGTTCGCACCGACACAGGTGGACGGCGCCGTTCTCTTTCCCGCGCGCTGCCGCTTATAGCCCGCTTGGGATGGCCTGCTCGAAGCTTTCGCGGCGTGCGGCGGCCCAGATGGCGGCGCGCACTTGCGAGGGCGGCGCGGTCTTCAACACCAGTACGGCTTCGCCGTGCGCGCGCGAGGCCAGCACGTCGAGCGTGGGCCGCAGCGCGACCGCGCAGACCGGGACTTTGCCGACCCGCGACCAGATGCGCCGGACCAGCGTCGCACACGGCTCGCGCTGGCCGTCGACGTCGAGCACGACGACGTCGCACGAGCTCACCGGCAAGTCGTCGGGTGTCCCGGCGACCGCCGTCAGCTCCAGGTCACCGCCGTTGACGATGGCTCCCCAGGCTTCCCGGAAGATCGCCTGCGCCTCGACGACGCAAACGCGGATCGGTCCATGATCTCCGAGCACGCTTTCACCTCCATGTGAAGTCGATCACGGTCTTACCCGCTCTAGCAGGCTTCCACTCGCACGTCCCACACCGCGCCGCCGTCCAGCACGACCCGCAGGTCGTGGACCAGCTCTTCTTCCGTCGCGGCCTTCGAGACCACGCTCGCCGCCCCGGCGGCCCGGTACCGCTCGAGCCAGCCGGCGCCGCGCTCCGTGGTGAGCAGGATCGGGCGCATCGCGGGCGCCTCGCTGCGCAGCACGTCGAGCGCGTCGGCCACGTCGTACGCCGTGAAGTCGAGGTCGAGCAGAACGGCGTCCGGCGCGGCGGCGATGATCGCGTCCAGATCGAGACTAGCCGACGTCCCCGCGACGCGGCCTCCGGCTTCGGCCACGAGGCGCGCGAGCTTGGGGCCGAACAGCGCCTGCGGCTCGACGACGTACACCGTTTCCATCGCTTCCTCTGTACCCGGCCGGGGAACCGCACTCCGTCCGGCGCCGCGTCACACCGGCGGGACGACGCGCCCGCGCTCCAGACGAACGACCGGCGCTCGGAACGCGGCGACGTCGCTTTCGTCGTGCGTGACCAGCACGACCGGGACGTCAAGGCCCGCCAGAGTATCGCGCACCTCGTCGCGCACGCGGCCGCGCGTCGCGTCGTCGAGCGCGGCAAACGGCTCGTCGAGCAGCAGCGCGCGCGGCGTCCATGCGAGCGCGCGCGCGAGCGCTACGCGCTGGCGCTCGCCGCCTGAGAGGGCATGCGGGCGGGAGCGCGCG
>JAQBPK010000105.1 GCA_028287565.1 Vulcanimicrobiota bacterium
CTGGAGCTTCTCGATGGTGTCGGCGTAGGAATCGTTCACGGGGGTCTCCTCTGCGCGCGGGGCGCGGTGTGGGGGCCAAGCTTCGTGCTAAGTATACCAAGCACTACGCTATGCTTGTCAAGCGCCGCCGTCGCAACAGCGGGCTCGCCTGCTCAAGTTCGGGCCGCGGGGCCGGCGACCGACCGTCAGCCGACCCGCGCGCGGCCGAGGTGGAAGCGATTCACGTACAGCATTCTGCGGGGTGCGCGTGACCCGACTGCTCATCGCGAACCGCGGCGAGGTCGCTATCCGCATCGCGCGCGCGGCCGCGGCGCTCGGCATCGTGAGCGTGGCGGCGTTCTCCCGAGACGATGCGGAGTCGCTGCACGTGCGCATCGCGGATGAAGCGGTGCCGCTGCCCGGGTCGGGTCCGGCCGCCTACCTCGACGCGGACGAGCTGCTCGCCGCGGCCGCCGCGTCGGCGTGCGACGCCGTCCATCCGGGCTACGGTTTCCTCAGCGAGAACGCTTCGTTCGCGCAGCGCTGCATCGACGCCGGGCTGACGTTCGCCGGACCGCGGCCCGATGTGCTGGAAGTCTTCGGGGACAAGGCTCGCGCACGCGCGCTTGCACGGTCGCTGCACGTGCCGCTGCTCGCCGGCAGCGACGAGGAAATCGATCTGGACGGCGCGGCCGCGTTCTTGGCGTCGCTCGGCGACGGCGGCACGATGATGATCAAAGCCGTCGCGGGCGGCGGCGGGCGCGGCATCCGCATGGTGTCGCGACCCGAGCACGTCGCCGACGCGTTCGCGCGCGCTCGCGCGGAAGCGCTCGCGGCGTTCGGACATCCCGGCGTGTACGTCGAACGGTTCGTGCGGCGCGCACGGCACGTCGAGATCCAGATAGCAGGCGACGAATCTGGCGAGGTGTCGCATCTGTGGGAACGCGACTGCACGCTGCAGCGCCGCAATCAAAAGCTCGTAGAGGTCGCGCCCGCCCCCGGCCTGTCGCCGGCGCTGCGCGCGCGGCTCATCGACGCGGCGCTGTCGATGGCGCGCGCAACGCGGCACGACAGCCTCGGCACGTTCGAGTTCTTGATCGACACGGAAGCAACGAACGACGCAACCTCGTTCGCGTTCATCGAGGCCAACCCGCGCCTGCAAGTGGAGCACACCGTGACCGAGGCGGTGACCGGCGTCGATCTCGTCGTGGCGCAACTGCGCATTGCGCGCGGCGCGACGCTGGCCGAGCTCGGCCTGCAGCTTCCGCCGCCGTCACCGCGCGGCATCGCGGTCCAGGTGCGCGTCAACCTCGAGACGATGGCGACGGACGGCGAGGTGGTACCGGCGAGCGGAACGCTGACGGTCTTCGAGCCGCCGGCGGGACCCGGCGTTCGCGTCGACACGTTCGGTTACGGCGGCTACCGCACGAACCCGAGCTTCGATTCGCTGCTCGCGAAAGTGATCGTCCATGCGCCGGAGGGCGATTTCGCGCACGCCGCCGCATTCGCCGCGCGAACACTGCGCGAGTTCCGTATCGCCGGCGTCGCGACGAACCTGCCGTTCCTGAGCGCGCTGCTGCACCACCCGGACGTCGCCGCGTACGACGTGTACACGGGCTTCATCGCAGAGCACGCGCGCGAGCTCGCCGCGGAATCAAAGAGCCCAGCCGCCGAACCGCACGTCGCGGCGACGACCGCAGTACCATCGTCCGAACCGCCCGGCACGGCGTCGCACGGACCGCCGAACACCGCGGCACTGCGCGTACCAACGCCCGGGAAACTGCTGACGATCGACGTCGCGGTCGGTGCGCCGGTCGCGCGCGGCCAGCGGTTCGCCGTGCTCGAAGCGATGAAGATGGAGCACGTGCTCGTCGCTGAGCTGTCCGGGATCGTGCGGGCGATCGCGGCGCAGCCGGGTACGGTTCTGGACGCCGGCGATCCGGTGCTGTTCGTCGAACCCGCCGAGGTCGAGCTGGAAGACGTCGATGCCGACGCGCACGTCGATCTCGACGAACTGCGCGCCGATCTCGCGGAAGTCGTCGAACGGCGACATGCCATTAGCGACAATGGCCGCCCGGACGCCGTCGCGAAACGGCGCGCGCTCGGCCGTCGCACCGCGCGCGAAAATCTCGCGCACCTCTTCGACGGTGGTGACTTCTTGGAGTACGGCGAGTTCGCGGTCGCGGCGCAGCGCCGCCGCCGTGAGCCTGCCGAGCTCGAGCGCATGAGCCCTGCCGATGGTTTGATCGCCGGAATCGGACAGATCAACGGCGACCGCTTCGGCGAGGAGCGGTCGCGCTGCATCGCGATGGCGTACGACTACACGGTGTTCGCCGGAACGCAGGGTTACGTAAACCACCAGAAGACGGATCGCATGCTCAGCCTCGCGGAACGCTGGCGCGTGCCGCTGGTGATGTTCACCGAAGGCGGCGGCGGACGCCCGGGCGACACGGACGTCACATGGGCATCCGGGCTCGCGGTGCCGACGTTCGCGAGCTACGCACGGCTGAGCGGTCTCGTCCCGGTGGTCGGCATCGTCGCGGGATATTGCTTCGCGGGCAATGCGGCATTTTTGGGCTGCTCCGACGTCATCATCGCGACGCGCGACGCGAACATCGGCATGGGCGGTCCGGCAATGATCGAAGGCGGCGGCCTCGGGACATATCGCCCGGAAGAGATCGGCCCGGTGTCGGATCAAGCCCCGAACGGCGTGATCGACGTCGTCGCCGAGAACGAGACCGACGCGACGGAGATCGCACGCAAGTACCTGTCGTACTTTCAGGGCGCGGTGGCGGAATGGACGTGTGCGGACCAGCGGGAGCTGCGACGCATCGTCCCGGAGAACCGCGTCCGCGTGTACGACGTGCACAAGGTCATCACGACGCTCGCGGATGATGGCTCGGTGCTCGAGCTGCGCGCGGCGTTCGCGCCCGGGATGATCACCGCGCTGATTCGGATCGAGGGCAAGCCGTTCGGCCTGATCGCGAACAACCCAATGCATCTCGGCGGCGCGATCGACGGCGCGGGCGCCGACAAGGCGTCGCGGTTCATGCAGCTGTGCGACGCGTTCGACCTGCCGGTCGTGACGCTCTGCGACACGCCGGGCTTCGCCGTCGGACCTGACGTTGAGCGCACGGGGCAGGTCCGGCGCGTGAGCCGCATGTTCGTCACCGCCGCCAGCATGACGGTGCCCGTGTTCTTCGTCGCGCTGCGCAAAGGCTACGGCCTTGGCGCGCAAGCGATGGCCGCGGGCAGTTTGCACGAGCCGTTCTTCTCCGTCGCGTGGCCGAGCGGCGAGTTCGGCCCGATGGGTCTGGAAGGCGCGGTGAGGCTGGGCTATCGCAAAGAGCTCGCGGCGATCGAGAACCCGCAGGAGCGTCAAGCAGCGTTCGACGCGATGGTCGCACAGTCGTACGCGCAGGGCAAGGCGCTCAACGTCGCATCGGTGGCCGAGCTGGACTCGGTGATCGACCCGCGCGACACGCGCACGTGGATCATCCGCGGCCTGCGCGCCGTTCCCGCGCCGCCGCCGCGGCAGGGAAAGAAACGCCCATCGATCGACACGTGGTGACCCGCGAAACGGAGACACGAATGGCAGCTCAGACGATCACCGACATGTTCTCGCTCGACGGCCGCGTCGCGCTCGTCACCGGCGCGTCAAGCGGCCTCGGCCGCCACTTCGCAAACGTGCTGCACGAAGCGGGCGCGACGGTCGTGCTCGCCGCACGCCGCGTCGACCGCATCGAAGCGGAAGCGAAGCGTCTCGGCGAGCGCGCCCGCGCGATCGCGCTCGACGTAACGGACGAAACGTCGATCGCCGCGATGTTCGAGCAGCTTGCGGCTGACGGCGTTCTGTGCGACATCGTCGTGAACAACGCGGGCATCAGCGGCGAGCACCTGATCCTGCAGATGGAAACCGACGAATGGGACAGCGTAATCGAGGTGAATTTGCGCGGGCCGTTCCTGGTCGCGCGCGAGGCCGCCCGCCGGCTCGTCGCCGCGAAAAAACCGGGCAGCATCATCAACATCGCGTCCATTCTGGGCCTGCGCGTATCGCCGGCGCTAGCCCCGTACATGGCGAGCAAAGCGGGCCTCATCCACCTCACGCGCAGCATGGCCTTCGAGTTCGCCCGCTATCAGATCCGCGTGAACGCGCTGTGTCCAGGCTACTTCGAAACGGAGATCAACGCGGATTTCCTCAAAACGGAGTACGCGCAGGCGTCACTGAAGCGCGTACCCCAGCGCCGCATCGGCGATTTGCACGAGCTGACGGGCCCGCTGCTGCTGCTGGCATCGAACGCAGGCTCGTTCATGACCGGCGAAGCTCTCGTCGTCGACGGCGGCCAGTCGATCAACAGCATGTGAGCGACTGTGTCACCTTGACGTCGGTCCCCCTACGCTTGTCGAAGCATGACAAGCACGCCTATGTCTGGCCCCACACGTCGAGGTTGTAGCGTTTGCTTGCGGTCAGGCCGTCGAGCCATGCGTTCGCGGCGAATGCGTCCGCGCCCGTCCTGGTGCGGTAGAGGTCGATGATCGTTGCCCGGACGTCGGGTTCCATGCGGCTGCCGTCGCCGCAGACATAGACCACTCCGTTTTGTTCGAGGATCGACCACACGCCGTCCGCGTGCTCCGCGATGCGGTGCTGGACGTACGTTTTCTTCGCCGGGTCGAGGCGTGAGAACGCCGTGTGCAGTTCCACGATGCCGTCGACCGCGTAGCGCTCCAGCTCTTCGCGATAGAGATAGTCCTGGTCGGGGTGCCGGCAGCCGAAGAACAGCAGCGCGCGGCCAAGCGACGCGCCGCCCTTCTTGAGTGCCGCGCGTTCCTGCAGAAAGCCGCGGAACGGCGCGAGGCCCGTGCCCGGGCCGATCATCACGATCGGGCGCGTGGCATCGTCCGGCAGGCAAAAGCCGCTCTTCGAGTCTTTCACGAACGCGTCGATCGGGTGGCCCGCGGTGTGGCGGTCGACGTAGGTCGAGCACACGCCTTCGAACGTGCCGTGTCCCGACCATGCCGGCTCGCGCACGACGCCGACCGTGATGCTGCAGCGGTCGGGGTCCGCGAGCGGGGACGATGAGATCGAGTAGTAGCGCGGCGTCATCGCGGGCAGCATGTCGAGGAACGCCTCGAACGGCAGCTCGCACGCCGGATGTTCCTCGAGCAGATCGAGCACCGAACGGCGCTTGCGCTTCACCTCGCTGATGTACGCGCTCGCGTCAGCGTCGTCGGCCGCGAGACCGAGCAGCTTCGGCTTCGTGTTGGGGCACTGCGTGTGCTCCGCGAGCGTCGCGACCTGTTTGCGCGTCGCGGTGTGGCCGAGCTCGACGTAGTGCGCGAGCAATCGTTCCACCGATACCGGCCGGTCGACCGGGAGCGTCGTCGTGCGCGGCGAGAGCGCGCGCAGCCGAATGTACATGTCCGGTGAGAAGCCGAACCGCCGCATCGCCCGTTCCACCACCGCGGGCGGGTTCTCGCCGACCACCCCGAGATGGTCGCCGGTGCGGTACGACGCGCCGTACGGCAGCGCTACCTCCACGTGGCGCGTCGAGCGCCCGCCGCCCGTCTGCAGCTCGCGATTCTCGAGTACCTGCATGACGTTCGCGCCGTGGAGCGCCGCGAGCGGGTTTGCTTGCGGCCCGGCGACGACCTCGATCTCGTAGCGTGGTTTCGAATCGGTCTCCGCCTTCGCATCGAACGTGAGGCCGAGCTGCTTCCCCACCGATTCCCACAGCGCGATGCGCCACGCGCGGAACTGTCCGTCGAGATCTTCTTGCGCGTCGCCTTCGCCGCGCTCGAACAGCCGCTCCGCACCGTATGCAGCGAGACGCTCGTCGATGAAACGCGGGACCGCCTGATACGTCGACGCCCAGTTGCGGTTGCCGCAGCCGAACACCGCGAAGCGCACGCCGGCGAGCGCGTTTGGCTCCAGGCCGTCCGCGAGCCATTGATAGAAGCCCGCGGCATTGTCGGGCGGCGCGCCGTTATACGACGCGCATACGATGAGCACGCCGCCTTCCGCCGGCAGCTTGGCGGTGTAGTCGTCGAGCCATCCGACGCGAACCGCGAAGCCCTGGCGTTCGGAGAGGCTAGCGACGCGGCGTGCCGCATCTTCGGACGTGCCGAGATTCGACCCGAACAGCACCAGCAGCGGC
Source organism: Vulcanimicrobiota bacterium (assembly GCA_028287565.1). Classification (GTDB taxonomy): domain Bacteria; phylum Vulcanimicrobiota; class Vulcanimicrobiia; order Vulcanimicrobiales; family Vulcanimicrobiaceae; genus Vulcanimicrobium. The sequence continues at coordinate 6,135 of JAQBPK010000105.1, forward strand.
GTGCCGTGCACCGGCACTTGGGGCGGGGCCGCGGCCCCGGGCGCCGCGCCGTTGCGCTGCGCAGCCGCCGGTGCCGATGCAGCCGAAGTCGCGGTGCCGGGCGCACGAATTCCCGCTCCTGCGCTGGGGCCCGCCGCGACGGCCGAGCCCGCTGCCACGGTCGTCTTGTGAACGCGCGGCCGCACCTTGATCTTCAGGCCATCGGGCTTGATCGTCAGCGTTTCTTTCAGCTTGAGCTGATAGCGCGTGTGGTCGATCAGGCGGAAGCGCTGCAGCATCATCCCGATGACCAGCGTCGCTTCCTGCATTGCGAACTGGCGGCCGATGCACGCGCGCTGACCGTTGCCGAAGGGTTTGTACGCGTTGACCGGCCGCGCTTTCTCGCGGTCGTGCGCGAAGTTCTCAGGATCGAAGATCTCCGCGCGCTCGCCCCACACGCTGGGATCGCGGTGCAGCGACGGCAGCAGCACGACGACCTGCGCGCGCGCTTTCACCGCGTATTTTCCGCCGAGCACTTCGTCCTTATACGGCAGCAGCGCGAACGCCGGCGCCGTCGGCCACAAGCGCAGCGACTCTTTGAGCACCTGCTGCACGTAGGTGAGCGCGTTGACCTGCTTCATCGTCGGCTTCACCGACAGGTCGGTGCCGAGCACGCGGTCGACCTCATCGTACGCGCGCGCCAAGACGTCGGGATTGCTCAGCAGGAAGTACGTCGCGAACGACAGCAGGCCGCTGGTCGTCTCGTGCCCCGCGATCAGGAACGTGATGATCTGGTAGCGGATGTTCGTATCGTCGAGCCGCTCGCCGGACTTGCGATCGACACCGGCGAGCATGTAGTCCAGCATGTCCGTCTTCGGCGCGTCGGCGGCCGCGTTGGCGCGCTGCTCCTTGCGGTCGTGCACGATCTGGTCGACGACTTTGTTGAGATATTTCGCATCGCCCGCCAGGCGCTGCTGGCGCGGGCGGGTGAATATCTCTTCAAACGGCAGGCCTCGCTGGCTCATCGATATCTCGAGCGCATCGACCATCGCGTCCACGAACGGGTGGTTGTCCTCGCGGTAGAACGAGTTGAAGCGGTAGCCGAAGCCGCACAGCCCGATCGTGTCGAGCGTGAGCGCGGTCATGTCGTGGACGACGTCCACTTCGTCGTCGGGGTTGAGCCGCTGCCACTTGAGCATCATCTGCTCGGCGATGTCGAGCATTATCGGGTGATAGCCCTGCATCGCGCGGTCGCCGAAGTTGGGCAGCAGGATGTTGTGCGCTTTTGACCAGTTCGGCTCGGTGGTGTAGGCGGTGAACAACCCGTCACCGGAGATCGTGCGCACGCGGTGCAGCGCGCCGCGCACGGACTTGTCGAAGCGCGACTCGTCGCTGAGCTCGTCGACCAGCGAGAACCCCGACACGACGGTGATGGGCTTGCCCATCATATCCAGCTGGAAGATCGGACCGAGCTCGCGCGCGAGCGCAACCAGATTCTGCACCGGCGCGCTCGCACTCACGTCGAGCATGTTGCCGATCACCGGCTTCTTCGGCGGGGCCGGAATCCGTTCGAGCGATGGGTTGGGGATCATCGTGCGCGCGTCGCTCAGGCGGCCGTACCGTACGCGCGCTCGAGCTCGTCGAGCTCCGCCGTGAGAAGCCTCGTCAAGCGCTGCACGTCCGGCACGACGTTCGCCGCCGCCATCAAACCGAAGTCGAGGCCGTCGACGTAGCCGTGCACGGTGATGTTGAGGGCTTGGCCGTGCACGGGGATCGACATCGGGTACACGTGCAGGATCTGCGCGCCCGCGATATAGATCGGCGTGCGCGAGAAGAACACGTTCGAGACGACGACGTTCATCGGCGGCGGAATGCTGTTCGCGAGCTGCGAGCGCCCGTAGAACACGGCGAGCAGCTGCAGCAGCATCGGCGAGCCGAACGTCGGGATGTCGGCGAAGTGCGGCATCAGCGAGCGGAACGGGTTCGCGAGTTCCTTTGCCGTCGCGGCGCCGGCGACGATCGTCTCGAGCCGCTTCTTGGGATCGTCCAGATCCGTCGCGAGCGGCACGACCATCCCGAACACCTGGTTCTTCAGCTCCGCGTCGCCCTTCTCGCGCGCCGAGATCGGGACGAACGCCGTGAGCGACTTCTTCGGCAGCGCGTCTTCTTCGACCAAATAGCGCCGCAGCAGACCGCTCGCGAGCTCGAGCACGACGTCGTTCACCTTCCCGCCCGCTTTCGCCGCGATCGCTTTCACGCGCGCCATCGAAACGGTGACGCCTGCGAAGCTGCGCTCGGACGAGATCGCGACGTTGAGCGGCGTCGACGGCGCCGACAGCAGATCGAGCGCTTTGACCGACTCCGGCTTGAACGCGTTGGTGATCGCGGCTTGGTAGGCTGTCGCGATCTCACCGTAGTTGGCGGCGATGCGCAGCGGCCACTCGACGGAGTGAATCGCTGCGTCGAGCAGCACCGATGCGAGATCGCTCCCACCGCTGCGCGGCAGCTCGAGATTACCCAGCTGCGACGACTGGAACGGCGCGCGCCACAGCTCCGCGTATGCAGCGAACATCGACGACGCGACATCGCGCACGTCTTGCTTCTTCGACGTCCCCGAAGCGCGCGCCGGCGCCGCTGCAGCCGTATTCGGCGCGGGCGTTGCGGACGTCTCGTACAGGATCTCGGTCAGTGCCGCGCCTGCACCGCCGTCGATCAGCGCATGGTGCATCTTCGAGTAGATCGCCGCCTCGTTGTCCGGCATGCCGTCGAAGACGTACAGCTCCCACAGCGGGCGCGCGCGGTTGAGCGTCTTCGCGTGCAGCCAGCCCGCGATGCGCTCGGCAACGACGCGGTCGTGCGGCTCGGGCAGCGCGCCGCGCAGCACGTGCCGGGCGAGATCGAACTGCTCGTCCTCAACCCAGCTCGGGCGGTCGATGTCGAACGGCGTCGACGCGAGCTTCGAGCGCAGGCTCTTCGCAAGATCGAGCCGGCTGGCGATCCGCGCCTTGAAATCCTCGTAGAAGTCGCCGTCATAGCCGTCGGGCAGCTTCACGATCGTCAGGCTGCCCACGTGCATCGGGCACTCCGCGGTCTCCGCGAACAGAAAGGCCGAATCGACGACGGACAGCTTTCGGATCGTTTCGCTCATCGTGTCGCGCCCTTCGCTGCCAGGGGAGAAGACGTCACCCTTTGGCGGCGTCCTCGCGAACCCCCCTGGCGGCAGCCATGCAAGCGCCGCCTCACCGCCGAGCGCCGCTTCCTCGGCTAAGACAGCCTCGTCGGGCGAGCGCAGACTCCGTGGGCGAGCGGACCCTGCGGGGCCTCAGCTCATTCCGCGGGGCGGCCGGCCGGGCTCGCGCCGGTGTCCGGGCCGATCCAGACCGTCTGCACGTTCACGAACTCGCGAATTCCGAACTCGGACAGCTCGCGCCCGATCCCGCTCTTCTTCACGCCGCCGAACGGCAGCCGCGGGTCGGACGCCGTCATGCCGTTGATGAAGCAGTTGCCCGACTCCAACTGCGCAGCGAGCCGCTCCGCGTTCGCGATGTCGCGCGTCCAGAGGTTGCCGCCGAGGCCGTAGCGCGAGTCGTTCGCGAGCTCCACCGCGTGCGCGGCGTCGCGCGCGCGCATGATTGCCGCGGCCGGACCGAATGTCTCCTCGGCCGCCATGCGCATCCCGGGCCGCACGTCGCCGACGACGGTCGGCGCGAAGTACGCACCGGGCCGGTCCACCGGCTCGCCGCCGAGCAGCAGCTTCGCACCCGCGGCGACGGTATCGCGCACTTGTTTCGCGAGATCGTCGCGCAGATCGGTGCGCGCCATCGGCGCGATCTTCGTGTCGCGCTCCATCGGATCGCCGACGTTGAGCTCGCGCGTCTTCTGCACGAACAGCTCGGTGTAGCGGTCGTACACGGCGTCCTCGACGATGAAGCGCTTCGCCGCGATGCAGCTCTGCCCGGTGTTCTGAAAGCGCGCTTTCACGCCGATCTCAGCGGCTTTCTCGAGATCCGCGTCGGCGAGCACGATGAAGTAGTCCGAGCCGCCGAGCTCGAGCACCGTCTTCTTTATCGCTTTGCCCGCGGCGGCCCCGACCGACGAGCCGGCGCCTTCGCTGCCCGTCAGCGTGACGGCGGCGACGCGGTCGTCGAGCACGATCGGTTCCATCTCCTTGCTGCCGACGAGCAGCGTGGAGAACATCCCGCCGGGCAGCCCGCTCGCGCGAAAGATCTCCTCGATCTTCAGCGCGACGCCGGTGACGTTCGACGCGTGCTTGAGCACGAGGGAGTTGCCCGCCATCAGCGCGGGCGCCGCGGCGCGGAACACTTGCCAGTACGGAAAGTTCCACGGCATGATCGCGAGCAGCACGCCGAGCGGCCGGAAAGCGACGTAGCTGCGCGTCGCGCTGGACGGATGGTCTTCGTTCGCGAGCAATCGCTCCGCGTTGTCCGCGAACCAGTCGCAGCTCACCGCGCACTTCTCGACCTCGGCCTCCGACTCGGCGAGCGCCTTGCCCATCTCACGCGTTGCGAGCTCGGCCAGCTCGGCCTTGTGATCGCGCAAGTAGCGCGCGGCTGCGTGAAGATGCTTTCCGCGCTCGGCGAACGGCGTCTCGCGCCAGAGCCGCTGCGCTGCGACGGCGGCATCGAGCCGCGCGGCGACGGCGGCTTTGTCGTGGGGCTCATAGCGGGCGATCGTCTCGCCCGTGGCGGGATTTTGCGTCTCGATCGACGCGGCGCGTTCGGCGGTTGAGCTCATGCAGGGTTGTTTCCCACCACGCTCGCCGCCGCAACGGCGCGCCGCGGCGGCTTCGGGGAAGGAGCCGTCTTGCGCCGTGCGACGGCCGTCGATGCTCGAAGCGCAGCGGTGTGCTCTTTATGACAGGGAAGGCACAGCGTCTCGAGGTTGTCGAGGTGGTGCACGCACGAAAGCTGTCCGTGCTTGCCGCCGCAGGGATCGATGTGGTTGACCTCGAGCCGCGCGACCTTCTTCTCCGCTCGCCACGCGCGTAGCGCTTTGAGATAGGCGTTGCGCGTGCGGTGCGCCGTGGCGGTGGGACGCTTGGGACCGCGCGAACCGCAGCGCCTGCAGCGGTAGCGGTCGCGCCGCTTTGCCGCACTGCGCGCGACCGACCACCAGTGGTTCATCCAGAACAGCTCGCCGCAGCGATCGCTGCACCACGATCGCCTTCCGGCGGGAAGTTCGGCCGCGCACCACATGCATGCACCGTCCGCGAGCGGCGGCGCGAGCGAACACACGGCGAGCAGAGCGTCACGCTTCGTCTCCGAATGCACCCGCGGCGTCACGGCCGGGGCAGTCGCGCGCAGACTTCGAGCCGCGTCCCGAGCGGGTCGGTGAAGAAGATCGCGGGATACCATGCCTCTTGGTTGCGCTCGATCTCGCGCGCGCCGAGCGTGGGGAGCACGCGCTCCCAGTCGTCCAAGCTGTCAGCGGTCACGGCGAACGCAATGCGCCCGCGCGCAGGCTGCGCGCCTTCCTCTTCGATCACGCCGAAGAACAGTGCCGCGCGGCCTTGCACATCGTCCTCGTACCACTCGACCGCGTTGTAGTCGGCTTCGGTCGCGTCTTCCCACGCTGCGCCACCCGTCTCGACGCGCGAGTACTTCCTGCGCGTGAGGCCCAGCCGCTGGAAGAGCGCGTCGTAGAACGCTTCGACGGCACCGAGCGCGGGAACGCGCAAGTCAATGTGGTCGATTCCGAGATATGGCATCGCCTTAATCAGTGCAACGCGGGCTGCGCGACGTCCTCGGCGAGCAGCGCCGGAGAGCTTTCGCCGGCAAGAAACACGCCAAGCTGCGCGACCGAGAACTGCATGCCCGTCCAGAACCGGCCGAACTCCGCGAAGCGCGCCGACGCTTCGTCGAACCGCATCGCGTACACGAGCTTCTTGAACACCAGCGGATCGTCGGCGTACAGGTCGACGCCCCACTCCCAGTCGTCGAAGCCGATCGAGCCGGAGATCACCTGCGTGACGTGCCCGTGGAACGACCGGCCGATCTTGCCGTGCTCGAGCATCAGCTTCGCGCGCTCGGCGTACGGCGTGTCGTACCAGTTGTCGGCGCCGTCGCGCTTCTTGTTCATGGGATAGAAGCACACGTAGCGGCGCTGCGGGATGCGCGCCCACAGGCGCCCTGCGTTGCGCGGCTCCTCGGCTGCTTCGCGCAGCATCGCGTCGAAGGCATCGTTCCACGCGTCGGAGTGCGGCTTGAGCCCGCGGTCGCGCAGCTCGGCGTGGATCTTCGCGGTATGCTCGTACAGCCCCAATTCGAGCATCGACACGTACGACTCGTACGGTTCGAGGAAGTCGCGCAGCACGAGCTTGTCGACGTGCGCCTGCACTTCGCCGAGCGCGTCGAACGAGCGCGCGTAATGCGTGAGCATCACATCGCCTTTGTGCCCGAGCACCTGCGCGAGGCCGAGGTCGGTATCGGGATCCCGCGCGAGCGCCGCGAACAGCGCCGCCGCTTCGCGTTCCGCGGCAGCCTTGCGATCCGCGTCGAGCGCGTCCCAGCGGCGCCGGTCGAACCGGAACATGCGGTGCAGGATCGCCCACCCGTCGAGCGACTCCGGGACGTT
>JAQBPK010000198.1 GCA_028287565.1 Vulcanimicrobiota bacterium
CGGCGAGATCAGTGGGATGAGCGAACAGAGCACCATGTTGGGACTGTTCGGGAACTGCAGCGCGACCTGGGCGAGGATGATGCCGAGCACGACGGGCACGACGAGCGGCCCCGCGACGCTGCCGAGATCTTCGGTTCGGTTGATCAGCGACGCGGCTGCCGCGTAGAGCACGCCGTATTGTGCGAAGCCGACCGCGAAGAACGCGAGGAACGCGAGGATCTCGCCGGACGAGATGGTGAGCGCTCCGAACGCGGACGCGCTGCTGCTCGCCGCGGCCACCGCATCCCCGTGCGCGAACATCCCGGTGACCGCGCGCCCCGCGAGCATGCCGGCGACGACCCACACGCCCAGCTGGATGAAGCCGGTCGCCGCCGCCGCGAGGATCTTCGCCGTGAGCAGCTTGGCGGGATCGAGCGTGGCCACCAACAGCTCGGCGATGCGGCTCGTCTTCTCCTCGGCGACGGACGTCATGATCGACTGCGCGTTGAGCAGGATCGACAGGTACAGCAGCATCACGAAGAGGTAGGCCACGCCTTTCGCCGCGTCGGCGGCGTTCGCGCTCGCGAAGCGGCCGGACACGTCGCGCACGTCGACGACGACGTCGCGCCGGCCGGTGGCGCGGTCGAGCGGTAGGCCGAGCGCGAGCGCGTTCTGGATCGGCGCCAGATCGCGGCCGAACGATTCGCGGAACGACGACGGGTCGCGTGCGTACGCGACGACGTGCAGGCCGTCCTTACCGCGCGTGAGGACCGCGACCGCGGACGCATGGCCGTGCGCGTCCAGAAACGCCGGCGTCGGCGCGCCGTCCAGGCGCGGCACCGTGTCGGTGATGACGAACTCGGGCTGCAGCAGCCGCTTCGCGTTGCTCACGAGCTGCGGGTCGCCGGCGAGCACGATCGTGCGGCCCGTCTTCGAGATCGCGCCACCCAGGAGCGAGGGCAGCAGCGCGATCAGCACGATGCTCGCTGCACCGATGAGCGTCCCGGCCATGAACGCGCGCGATTTGATCCGCCGCACGAACTCCGCCGTGAACACGACGCCGACGGTGCTCACGCCGCCGCCCCGATCGCGCGCAGGTAGATGTCGCGCAGGCTCGGATCGACGCGCTCGAAGCGCGTCACGTCGCCCGCGGCGACGAGCCGGCGCAGCAGCGAGGCCGTGTCGGCGTCCGCCGGGATCTCGTAGGCCAGCACGGGCCGGTCGGCTTCGGGCAGTCGCCGCGCGCCGAGCATCGTGTCCAGCACGTCCTGCAATGCGGCCGCGGCGGGCTCGACTTCGACGATGCGGGTGGGCCACGCGGAGCGCAGCTCCTCGATCGTCCCCGCAGCGCGCACCGTTCCGCCCGCGATCACGCAGAACGACTGGCACAGGTCCTCGATCTGCCACATCTGGTGCGAGGAAAGGATCAGCGTCGTGCCGGCGCTTTGGAGCCCGCGCAGGACTTCGAGCAGCGTCTCGGCGTTCACCGGATCGAGCCCGGAAAAGGGTTCGTCGAGCACGAGCAGCTCGGGCTCGTGCAGCGCGGCGCACGCCACCTGCACCTTCTGCTGGTTGCCTTTCGAGAGCTCGGCGCACGGCCGGTTGGCGTAATCGCCCAATCCGAGGCGTTCGATCCACGCATCGGCGCGCTTGGTGTCGACCGGCGGCGCGACGCCGTGCAAGCGCCCGAAGTACGCGATCTGCTCGCGCACCTTGAGCTTGCCGTACAGCCCGCGCTCTTCGGGCAGGTAGCCGAAGCGGCGGCGCACGTTCAGGTCGACCGGTTTGCCGTCCCAGGTCACGCTGCCGCGGTCGGGGAGCAGGATGCCGAGGATCATCCGCATCGTCGTCGTCTTCCCGGCGCCGTTGGGGCCGAGCAGCCCGAACGTCGTGCCGGCCGGGACGGTGAACGAGACGTCCCGCACCGCGGCGACGTCGCCGAACGACCGGGCGACGTTGGAGAGGACCAGAGTACCCACGGGGCAATCACCTTCGCGAGGAGGAGCGACGACCTTGCTTTCGATCGACCTACACGACCGGGTCAGCTTCGTTACGGGCGCGGCCCGCGGGATCGGGCGCGCGTGCGCCGAGGCGCTCGCGCAGGCAGGCGCCGCGATTGCGGTCGTCGACGTCGACGGCGAAGGTGCGGCCCGGACCGCGAGCGAGATCGCCGGCCGGTACGGCGTCGCCGCGCGCGCGTACGCGTGCGACGTGCGCGACCCCGGCGCGATTCGCGCGGCGGTCGACCGTGCCGCGAGCGAGCTCGGCGGGCTCGACCATCTCGTCAACAACGCGGGCGTGCAGTTCGTCGCGCCGGTTCCCGAGTTCCCCGACGACAAGTACGCGAACGTGCGCGCGATCGACCTCGACAGCGTGTTTTATATGTCGAAAGCCGCATGGAAGCACCTCGCCGCGAAAAAGCGAGGGCGCATCGTGAACGTCGCGAGCGTCCAAGGGCTGATCGGGTCGCCGTTCAAGATCGCGTACGTCGCGGCGAAGCACGGCGTCGTCGGGATGACCAAAGTGCTCGCGATCGAGGGCGCCGAGATCGGGATAACCGCCAACGCGATCTGTCCCGGCGCGGTGATGACCGACCTCGTGCGCGGGCAAGCGGCGGGGCTCGTGGCATCGTACGGCGGCGGGATCAGCGAGGAAGAGGCCCTCGAGCGCGCGTTTCTCGACGCCATGCCGACGAAGCGGTTCATCGAGCCGGACGAGGTCGGGGCCCTGTGTGCGTTCCTGTGCAGTGATTTTGCCGTGTCGATAACCGGGGCGGCGGTATCCATCGACGGCGGCTGGGCCGCGCATTAAATGAATAACGGTGTTGACGAAATAGCGCGCGGCGTGGTAAGTTGGGAAACCGTTCGTGCGCTCTGCGCGCGTTTGAAGAAAGGAGAACGCTTTATGAAACGAGTTCAGCCCGCGACCAATTCGACTCCGCGGATGACGTGCGTCATCTCGCGTTCCGGTTTTGCATTCCTGGAGGCCACATCACGCTGACTTGATCGCTCTTTCGAGCACACGTCCGTCTTGATGAAGCCTCCGTTCAGCGGAGGTTTTTTCATGTCATATTCACAGCAAGTGCTCGCGGTGCTCGTCCGCGACCGGCAGCGCGCGATCGCGGACGACCGCGCGTTCGCGCAGCGTGCCGGGCTGCGCAGGCGCGTTGCGGCTTTCGCGTACGCGCTCGCCAAAGGCGTGATCGTCCTCGCCGTCGTGATCGACGACGAACCGGTGTACGCGGGCGGCGAACGGGCACGATAAGCGCGTGACGACGATCGGCGTCGTGAGCGACACGCACTTTCCGCGCTTCGGGCGCGCGCTGCCGCGCGCGCTCGAGCGTGGGTTGCGGCGCGCGCGCGTCGAGCGCATTCTGCACCTCGGCGACATGACCGATCTGCTCGCGGTGCCGCTGTTCGAGGCGATCGCGCCGTTCGACGCGGTTGCCGGCAACAACGACGGTGAGGCGATTCGCGAGCGCTTCGGCCGGAGGAAGATCGTCCGGGTCGAGGACGTCCGGATCGGGATGGTCCATGGCGACGGCAAGCGGGGGACGACGAAGTCGCGCGCGCTCGCCGCGTTCGCTGACGGCGAAGTCGACGTGGTACTTTTCGGGCACAGCCACCGTCCCGTCGTGGGACGCGAGCACGGAATTCTCATCGCGAATCCGGGGTCGCCGACCGACAAGCGCCTCAACCCGCTTTATTCGTATGCGGTGCTCACGGTGGACGGCGCGCACGCGCGCGTGCAGCTGAAGTTCTACGCGTCGCGCGCCGTATAGCTCACGTGCGCTGGCTACTTCTAGGCTTCCTCGTCCATCGGTAGCGTGCGATGATCGGCGCGGGAGCGCCGGTCGACGTCTCTCCGAGGCGTCCCACACCCGGGCCGGTGCTCCCTCTTACATCCCGACGTTTTGAACGCCGGGTTTTTTGCGTTCCGGCGCCGCTGTTCGCAGCCGCCGGCCACCGTTGAGCTCAACGCTCCGTCCGTATTCCTCACGGCATGAAAGGGCTATGCGTTGCTAGCGCTTTGTTAAAGTGTGTAAATGGCTATTTTTAGCCAGGAGTAGTCAGTTTAGGTGACAGCATCCTCCGGCACGCGTCGCGTCTTGCGGCGCGCATTGCACAGGAGAAAAAACCATGCTGACATCTCTCATCGTCGCCGCCGCGATGGCGCTCGCGCTTTCGGCCGGCATCACGGCGTCGTCGGCGACGGCGGTTACGCCCGGTTCGGCGTCCGCATCCGTGTCCGCGAGCGCAAGCGCGGGCACTCCGGCGGGATCCGCGTCGGCGTCCGCATCCGCGGACGAGATCACGAGCAGCGGACCTCCCGGCTGACGCCGCATCCGCGTTCGTAACGAAGGAGGGGACGGTTCATCCGTCCCCTCCGGGGTGCATCACCTAGTGCCGAAGCGAGTCGTCAGCGCACGGACTTGATGTCGTCGAGGATTCCCAAGCGCGCGCACTCGGCGACGAGCGACGCTCGGCTGCGCACGCCGAAGGCGGAGAAGATTGCGCGCGTGTGGTTGTTGATCGTGTTGAAGCTGCGGTCGAAGGTCGCCGCGATCTCGCGCGCTTTCTTGCCCTTGCAGAGCTCGCCCAGCACGCGGCGCTCCGCGGGCGTGAGCTGGCCGAGCGGGTCGTCTTCGTTCGTGCGCCGCTCGAGGGCTTCGCGCAGCCACGCGTTGGGCGTGTTGCGCAGCGCGTCGAGCGCGGTCTGCGCGTAGCGGCGGTCACCGGTGGCCGCGCGCAGCGCGTTCGCCGTGATCGCCGTCCGCAAACGGTAGCCCAGACGCGTCCAGAGCTCCAGCGACTGATCGAGGTCCGCGATGCCTTGCTGCCCGGAGCCTTCGACCAGAGCCAGCTTGCCGCGCGCATAGAACTCGTACGCTTCGAGACGGCGGTCGCCTTCGAGCGCGAGCATCTCGGTTCGCCGCGGCCGCGTGCGGTCGTAGAGCGTGAGCACTTTGCGCGCGGTCTCGACGTTTGCCGCCGGCGCCGCGCCGGCGAACGCGAGCATCGCCATCCGGCGCTCGACGTCGAGGCCGACCTGGTCGCCGCGCAGCAGAAACGAGCCGGCAAGCTCGAGATACCGTGATTCCGAGAAGCGGTCGCCGACGATTCCGGCGACGATCGCGGCGTCGATCAGCGCGATCGCGTGATAGCTCGTATCGATCGTGAGCGTGAGCCCGAGCTGACGCTCCTCCCACGCGCGCGCGACGTCGCCCTCCAGAAGCGAGAGCCACGACAAGCACTCGAGCACGCGAAAGCGCTCGATGCGCGTATCGTTCGTCCACGTGCTGCCGTCGTATTCGCGCCGCACGAAGCGGCCCAGGCGCAAGTCGATCGTCTCGGACGCGATGAAGGCGAGCGCGCTCAATATTCGCACGCGTCCTTTGACGTCGCTTTGCTTGGATTTGTTCAGCTCTTCGAGCGCCGCGGTGAACTCGTGCGTGGCCGCGCCGTAGTTTTCGCGGCGCACGTCGATCCAGCCGAGGAGCTGCAGCAGACGCGAGCGTGACACGTCCGTTGCGGCGGGGAGGGCTGCGTCGATGATCTCTTCGGCTTCGGGCAGGCGCGACGAGCTCCAGCGGCTCAGCGCGCGGTAATACGCGATCTCGGGGACGAGCTGCGGAACGGAGCGCTGCGCGAGCGCGGCGGTTTCGTCGAGCAGCGTCTCGCCCTGATCGCGGCGGTTCGTGCGCGTGAGCGCCGCGCCGAGCAGCATGTTGGTGAGCGCCGTTTCCTCGCTGCCTTTGATTTCTTTCGCCGCGCGCTGAAGCAGCGGCGGGGCCTCGTCCGGCCGGTCGACGGCGAGGAGCGCGCGCGCTTGCCAATGTGCGGCGGCGACGCGGTCCTCGCGGCGGTCGAGCCGCGCGCCGTCAAGCAGCCGCAGTAGTTGCTCGTACTCACCAGCGTTCCAAGCGGTACGAGCGTCGTCGAGAACGGATGCAGCGTGCCGGACGGGAAGGGCAGCGATGCGACGCGAGCTAGCCACGACCACACCCTTCTCGGCGAAGTGCGCGTGTCTTTTCTTTTTTACTCGTCTTGTACGATTCGCGGGCGAAACATCGTGCCAAGATTGCGTTAGCACGTCGTATGGGTCTCGTTCGACTGCTCCTCACGTCCCGCCGGACGCTCGCGCGCGCCTTCGAGCTCGTGCGCGATCCGCGCGTTCCGCTACGGCTCAAAGTGCTTACCGCGGCCGGCGCGCTGTTCATCCTCTCGCCGCTCAACATCCTGGGCGACATTCCGCTGCTCGGCATCCTCGACGACGCCGCGCTGCTCGCGCTGCTGCTGACGTGGTTCGTGCGCGCCGGCTCGCGCTACGGCTTAGAGATCTCCAAGCAAACTTTGATCGCCGCGCGCTCGTCCATCGCTTTGTAGCCGTCCGGCGTACGCTCGAGCGGAAGCTTGTGCGTGAACACCGGTGATGGATCGATTGAGCCATTCGAAAGCGCCGACATCAGCTCGGGCAGATAGGCGCGCACCGGCGCGAGCGCGCCGCGCAGCGCGACGTTCCCGTTGAAGAGCCGGCGGAACGAGAGCGTCTCCATTCCGGCTGGGACGCCGACGAACGCAACCGTTCCGCCGTCGCGCACGACGCCGAGCGCGAGGTCGAGCGAGCTCTGCACGCCGACCGCTTCCACGACGCTCGGCGCGCCGCCGCGCGTCAGCTCCACGATCTTCTCCTGTGCCTGCGGATCGTGTGAGTCCACCACGTCCGTCGCGCCGAAGCGCTTCGCGAGCGCGAGCCGCTCGGCGTGGTGCCCGACGGCCACGATCCGCTCCGCGCCGAGATAACGCGCCGACTGCACCGCGCACAGGCCGACCGCGCCGTCACCGACGACCACGACCGCGCCGCCGGCCTTCGTTCCGGCGCTGACCGCACCGTGGTAGCCGGTTCCCATCACGTCGGTGAGCGCGAGCGCCGCGGTGCGCTTGCCGGCATCGTCCCGGATCGCGTCGGGGATCGCGACGAGCGTCGCGTCGGCGAACGGAACGCGCACGAACTCGCCCTGGCCGCCGTCGTCGTCGAGCCCGCCCCAGAAACCGGCGTGCTCGCACGACGTGTAGAGGTGCTCGCGGCAGAACGCGCACGAGCCGTCGGCGTACGAGAACGGCGCCGCGACGAACTGCCCGGCCTTCACGCCGCGCACGTCCGCGCCGGTGGCTTCCACAATCCCGGTGAACTCATGGCCCAGGCGCGAGCCGTCGGGCCATTTGGCGACGCCGCGGTACGGCCACAGGTCCGAGCCGCAGATGGCGGCGTTCACCACGCGCACGATCGCGTCGGCCGGTTCCTTGATCGTGGGGTCGGGGACGGTCTCGACGCGCACGTCGCGCGCGCCGTGGAAGACGGTGGCTTTCACGGATTACGCCAACAGCGCGCGAGCGCGCGGGGTTGCCGCGCTAGACCGCCGTTGCGCCCGGAACGAAGCGTTCGAGCACGGCCGCGCGCAATGCGTCCGGCGGCACGAGGCCTTGGTCCAGGATGAAATCGTGGAACGCGTGCTGGTCGAAGCGCGCACCCAGCGCCGCTTCCGTCTCGGCGCGCAGGGCGACGAGCTTGGTGTAGCCGTAGAAGTAGGACGTCGCCTGGCCGGGTGCGCGGAACGTGTAGCGTTCCACCTCGCTGCGCGCGAACGGTGCCGAGTACACGATCTCGCGCTCGAGAAACGCGTGCGCCTGCGCCGGCGTGATGGCGCCGCTCTGCAGCTCGGGGTCGAGAAACGCGCGCGCCGCGCGGTGGAGGCGCATCTGCAGCGAGCAAAGCTGTGCCGCGAGCGGCATGTAAGGCAGCATGATCTGCTCGGCATAGAGCGCCCAGCCCTCGACGTTCACCGAGTTGAACGCGAACGCCGCGCGCGCCAGGGACTGGCCGCCTTCGAGCATGCGGTCGAACTGCACCTCGTGGCCGGGACGCGCTTCGTGCGCCGTGAGCGTCCACGTCACGGCGTCGTGCGTGAAGTCGTCGGCGCGCTCCGTGCCGCTGCTGCCCGCGGCGGGCGGGACGTCGAGCGGGAGAACGAACTCCCCGACCTGACCGGTGTTGTTCACCAGCGGCGCGGGGTTCATGTGCGCGGCCGGCGCCTCCGCGCTCTCGGCCAGCGACGCGACGCGAATGCGCGCCGGCCGTTCGGGCAGCGTGACGAGGTTCTCGCGGTGCACGATCGCTTCGATCTCGTCGAGCCGCTTGCGGTAGAAGGCGACGATCGCGTCCGCGTCGCCGTGAATCTGCTCGCGCTTGAGATCGCCGATCACGTCGCGGTAGTCGTGCGAGGCGAAGCCGCGCTCCGCCGCGACGCGCGGTGCGAGCGCCTGCATCTCGGACTGGATCGCATCGAACGCGGCGTGCGCGCGCGCCGCGAGCTCCGCGGGCGGAATGTCGACCCCGACGTCGTGCAGCCGGAACGCGTACACGTCGGGCGGCAGCCGGTGATCGTCGCGGGCGCGCGGGAGAACCTCCGCCTCGATGAAGCGCGCGTACTCGGCGCACTGCGCGCGCAGAGCGTCGAACGGTTCGCGCCAGCCATCCATCTCGCTGCCCTGCAAGAGCTGCTCGATCCCGTCGAGCAGAACCGGCCCGAGCGCGAGCGCGGTGCGCACTTCGCCGGCGTACGGTCCGGTGAGCCCCTCGACCGCCAGCCGTGCGCGCGTCTCCGCTCGCGCGCTGCTTGCGAGCGGAACGCCGTTCGGTTCCGAGCCCGCGTAGCGCCGCAGCCGCGCGAGCGCGAGGTGTTTGCGCTCCGGCGGGTTCTGCTCGTCGAGCAGCACGCGAATGCCGCCGAACGCGATGCGCGCGACATCGATGAGCTGCACGAGGTTCGCGTCCATGACGTCGATCCCGCGGACGACGTCGTCCGTGGCGCGCGCGAGGATCGCCACGTCCTCGCGCACCTGCGCGTCGGTCTCGCCGGATGCGACGGCGCGCAACGTCTCGGCGGCGCGGAACGCTGCCTCGCGCACGCGGTCCCGCCAGCCTTCGCGCAGGTCGGTCGTGTGCGCGTCCGCTTGGGTGAGGCCGAGCGACGATGACGCCTCGGGAGCGGCGAGGACATAGAGGGCGATCACGGGCTCGGCGAGCTCGTCGCTGCGGCGGATCCAGTCTGGCTTCACAGCGTCCAGCTACCCACGTTCCAGAAGTCGCTGACGGCTTGCGCGGGTTTGACGCCGTGCAGGTCGTCGTTCCACGCGTTGACGTTCGCGCGCCACACCATCGTGTGGTACGGCAGCACCTCGCCGAGCCGGCGCTGCACCTGCGCGTACAGCTGCTTGCGCCGCGCGCGGTCGTACGTCGCGGCGGCGCGCTGCTGCAGCGTGCCGAGCGTATCGTCGACCACGCGCGCGTAGTTCGCGCCGTGCGGCGGGACGTACTCCGGTCCCGCGGTCTGGACGTCGTCCGGATCGGGGTTCTTCGTCCACGCGTAGATGCCGAGGTCGAACTTGCCGCTCGCGAACAGCCCGCCGGCGCCGAGCGGCGCGAACAGCATGTTGGCGGGCGCGTTGTGCACCTGCACGTCGATCCCGACCGCCCGCAGTTGCTGCTGAATCAAGACCTCGGCGTTTTGGCGGGTGATGACGCCGGCGACCGTGACGATCTCGAGCTCGAGCCGCTTGCCGTCCTTCGTGCGAATCCCGTCCGCGCCGGGTTTCCAGCCTGCCGCGTCGAGCAGCGCGCGCGCTTTTGCCGGGTCGTGCGGCGTGGGATCGGGCTGCTCGGTGTACGCCCACGAGCGCGGGAAGATGTCGCCCCAGCCGGGCAGGTCGACGTCGAGATAGACCGTGCGCGCGAGCGCCTGCCAGTCGATCCCCATCGCGGCCGCGCGGCGCACGCTAACGTCCGCGAGCGGTGCGCGGCCCGCGTTGAACACGACCATCTCGAACTGCGACGACGGGATCGCGCTGACGGTGACGCCCGCGAACGCTTTGAGCTCGCGGTACTGCTGCTCGGGGGCGCTGAAGTAGAAGTCGATCTCGTGCGTCTTGAGCGACACCAGCAGCGTGTTCTCGCTCGGGATCACGCGCAGCGTCACGCGGCGCAGCCCCGGCTTGCCGCCGAACCAGTGCGGGTTGGGAACCATCTCGAGCGTCGCGTTGATGTCGTAGCGCTCGACCATGTACGGCCCGCTGCCGACGGGCTTGGTGTTGTAGGGATCGTGGTTGAGGTCAGGCTTGCCGGCGAGCAAGTGCTTCGGAAGGATCGCACCTTGCGTGCCGCAGCGGAAGAAGTTCGAGACGAACGGCGCGGACGGTGCGCGCAGCCGCACGACGACGGTGTGCGGGTCTTTCGCGACGACGCTCTGCGCCTTGTCGTACGGGAAGTGGTACGGCACGTTGTTGCGCGGGTTCATGTCTTGCTGCCAGGTGAACACCACGTCGTCCGCCGTCAGCGGATGACCGTCGGAGAAGCGCACGTCCGAACGCAGATGGTACGTGATCGTCTTGCCGTCGCGGCTGATCCCGCCGTTCTGCTGCGTCGGGACGACCGTCGCGGCGTCGGGGACCGGCTCGCCGCGGTCGTCGAAGCGGATGAGCCCGCTGAACAGGAACTGCGCGACGTCGGTGGTCGCGGCTTGTCCGGAGATCAGCGGGTTGAGGCTGTCGAACGTGCGCAGCACGCCGATGCGCACGTGACCGGGCTGCGTCCAAGGATGGCGCGCGTCCGCGGGCGCGGCTTGCGCCGCCATGACGACGAGCGCGACGAGCGCCCCGAACACCCGTCTCACGCGGCCGGTGCTACCGTGCCCGCGTGCGCCGGCCGCGCCGGCGGCGTCCGTTGTTGTTCTTCATCTCGCTTCCGGCGTGATGGTGGCCGGGCACCGCCGGCCGCGGCGCCGCGCCGTTGCCGTTCCCGTTGGCGGGGATCTGCGCGTAGCCGGAGAGCATCTCGTCGACGCGCTGGTACGCGCTGCCGAGCAGGCCGACGAGCGACGAGCCGACCTCGATTACGCGCTCCGGAAGATCTTCCGTCGAGTACAGCGTGACGAACTTGTCGCCGTCGCGCTTCACGTCGATGCGGCGGCGCTCCCAGCGGACGGACTTCGGGTTGACGTCGAGCATGCGGCTGGCGAAGCGCTCGGCGTCCTCGTGCGGCGCGACGCGGCGCGCTTCGGCGACCCACTGGTCCCACTTGCGACAGAAGTCCGGGATCGTGCTGCCATTGCGGTCGTATGGGGTGCGCTGCGACGGCATCTCCAAACGCCAGTGGCTCTCGGCGTCGATCGGCTGGAACGTCGGCTTGATCTCGCGCGGCCCGTTGAACGCGTCGATCTCTACCCGCGCCGTCTCGATCTCTTCGGCGGTGCGCACCTTAGCGGCGCGCTTGGGATCGCGGCGCAGCAGCTCTTCGAACTTGTCGGCGACCTGCGCCGTCATCCGGCCCTGCGCGTCGATGTGCGGCGGCAGGCCGTAGAGCGAGGGGACGGTGACGAGCTGATGGCGCTGCGCCTGGT
>JAQBPK010000193.1 GCA_028287565.1 Vulcanimicrobiota bacterium
ACTCAACGGTAGGTTGACCACGCGTTACTCACCCGTCTGCCACTAGG
Organism: Vulcanimicrobiota bacterium; assembly: GCA_028287565.1. Lineage (GTDB taxonomy): Bacteria > Vulcanimicrobiota > Vulcanimicrobiia > Vulcanimicrobiales > Vulcanimicrobiaceae > Vulcanimicrobium. Next base: position 48 of record JAQBPK010000193.1, read on the forward strand.
TATTGCTACCTCGTTCGACTTGCATGTGTTAGGCACGCCGCCAGCGTTAATCCTGAGCCAGGATCAAACTCTCCATAAAAATTCATGGAGCTTTTGACAGCTCTATCTTCGCTGACTTGCCGGCTCCCCGATCGCTCGGTGAACCGGATTTGATCCGGACTGCGAATCCGAATCGACCGCGCGTCTTGCGACGAACGGCCAGTCATAGTTCTTTGCGGGACTCATGCCTTGTGCGAACGTCCGGTGGAGCCGGAGAGCCCGCAGCACGAATCCCATTGATTCTCACAAACCAGGACAAACAAAAACGCGGCCCTTGCGGAACCGCGCACCTGTCTGGCCGGGCCGGAGACCCACAGACTTATGCGCTACTGCACTGTTCAGTTTTCAAGGAACGGACGCTTCCGCCAAGCCCTTTTCGGACCGGATCTTTGACCGCACCGAAGAGGCGAGGCGTCAGAGTCAACGAGAGATAGATTATCATTCCGTGTCTACCATGTCAATGGCTGGAGTCGTCGGCTCTCCACGGCTCTATCCACAGCGCTCCGGCAAGCCGACAGCCCGAGCAACACCCCGCCCGGCGCGTCTTCTTCTAATAGCGCGATTTCCGGCGCGGTCAGTCCATGCCGGCGGCGAGGTCGTCCGCGGCGTGCGCAGCAACCTTGCGCGAGATCGACTTGCCCTGCGTGAACAGCAGCAGATAGTCGTAGCCGCCCGCCTTCGAGTCGGTGCCGCTCATGTTGAAGCCGCCGAACGGCTGCCCGCCCACGAGCGCGCCGGTGCACTTACGGTTGAGGTAGAGGTTGCCCACGAAGAACTCGTCCTGGGCCCGCCGCAGCCGCTCCTCGCTCGCCGAGAACACCGCGCCGGTCAGCCCGAACTCCGTCCCGTTGGCGATCTCCAGCGCATGGTCGTAATCCCGAGCCTCGATCACCGCCAGAACGGGCCCGAAGATCTCCTCCTGAGCGATCCGCGCCCCGGGTGCAACATCCGCGAAGACGGTCGGCGAGATAAAATACCCCTCGCCCGGCGCCCGCGACCCCCCGGCAACAAGACGGCCCTCGCCCTTGCCGACCTCCACGTAGCCGGTGATCTTCTCGACGGCCTTCTGGTTGATCACCGGCCCGACCGAGTTGCCGTACACCGCCGGATCCCCGACCGCCAGCGCCTCAACCGCCGGCACGAGCTTCTCCAAGAACGCCCCGTACACGGCCTGGTCGACGATCGCCCGCGAGCACGCCGAGCACTTCTGCCCCGAGAACCCGTACGCCGCAGCCACCACCCCGGCGACCGCCGCATCGAGATCCGCGTCGTCCGCCACGACGATCGCGTCCTTCCCGCCCATCTCCGCGATGACGCGCTTGATCCACCGCTGCCCGGGCGGCGTCTTGGCGGCGAGCTCGTTGATCCGCAGCCCGACCCCCTTCGACCCGGTGAACGACACGAACCGCGTCCGCGGATCGGTCACGAGCCGCTCCCCGACGGCAACCCCATCCCCGGGCACAAAATTGATCACCCCCGGCGGCAACCCAAGCTCGTGCATCAAATCCACGAAGCGCGCCGCGATCACCGCGGCATCCGGCGACGGCTTCAAAATAGCCGTATTCCCGGTGACGACCGCAGCCGACGTCATCCCGGCCATGATCGCGAAGGCGAAGTTCCACGGCGGCAGGACCACCCCGACCCCGAGCGGCAGGTACGTCAGCCAGTTCTTCTCCCCGGCGATCGGCGTCAGCGGTGGCGGGTTCGCCATGCGCAGCGCCTCCCGCGCATAGAACTCCAGAAAGTCGATCGCCTCGGCCGTGTCGGCATCGGCCTCGATCCACGGCTTCCCGACCTCCAGCACGAGCAGCGCGTTCCAGTCGTCCTTGGTCTCGCGAATTCGCGCCGCCGCGCGAAGCAGGAAGTCCGCCCGCTGCTCCGCGCTCGTCGTCTTCCAGCTGGCGAACGCATCGGTCGCGGCGTCGAGCGCCTGCGACACCTGCTCGGGACTCGCCTCCTCGACCTCGCCCACCACCTCGTCGGGCCGCGCCGGGTTGATCGACGGAATCGTCCGCGGCCCGGCGACCTTCACGCCATCGATCACCAGCGGCCAGCGCCGCCCGAGCGTCGCGCGCACGCGGACGAGCGCCTCCTCGAGCGAACGGCGGTCGGCGGGATCGGAGAAGTCGCGAATCGGTTCGTTGCGGAACGGCGCGAGCGTGCGGGGCGCGGTCAACATAGCCCGCAGGGGCTCCGCTATCCGAACCGCCGTTCCCTGTGCGCCCGCAACGGGCCGGCCGGTACGAAGTCGTAGGCGGGCGGCTCCCAAATCGGCGAGAATAGCAGCGACATGGTCTACGACATCGCTGTAGTCGGCGGAGGCATCGTCGGCCTCGCCACCACGCGCGAGCTGCTGCTCCGCCACCCGAACCTGCGCGTCGCGAACGTCGAGAAAGAGGACGTCTGGAGCAAGCACCAGACGGGCCACAACAGCGGCGTCATCCACTCGGGCATCTACTACAAGCCGGGCTCGCTCAAGGCGAAGCTGTGCGTCGAAGGCCGCAAGCTCGCGTGGGAGTACTGCGACGCGAAGGGCATCGAGTACAAGAACGTCGGCAAGCTGATCGTCGCAACGGAAGAGTCCGAGCTCGGAAGGCTCGACGACCTCTGGGCGCGCGGCCAGCAGAACGGCATCGAAAACCTCGAGATGCTCGACGCCGCGCAGATCGCCGAGCGCGAACCGTACGCGCGCGGCGTAAAAGCGATCTTCTCGCCGGTCACGGGCATCGTCGACTGGGGCCTCGTCTCGCGAACGTTCGGCGAAGACGCCAAAGAGATGGGCGCCGACATGTACCTCGGCCACGAGGTCACGCGCATCGAGCGCCGCGCCGGCGTCACCGTGCTGAAAACGCCGAAAGGCGAGATCCACGCGAAATCGGTCATCACGTGCGGCGGTCTGTACAGCGACAAGCTCGGCCGCATGACGGGCGGCAGCGTCGACCCGAAGATCGTCCCGTTCCGCGGCGACTATTTGATTCTCAAGCCCGAGAAGTCGTATCTGGTCAAGGGCAACATCTACCCGGTCCCCGATCCTGAGTTCCCGTTCCTGGGCGTGCACTTCACGCCGCGCATGGACGGCTCGATTTGGCTCGGCCCCAACGCCGTGCTCGCGTTCGCGCGCGAAGGCTACTCGTTCTTCACGATCAACCCCGCCGAGCTGTGGGACGCGCTGACGTATCCCGGCTTCTTCAAGATGGCCTCGAAATATTGGGAGATGGGCGCGGGCGAGATGTACCGCGACCTCGTGCGCTCCGCGTACGTGAAAGCGCTGCAGCGCTACATCCCGGAACTGCAGCCGGAAGACTGCCTGCCCGGCCCCGCCGGCGTGCGCGCGCAAGCGATGACGTCGGACGGCGGCCTCGTCGACGACTTCGTGTTCGAAGGCTCGGAAGGCGTCGTGCACGTGCGCAACGCCCCGTCGCCCGCAGCGACGTCATCGCTCGCAATCGGGAAGTACATCGCCGACGACGCCGAGAAGCGGTTCGACCTGAGCAAACCGTCGATCGCAGTTTGAGATGACCGTCATGGACGGATCGCAGCGGAATCGCGCCATGCGATCGGCGCCATGAAGGCCGACTTCGTCGAGGTCGACTGGCTCGCGAGCCGGCTGGACGATCCGGGCGTGCGCATCATCGACGCGCGCAGCGTCCCGCACGGCGGTGTCGTCACGATGCCGTCGGGCAAGGAACAGTTCGCCGCCGGACACATCCCGGGCGCGGTGCACCTCGACTACGCGGACGACCTGAGCGATCCGGCGACGCCGTACGCGGCGCGCGTCGCACCGCCGCACCGCTTCGCGCTGGTGATGGGCGCGCACGGCATCGGCGACGACAGCATCGTGGTCGCATACGACGCGGGAACGATCCCGTTCGCCGCGCGCATGGTGTGGATGCTGCGCTACTACGGCCACGAAGAAGCGTACGTCCTGGCCGGCGGCCTACCGGCATGGACGGCAGCGGGACACCAACTATCGACCGAACCGCGAAAAATAGCACACGCAGAGTTCACACCGGGAACGCACCCGCAAATTCGCGCGGCGCGCGACGAAGTCCGCGCAATCGCGGATGGCCGCAGCACCGCGCAGCTCCTCGAAACGCAGCGGGATCAAACATACGCGCAGCGCGATCGCGACATCAAAGGCGCGGTGCGCCTGAGCGGCAACGAGCTCCTCGAAGACGCCCGCGGCGGCCGCGTGACGGATCCTGCAACGCTGCAGCGCTTGGTGCGCGAGCGAGAGCTGAATCCAAAGGCGCGCACAATCGTCACGTGCGGAAGCGGCGTCTCGGCATCGGGCGCATGGCTAGCCCTGCGCGAAGCGGGTTTCAACGACGTCGCGGTGTACGACGGCTCATGGATGGAATGGGAGCACGACGCGCTCCCAACCGTCCCGAAACATTAGACGTCGGGGCGCGCGAACGCAACCATCTGATCCGCTTCGCGGTGGTTCGTCCAAAACCGCTCCCCGTCGAACGCGAGCGCGCGCGCCGGGAACGGAATCACCGCGAGATCCTCGCACACCGGCGCCGCACCGCGCGCATCGACGCGCGTCAGCCAATACGGCCCGTTCTCCTCGTCATCGGTCGTCGCGAGATAGAACCGCCCTTGCACGACGACTTGCCCGCAGATCCCGTGCGGCACCTCGACCGTGCTGAGCACCTTGCCGGTCGCGTCCACGCCGAGAATGCGCTTGTTGTACCACTGGCTGATGTAGAGCGTGTCACCGTCCCAGCCGAGGTGCGAGCCGGTTCCGTCGGGACACCGGAACCCGCCCTCGGATTTGAAGCCGTGGCCGGGGATGAAGCGCCGCACGACGCGGTCGTCCTCATCGCCCTCGCCGTAGAGCACGCGCAGCTCGTCGCCCACGACGGCCATCCCCCACGGCACGCCGGGCGCAACCGCCTCATCGCGCGCCACCCACGTCAGCGCGTTGATCGCGTAGATGCGGCACGTCTCGCGCGACCCCATCCAGATCGTCGTCCCGTCGATCGCCAACGACTGCGGTTTCGGCGCAGGCGAGGGCAGGCGCAAGAGCTCGGCGACGTTTTCCATCACCCCGCGGCTTCGCGCGCCGCCTGCCGCCAGCCCGCCGAGTCAGCAGGCCTCGATAATGTGGACCGCGCAGCCGCGTGCGCGGCGTCGCCATGGCGCCGCCGCCAGAACTCCGCTTGCGGCCAGCGCTGCTCGAGCGCATAGAACACCGCTCGCGTTTTGAGATATGCCGCATACTCGCGTTCCACGTGCGCGCGGTAGCGCTCCAACCCGCTCGAATCGCCGCGCAGCAGATCGAGCACCGCGAACGCGCCGATCTTGCCGGTGTACAGTCCCTTGAGCACGCCCGCGGACGACAGCGGATCGAACGCGGACGCGGCATCGCCCACGGCGAGCCAACGCTCTCCGCACACCTGCGCGAGACGCTGCGAGCGCGCGGACCAAATCCCCGCGGGCCATTCCGGCACGCACGCGCGCAACCGCGCGCGCGTCTCGCGTGACACACCCAGCCGCGCAAGCCACCGCGCCGGTTCTTTCAGCGCGTCACGCCGAATCAAATCCGCGTCGCTCATCCACGCAACGATGATGCGCCCGCCGGGAATCGCAGCGGAATACCACCAGCCGTCTTCCTGCGCTTCGACGAGCGTCGTCGCATCGCGCACGTCGTCAGGCGCGCGAAACCGCACGGCGACGCCGGCAAGCCGGTCGTCAACGATCCGCCCCGCACCTTGGCGCGACGCAAAGCACGCGTTCCGCCCCGTCGCATCGATCACGACCGACGCCTCAACCGCACACGTCTCCTCGCCGCCCCGCACGACCGCACCCCGTTCCTCCCCGCCCCGCACGACCGCACCCCGTTCCTCACCGCCGCGCGCGACCGCACACCGCTCCACACCACCGCGTGCGATCGTCAGCAGCCAACGATCGCCCGCGCGGGCGCCGGCAACAAACCGCGCGTCGCGCCACACCTCCACACCGCGCTCCTGCGCGCACGCGACGAGCGCCGCATCGAACGCAGTCCGATCGACGTGCCACGCATTCCCGCGCGCGGAAAACACGAACTCGTTGTCGTAGCGATCCTCGCCGCCCCACACGGCGCTCGTGCCGAAGCACTCCAGCGCACCGGCCGCGCGCACGCGCTCCCACACGCCGAGCCCATCGAGCAACCGCCGTCCGCCGGGCGCGAGCGTCTCGCCGATGCGCCAGCGCTCGAACGCCGAAGCTTCCACCAGCAGCACGCGCAGCTCGGGACGCACCTGCACGAGCGCGAGCGCCGCAGCACTTCCCGCCGGCCCGCCGCCGAGCACGACGACATCGTACACGCCATCGTGCACGTGTTCCGACACGCGAGCGCCGCGCGTCAGCTCAGCGTCGCGACGTCGCTCTGCCAAACCGCGATCCACGACGCGACGACGCCCGCCGGGTTCACGGTCCCTTCACCGCTGCCCGGATGCGGAAGCGTCCGCACGATGGAACCGACCATCGCGGGCCGCTGGTCGACGCCGTTCGGCCAGGCGGGAATCACATAGCCGATGTAGTCGTAGATCCACTCCGCGCCGCCGACGACGCCTTTGCCCTGAAACCGCACCGCGCCCGGCGTCCCGTACCCGATCGAGCCGCTGAGCTCGAGCGCCCAACCCGGCCCGAAGATGCGCCCCGTGAACACGCCCATCGGCGCGTCCACGATCGTGATGTTGCCGCGCCCGAACTCGAGCGCGTCAAAGTCCGTCGCGAGATTCGGATCGTTGTTGAAACTGCGGTACGTCCACGTTCCCGCCAAGCTTCCGATGTTGGGACTCTGCGCCACGATCTGCTCCTTCGCTGCTACGACGTCTCGGTGAGAATGAACACGGGGTCGGCCGGATCGACGACGCCGCTGAACCCGACGGCGAACTCCGGATTGCGCGTCACGAACCCCAGCGTCGACCACACCGTCACCATTTGCAGATCGCCCGCGGGCGTGACCGCCGTCGGCGACCACGGTGCGCCGTTCACGTACATCGGGCGGTGCGCGGGCCACCAGTAGATCGTCTCGACCTGCGCCGGCTGCACGTCGCCCGTACTGTCAGGATAGCGCACGTTCCAGTCGCTGTACGTGATGTCGATGTCCTGCGTGGCGCACTCGTTGAAGTCGGCTTGCCACGGGATCGCGTCGTACTTCGAGATGTCGCCCGGCTCGAGCCCGCCCTGCAGGTTCGCGGTCGTCGTCGCGCCGCTCACGACCGCCGGCTGGCTGAGCGCACCGGGCGTGTACCCGGCTTGGTTGATGCGGTACGGCGCCGCATAGATCGCCGGGTTGCGCACGATCCACGACGTCTCAGCACCCGGACAGAACGATCCGCCGAGCACGCTGCCCAGCACGCCGCGGTCGAGCGCGGCGCCCGCACCGCCGGGCTCGGCCGGCGCGACGATCCCCTCCTGCTTCTCGTCGATGAACTTCCCTTCGGCCCACTGCTTGAGCATGAACAGCATCGTGTCGGTGAGCCGCAAGAACTTCGACGGCGGGGCCGTGTCATCCAAATCCGCGAGCGGGTTGTCACCGCACAAACGCGGCATCGCGAAATAGATCGAATAGCGCGGATCGTTCAGCTCGCGGTTCGGCTGCGCGAACGGATCGTTCTCTTGCCCGGGCTTGCGCAGCGCCGCGTACAGAAACTGCCGCTTGTGCCAGCCGGGATCTTCACCCCCGCCGCGCTGCGGCGGAACGCGCAGCACGCCCTTATCGAAGTTCCCGCCGGGACCCGTCTGGTGCGGGTCGCCGCCCGACATCGCGTCGGCGTCCATCAGAAACTGATAGTTGAACGGACGGCTCAGGATCGGCCAGATATCGCGCTCGAAATACGGGTAGTAGTCGGGGTTGAACGTCGCCCGGCTGCGCCACGCCTGCATCTCGTCGGGACTGTGCGGCACGGGAACGGAGCCGTCGAACGGCGCGATGCCGAACAAGTACGGCACGTACGCGAAGTTGCGCACCGACAGATCGAACAGCAGATCGTCCATCGTGACGATGTCCACGACCTCAGGCGCGTAGCGCGGGTAACCGACGATCACCCACGCGGGGTCGTCGACCGCGATGCTGCCCCGCGGCTGATGGCCCTGCTTGTTGGGCGGCACCGGAACGCCGCTCTCCTCGAGCAGCTCGTACAGGATGTTCGCGGTGACCGGGCCGTCGGAGATGTCGTCGAACCAGCCGTCGTTGTTCGCGAACGTCTCGATCTTCGGGTTGCCGAACCCCGTCTTCATCGAGCCGGAGTTGCCCAAGCCGCCGAGCACGAGCAGGCGGTTCGCGCCGTCTTGCTGCGTGGAACGAATCTCGCCCAGCGTCGTGATCGAGTTCGGCTGCAGCGGCGGCGGGAACGTCTGCCCGGAGTTGGGGCTCGCCGAGAACGATGCGGTGCGCTGCGACGCACCTTGGTACTGGTCGTAGAACTGCACGCTCTGCGGCCCGGGGTCGATGATGAGCTGCTGGCGGTCCTGCGCGTCGGTGATGTCCGCATTGCGCAGCGGATGGTTCGGCGCGTACCCGTGCTCGCCGCTCGTCTGCAGGAACTCGTACCAGCTCGCCTTCTTGTTCGCGACGTACACCGTCCAGCTGACGTCGACGACCTTCACCTTGAGCGTCTGCGCCGGCCGACGCGCGTGCGGTGACGAAGAGCGCACGGTGAGCACGTCGCCGATCCGCAGCTCACGACCATCGGCGGTGCCGTCGTACACGAACACGCGAAAGCGCGCGGCTTGGCGGCGAATCTGACCGTTCTCCTTGAACGAGCTGACGTGCTGCTCGACCCCGTTCACGACGATCGCGTTGCCGGTGTCTTGATCGCATTCGATCGGCAGGCCGCCGGTCTTTTCGGGCGCGATGTAGTACGACGTCGGGCTGTTGCCGAGGCGGGCCACGCCGATGGCCGGATGGATCCGAAACGTTGCAGGCATGCGATCCTCTCGCGCTCAGTCGATGAAGTTCAGCGAGACGCCGTCGATGTACAGCGCGTCGGTGGCCGGTGTCCCGTCGCTGTTGAACACGACGAGGTTCACATGGAAGTCCGTGACGCCGGCGTCCGAGAGCGCCTTGACGGCCGCGGTCGCGTCGAAGCGCAGGTTCGACGGCGTCTTGTGATGGCGCGGGCGCTTGTCGAAGCGGTTCGTGCTGCGCTTGGGCACCGCGCAGTGCCCGGGCCCGCCGATGCACAATCCCGTGAGCACGTTGACCTGGCCGACGAAACCCGGGTTGCCGGTGGTCGGCGTGTCGATCGTCGCGTCGGGCGCGTTGAGGAACGCGCGCACGTGGTAACCGCCGCGCGTGACGTACTGCACGGTGTGCACGCGAATCTCGGCCTTCCGATGCCGCTGCACCATGGCAGCCGGCTTCGTGACGTCCGCGGAGCGAAAGCGCTCGATCGGCGTCGAGCTGTCGGTGAGGAACAGGTGCGTGTTGGCGACGTACTCGTAACCGAGCTTCTTCGTGCTCGCGGTGTCCGACACGATCAAGCTCCACGGCGCGAGCACCGCGGTGGGATTATCGGGCGACACGTTGGGATGCAGCTTCTGCCATTCCGCCCACAGCCGGTCCACGTTCGCATGGTGGAACCAGAACAGCGGGTCGTACGCCGTCGCGCCGCCGTTCTGCATGTCGCCGAACGCGGGCTCGCCGCCCTGCGGGTTGTCCGGGTTCTGCCGCTCGTCCTCGGTCGACGGATCGTACTTGTAGTTCGGGTTCACGCCGCCGGTGAAGTTGTGGATCAGGTTGTGAATGTTCTCGAGCAGCCCGAAGTACTGGTCGTCGGTCGGCCCGCTGCCGAAATCGAAGAAGCTGTCAACGGCGAGGACCGTGTCGACGTCACCCTGCGTCGGGTACGCCTGAAAAATCAAATCGCGGTTTCCGCCGGGCCAGCGCCGCCAGTGAAATAGCGGGTTCGCCCGTTCGAGCTCCGCGATGATCGTCGCATCGGCATCCGGATTCTTCCGGTACGTGATGCCGGCCGCCGCGAACAGCCGCGATCCCGAACAGAACGTCTGCGGCCCGCCGGCGGTGCCGCCGGCCGTCAGCTTGGCGAGCGCCGCG
>JAQBPK010000228.1 GCA_028287565.1 Vulcanimicrobiota bacterium
CGCGTTCACACCGATCGGCTGCGACGACGTCGACTGGAGGCTGCCGCGGCACGGAACGTACAAAACCGGCAAGCCGTTCACGCCCAAGCGCAAGCGCCCGGCCAACGGCAGCACGCGGCTCGCCGCCCCGACGAACGGCCGCGCGCCGAAGTGACGCGGGCGCAGAGCCCGGCGAAAACGTACGACGCGATCGTCATCGGCGGCGGCCACAACGGCCTCGTGACCGCGTGTTACCTCGCGCGCGCGAAGCGCAAGGTGCTCGTGCTCGAACGGCGCTACATCGTCGGCGGCGCGTGCGTCACCGAAGAGACGACGTTTCCGGGCTACAAAGTGTCGACCGCGGCGTACGTGAACAGCTTGTTCCGGCCCGAGATCATCCGCGATCTGCGATTGCGCGACTACGGGTTCGAGCTGCTCGAGCGCAACCCGTCGTCGTTCTCGCCGTTCCCGGACGGGCGCTATCTGATGCTCGGCGCGGACGAGGCGAGCAACGAGCGCGAGATCGCGAGGTTCAGCACGAAAGACGCGGCGAGCTATCCGAAGTACGTCGCGATGCTCGAGCGCGTCGCGAGCGTCATCGAGCCGACGCTGATCCAGACGCCGCCGAATCCGGTAAAGCCCGGCGTCCGCGATCTGCTCGCGCTGGGGCGGCTCGGCCTGAGCGTCAAGGGCTTGAACGGCGCGATGGGCGAGGCGATCGAGATCCTCACCGGTGCGGCGCGGCCCATTCTCGACCGCTGGTTCGAGTCCGAGGAGCTCAAGGCGACGCTCGCGACCGACGCGATCATCGGCGCGTTCGCGTCGCCGTCGATGCCCGGCACCGCGTACGTGCTGTTCCACCACGTGATGGGCGAGACCAACGGCGCGCGCGGCGTGTGGAGCTACGTCAAGGGCGGGATGGGCGGCCTCACGCAGGCGCTCGCGAACGCGGCTGCCGACCTGGGCGTGGAGATTCGCACCGAAGCCGAAGTGAGCCGCATCATCGTCGAGAACGGCTCGGCCGCCGGTGTCGTGCTCGCGAACGGCGACGAGCTGCGCGCGCGCAACGTCGCGAGCAGCGTCGACTGCCGGCTGACGTTCGAGACGTTCTTGGACCGCGGCGATCTGCCGGCGGATTTTCTGGCGGAGATCGAGCGCATCGACTACAGCAGCGCGTCGGCGAAGATCAACGTCGCGCTAGCCGCGCTGCCGAACTTCACTGCATGTCCCGGCAGCGATCCGGGCCCGCAGCACCGTGGCACGATCCATCTCTGTCCCGACCAGGACTACATCGAGCGCGGCTACGACGATGCGAAGTACGGCCGCTTCTCCGCGAACCCGATCGTGGAGTGTACGATCCCGTCGGCCGTCGATCCGACGGTGGCGCCGTCGGGGAAACATCTGATGTCGATGTTCTGCCAGTACGCTCCCTACAAGCTCGCGGACGGCCCGTGGGACGACGCCGCGCGCAACGCGTTCGCCGACCGCTGCTTCGATGTCGTGGAGGCATACGCGCCGGGGTTCAAGGCGTCCGTGATCGACCGCCAGGTGCTCAGCCCGGTCGACATCGAGGCGAAGTTCGGACTGACCGGCGGCAACATCTTCCAGGGCTCGATGAGCCTGAACAAGCTGTTCATGTTCCGTCCCGCACCCGGCTACGCGAACTACCGCACCCCGCTGAAGCACCTGTACTTATGCGGGTCGGCGGCGCATCCGGGCGGTGGCGTGATGGGCGCGCCCGGGTGGAACGCGGCGCGCGAGATGCTCAAGACCCGCTGAGCGATGTAACGCGATCTTGACGCGGTGAAGGCCGCCGGACGCCGTGTTCGCACGGTGCCGTGCGTTCCTTTCGCAGGCTGTCCCCTTCGCGCCGCGAAGGATCGCCAACTCGCTTTCATGGGGAGGTCTTCTTGCTGAAACTCATTACCACGGCCGCGTTCAGCGCGGCGCTCGTCCTCGCGGCGACCGCGCAAAGCCCAGCACCCGCGCCGGCGCGCAAGATGCCCACGCAGCTCCACCTGGTCGCGCAGAATGCCTCGGGCGAGACCGGAACGGCGACGCTGTACGACGGCGCCAGGGGCCTGATCGTGAAGCTCCGCACCGCAAACGGCGGCGAGGTCGACCAGCCCGCGCACATCCACAAGGGAACCTGCGAGAAGCTCGATCCCAAGCCCGCGTACCCGCTCAAGGCCGTGCACGACGGGCAGTCGGAGACGACGGTCGAAGGCGTGACGATCGCGCAGCTCCAGAAAGCCCCGTACGCGATCAACGTCCACAAGTCGGCCAAGGAGGCCGCGGTCTATGTCTCCTGCGGGAACCTCGTCGCGCCCAAGTAGCCACCCGCCGTTCAACGAGGGCGCCGCGCACAATGCGGCGCCTTCGCGTTTCGGCGCGCCGTCGCTCGACGACATGCCGGACGACATTCGCACGATCTGCGAGGAGACGCGCGCGAAGATCGGGTTCGTCCCGAACGTCTTTCTCGCGTACGCGAAGCGCCCCGAGCACTTCCGCGCGTTCATGCACTACCACGACCTGCTGATGAAAGGCCCGAGCGGCCTGTCGCGCGCGGAGCGCGAGGCGATCGTCGTCGCGGTGTCGGCCGAGAACGACTGTCTGTACTGCGTCACCGCGCACGGCGCCGCATTGCGCATCCTCGGCAAGGACGCGATCGTCGCCGACCAGATCGCGACGAACTGGCGCACCGCGGATCTGACGCCGCGCTTGCGCGCGATCCTGACATTCGCGTCGCGCGTCAACGAGCGCGGCTTCGCCGCGACCGACAAGGAGCTCGCCGAGCTCAAGGCCGTGGGCCTGAGCGACGAGGACGCATGGGACATCGCGTCGGTCGCGGGCTTCTTCGGTTTCTCCAACCGCATGGCCGGCTTCATGGACATGCGTCCGAACCCGCAGTTCTACGAGATGGGGCGGCCCGGCTCGACGCGCTGACGCTATCGCGTCACACCAGGCCCGGCGGCCGAAGGGAACGACCGCCACCCAGCAAACGATGCGGGATGGTACGCTTGCTACGGACCGTCTGCGCGATTGCCATCGCCGCGACGGTTGCGATCTCGCCCCTCGCGGTGTGCGCGGGAACAACCGGCACGATTGTCGGCCGGATCGTCGATCAGAACAGCGGCGCGGCGGTGGCCGGCGCGCGCGTCAGCGTCGTGTCGCCGTCGCAGAGCGAAAACTCGACGACCGACGCAAACGGCGGCTTCCGCTTTCTCTCGCTCGCGCCGGACACGTACATCGTCTCCATCGACCGCACCGGGTACGAGCCGCTCGCGCTCGCGGGCGTGACGGTTCAGGCCGATCAGACGCAGACGCTCAACCGCAGCATCGTTCCGCGGCTGCAGCGCATCGGCGGCACGACCGCGCGCCGTGCGAGCGACCTCGTGAAGCCCGGCACGACGAGCGACGTGTACTCGGTGACGGGCGCGCTGTCTGACGCGACGATGGCGCTCGGAGGTCCGGGCGGTTTGAGCAACGCGTACAGCGCGATTCAGTCGGTGCCCGGCGCGGTGGTGGCGCAAGGGCAGCAAGGCTGGTACCAAACGCTTTCGATCCGCGGCGGCGACATCGACCAGGTCGGCTACGAGCTGGACGGCATCCCGGTGAACCGCGTGTACGACAACGCGCCGCAGACGATGCTCTCGACGCTCGGACAGCAAGAGCTGCAGGTCTACACCGGCGGAACGCCCGCGACGTCGGACGGACAAGGTTTGTCGGGCTACGTCAACCAGGTCATCAAGACCGGAACGTTTCCGGGGTTCGGGACGATCAACGCGGGCCTCGGCAGCCCGGCGTTCTTCCACCGGCTCTCGTTCGAGACGGGCGGCTCGACCAAGAACCGCAACTTCACGTACTACGTCGGCGCGTCGGGCGCGAACCAGGATTTCCGGTACGTCGACCAGCGCAACGGCGCCGGCGATCCGCAGCTGTTCTATCCGATCGCGTACCCGTTCGGCGACGGCGGAAGCCGCTTCAACATCTGGGACGGGTCGCCCAACCCGCTGACCGGCGGTGCCGCGACGCCCGGCAACGGGCTCTACTTCGCACCCGGGCAGACCTACGCGATCGCGAACGTGATGCAGCGCGACAACGTCGTGAACTTGCACTGGGGCATCCCGCACAAAAACGGCGGCAAGGACGACGTGCAGTTCCTGTATCTCACGAGCGAGCTGTACAACACGTATTTCGGCTCCGTGAACGATCAGGGCGGACCGGCGTACGTCGGACAGGCGTTCGACGTCGCGAACGGCGCATCGACCCCGAGCGGGCCGTACAACGCCTTCTGGCACGACGGCTACGTCTACCGCGGCGCGCTGTACGCGCCGCCCAATCCGGCCGGCGTAACGCCGTACTACTTCATGAGCAGCCCGACGGGGCGGCCGTTCAACGGCCCGCTGTCGAACAACGCGCGCGACTCCAACGACAACGGCGTCGCGATCACGAAACTGCAGTACCAGCACAACATCAACGACCGCTCGTACCTGCGGCTGTTCGGGTACTCGGTGTACTCGAACTGGTTCATCACGGGCAACGCCAACCAGCAGTTCACGTGCTGCTTCGGCGCGGAGATCAACGACTACGAGATCCCCAGCCACACCTACGGCGCCAGCCTCGCGTACTCGAACCAGATCAACGACAAGCACCTGCTCACGTTCACCGCGACGACGAGCCAGACGAAGATCCAGCGGCGGTACTTCTACGCGTTCCCGGGCAATCAGGGCCTCGGGACGGCGTTCACCAACCTGATCGATCCGAGCACCGCCGCGCAGAGCGGCAGCTGCTTCAACCCGGCAACCGGCGACTACACGAGCTGCTTCTCGGGCGCGGGCACGACCCGCGGTACGTTCGATTCGCCGACGCTGCCGATCACCGCGCCGGGATTCCCCGGCGGCGCGCTTCCGCAATGGACGGTCACCGAAGCCGGCGATCTCGGCCGCATCAGCAGCGTCTCGCCGGTGTTCAGCGCGATGTCGCTGAGCGACAACTGGTCGCCGACCGCCAAGCTGAACCTGTCGCTCGGGCTACGGTTCGAGAACTACACGAACCGGCTCGGCGACACGTCCCAGAGTCCCACCGGGCAGAGCCGCATCAACCGCGCGTTCTGGTTCAAGGCGTACGACAACGAGTTCTGCTACAAGCCGGGCGTGGTCGGCGCGATCAACGTCTCGGGCGCGACGCCGGTGAACGGCGTCTTCGCGACGCCGGCGAACTGCGCCGCGGTCGGGCCGGGCTACGTCCCGGCAAACTTCACCTTCAGCCCGGAGACGAAGATCAGCGCGAGCGTCATCCAGCCGCGCATCGCGTTCACGTACACGCTGAATCCGGACTCGGTGATCCGCGGCTCGTTCGGCGTGTACTCGCGCCCAGTCAACACGTCGTGGCTGCAGTACAACGACCTCAACGACCGCGACTTCGTGCAAAAGTACGCTGCCGTGAACTTCCTGGGCTTCGGGTTCAACACGCCGACCCATGACCTGCGCCCGGACACGTCCTACAACTACGACCTCTCGCTCGAGCAGCATTTCCGCGGGACGGACACGTCGCTCAAGGCGACGCCGTTCTACCGCAGCACGCGCGATCAGCTGCAGGCGTTCCCGATCGGCGTGGGCGGCTTGGTGTCCGGCTTCAACGTCGGCAAGCAGACGTCGTACGGACTCGAGCTCGCGGTGCGCAAGGGCGACTTCGCGCGCGACGGCCTCGCGGCCCAGCTCGCGTACACGTACACGCACAGCCGCATCAAGTACACGAAGTTCCCGTCCGGGACGAACGTGATCGACACGATCAACCTGTACGTCCAAGACTACAACGCGTACACGTCGTTCTGCGCGACGCACGCAAGTGACGCGCGCTGCGGAACGACGGTCGGCGGCGCCCCCGCGGCGCCGTGCTACGACACGTCGGGCACGCCGCTGACGACCTGCGTCGCGGGGACCACGGTCGCGAACCCGTACTACAACCAGCCGGTGCAGAGCTTGTTCCCGGTGAACGCCGAGTACACGACCTACGACCAGATTCCGCAGCCGTTCGTCGGCTCGAACGGCTACGAGACGCCGCACGTGTTCTCCGCGGTCGTGCAGTACAAGCACCAGAAGTTCGCGATCACGCCGAGCCTGACGTACAGCTCGGGCGGGTTCTACGGCTCGCCGCTGAGCTACACGGGCTACATCCCGGACCAATGCACGGACGCGACGCATCCGTACAGCTGCAGCGGCTTCACGAGCGCGAGCGGCCAGAACCTGGACTTCCTCTTGATCCCGAACGCGTTCACCGGAAAGTTCGACAACCTGGGCGCGTTCAAAGAACCGTCCCGCCTGTCGCTGAACCTGCAGACGAGCTATGACGCGAGCTCGCGCGTGCGCTTCACGCTGACGATGACGGGCCTGGTGGACAAGTGCTTCCAGCGCGGCTACGCCTGGGACGACAAGAACATCTGCGTGTACTCGCAGCTCCCGTCGGGCGGCGCCGGCCTCGGCCCGACGGGCAACTTCCTGCCGCTCAACCAAACGCCGGTGCAGCTGCGCTACCCGTACGGCGTGTTCAGCAACAACCTGAACACGGGCTTCGTGGGCACGCCGATCCCGTTCCAAGCGGCGCTTGACGTGCGGATCAAGATCTAGCGCGAACCGTGCCGTCTCCCAATGGCTGGGCTAGAGCTTCTTCAGCAAGACGCGCTGGACGGAGTGGTCGGCGGCTTTGCGAAGCACGAGATGCGCGCGCTCTTTGGTCGGCGCGATGTTTTTGGTGAGGTTGGGTCCGTTGATCGTCCGCCAGACGTGGTGGGCGAAGGCCTCGGCCTCGTTCGCCGGCAGCAGCGTGTAGCGGTAGAAATACGATTCGCGCTCGCGGAACGCGGTGTCGCGGAGCGTCATGAAGCGCTGCATGTACCACTGCTCGATGTCGCTTTCGTCCGCATCGACGTAGATGGAAAAGTCGAAGAAGTCGGAGACGAACAGTTGCGACCGGGGTCGCGACTGGTGCGAGGTCTGCAGCACGTTCAGCCCTTCGACGATGACCACGTCCGGCCGGTCGATGCGGCGCAGCGCGTTCTCGACGATGTCGTAGGTGAGGTGCGAGTACACGGGAACGTCGACCTCGCGCCCGGACTTCAGTGCGATGAGCGTCTTGATCAGGCGCCGGACATCGTAGCTCTCGGGAAAGCCCTTGCGGTCGAGCATGCCCTTTGCTTGCAGGACGCGGTTGGGGTACAGGAAGCCGTCGGTGGGGATCAAGTCCACTTTCGGATGGCTGGGCCAGCGCCCGAGCAGCGTCTGCAGGATGCGGGCGGTCGTGCTCTTGCCGACCGCGACGCTGCCGGCAATGCCGATGACGAACGGCACTTTGGCCGCCGGGTTGCCCAGAAACGAGTCGGTCGCGTGAAACAGATTTTGCGCCGAGACGACGCGCAAGTTCAGCAGCCGCGAGAGCGGCAGGTAAATCGCCGAGACTTCCGCCAGCGAGGCGCGCTCGTTGATCCCGCGCAAGGCCTCGAGGTCGGCATCTGAGAGCGTGAGCGGCGTCGCAGCGCGCAGCTTCGCCCATTCGTCCCGGCCGAAGTCGAGATACAGGCCCAGAGCTTCGGCGTTGCGCGGCTGCGCGGCTGCGTTCGTCTCCATCGGCGTTCCTCGGTGATCCGGCCCCTTAAGCGCGTAAGCTCGAAATGCAGGCCGCGAACGTCGCCGGATCCACGTTCCCGCCGCTGAGCGTCACGCCGACGCACGCGCCGCGCACGTCGACCTTGCCGAAAAGCAGCGCCGCAAGCGCCGTTGCGCCGCTCGGTTCGACGACGAGCTTCAGCCGCTCGAACGCAAAGCGCATCGCCGCGCGGATCTCGTCATCGCTTACCGTCACGACGCCCGCGGCGAGGCTCCGCACGATCGGCCACGTCAGCTCGCCGGGCGCTTGCGTTTGCTGGCCGTCCGCGATCGTTTTCGGGACCGGGATCGACACGATGCGGTTCTCGCGCCACGAACGGACCCAGTCGTCGCCCGCTTCCGGCTCGACGCCGTAGATGCGCACTCCCGGTGACAGTGCGTTTGCAGCGAGAGAGCTGCCTGCGAGCAGTCCGCCGCCGCCGAGCGGCACGAGCAGCACGTCGAGCTGTCCCGCGTCCTCGATCAGCTCCAATGCCGCCGTGCCTTGGCCCGCGATGATCGCCGGGTCGTCGTACGGCGGCACCAGCGTCGCGCACCGTTGCGCGGCGATCGATGCCGCCAGCTCCGCGCGGTTCATTCGCTCGCGGTCGTACGTCACGACTTCGGCGCCGTAGCCGCGCGTCGCCGCGAGCTTCGCCGCCGGCGCGTCGGACGGCATCACGATCACCGCCGGGACGCCGAGCAGCTTCGCCGCCAAAGCGACGCCCTGTGCGTGGTTGCCGCTCGAGAACGCCACCACGCCCCCGCGCTTGCGCTCCGGCGAGAGCTGCGCGATCTTGTTGTACGCTCCGCGGAACTTGAACGCGCCAATGCGCTGCAGGTTCTCCGCCTTCAGGAACACCTTCGCGCCGGCTCGTTCGTCCAGCGTCGCCGACGTGATCACCGGCGTGCGGTGCGCCACGCCTTTGAGGCGTACCGCGGCCGCGCGCACGTCCTCGAACGACGCGGCGAACGGCGTCGCGCCGATCATGCTACTTCTTGGTCACCGGGGCGTCGTACTGGAACTTGAACACCTTGTCGTCCGGATCGAACAGGATCTTCTCGTGCACGCTGCCGTTGTCGAACGAGACGTCGAACTCGTGCACGCGCGGGCCGTCGCCCGGCGGCGTGTTCTCGTGCACCTTTTTGATCTTTCCGAGCGGTGCCAGCTGGTCGGCGGCGCGGCCCAGCCGCCCGCGGCCCATTGTCGCAGCCGTCTGCGAGTTTTCCAGCTTCGCAACGGCCGCGAAGTCGTTGTTCTGCACGGCTTGCGTCAGCTGGTGCGCGGTCTTCTCGTACTTGTTCTCGCCGCCGATGCACGCTCGCAGAAGCAGCACCACCAGGATCACCGCGACGACCAAGATCGCGAGCTGGGTCGGGAACGCTCGCCGCGGGGGCTGCATGCCCACCGTGCGGGGCTGCGCGGAACTCGGGCCGACGTCCTTCACGCCGGTACCTCGCGGGCGAGGTCGCTCGCGCCGAACGGCTCGAACGTCAGGCCGGGATTCCACTGCTGGGCCAAGTTGATGCTCCACGGGCTTTCGAACAGCGCGAGCGCGTTGCCGTCCC
>JAQBPK010000262.1 GCA_028287565.1 Vulcanimicrobiota bacterium
TTCGAGCCGTCGCCCGATCCGCGCGACGACGCGGCGTTCGCCGCCGGAATGCGGCGGCAGCCGACGGTTCTGACGCTGTCGCTGGTGACGTCGAGCGGAGGCGCGCTGGGCGGCGAGAAGCCGCCGCCGGCGCTGGCCGCCGCGGCCGCGGCGCTCGGTTCGACCACCGTCGACAACCCCGGCGGCTGGCTGGCCGGACAGCCGCTTGTGGTGACGGCGCGCGATGCGACTGGCCGCGTGACCGACACCTATCCGTCGCTCGCGGCGGCGAGCGTGTCGGCGTTCCTGCGCGAACCGGTCGCCGCGCCGGATGCGTGGCACGGTCGCATCGGCAACCGCGCGATCCCGCTCGACGGCGAGGGACTGTTGCTGCTGCTGCCGTTCAAGACGCAACAGCACCTCGACATCGGCAACGGGGCGAGCGGCGGCCCGAGCGCGCGCGCGGGCACCGCAATCCAGTCGGCGTCGTTCTTTCAGGCAGTCTCGTTCGCGGATCTCGTCAGACTCGACGACGCGTCCCTGCGCGCGTTCGCGAACGGCAAGCTCATCGTGATCGGCTCGACTGCGCAAGCGCTGGGCGACTACATCGTCACGCCGAACGGGCGGTATCCCGGAGTTTTCGCCAACTTGCGATTAATGGACCAGCTGATGCGCGGCCGCTTCGTCGCGCGCGTTCCGCTGTGGCTGGACCTTGCGCTCATCGTCCTGGTTCCGCTGCTGATCGGATTCCTCGTCACGCAGCTCCGGGCCGGAACCGGCGTCGTGGTGGCATTTGCCGTCGTGGCGGCCTACTCGCTCGGCACGATCGCGCTGTACGGATATACGCTGCACTGGATGAACTTGATCCACGTTGATGCGGCGGCGCTGCTGTCCGCGCTGTTCGTAGCGATGTACCGGACGATCACCGAGGGCGCCGACAAGCGCGTGATCACCGAGATGTTCGGCAAGCACGTCTCACCTGAGATCGTGAACGCGATGCTGTCGCACGACGATCCGCTCAAGGCGCTCGGCCTTTCGGGCAAGCGCGTGAAGGTAACCGTGTTCTACTCCGACATCCGCGGCTTCACGGCGATGTCCGAGAAGATGACGGCCGAAGCGATCTACGGCGCGCTCAACGAGTACTTCGAAGAGATGTGCCGGATCGTCTTCGCGCACGGCGGGTACGTCGACAAGTTCATCGGCGACTGCGTCATGGCGGTGTTCTCCGCGCCGCAACCGCGCGACGACGACGCGTATTGCGCGGTCCGCTGCGCGTGGGACCAGCAGCAGCGCATCCTAGAGATGATGACCGAGTGGGCGGCGCAAGGCCGCGAAGTGTTCACCGTGGGAATGGGCCTGAACACCGGCGAGGTGGTGATGGGCAACCTCGGCTCGGTCGACCGCCTCAACTACACGGTGATCGGCGACAACGTCAACACCGCCGCACGGCTCTACAACGTCGCCAAAGGCGGCCAGATCATCATCAGCGAGTCGACGTACGAGGAAGTGAAGGATCGCTTCACCGTCAACGAGCTCACGCCGGTGTTCGTGAAAGGCAAGGCACTCGCGCTGCGCAACTTCGAGGTGGTAGGCCTGCTGGAACGAGGCCAGCCGAACCCATCGGTGCTGCTGGACCCGGCGAACCTGCCGTCGCCCGCCGTCGCGGACGCCCACTGATGCAGGGAATGCCGCGATTGCGGTTCCACATGCCGGTCGCACCGGTCACGGTCCGCGTTGTGCTCGCCGTTGCGATTGCGGCCGGAATGACGATCGCAGTTCCGCGCGCATCCGCCGAGCAGGCGAACGAGCTCGCGCACGTTCGCGGCGAGGTGTCGTACGCGGTCCCTGCCGCATCCGCATCGACGCGTCCGCTCGCCGGGAGCATCGGGCTGAGCGACGACGCGCGCGCGATCACCGGCTTTCGCGCCGCCGCGCGCCTGACGCTGCCCGATTCATCGGTCGTCGAGATCGGCGACAAGACCGACGTGCGCCTGGGCGCGTTCCATGACGCGGCCGCGCAGCACACGATCGCGCTGAGCCGCGGCGCGCTGCGGTTCACGATCCGCCATCCCGCGGGCGCCGCGTCGAACTACGTGTTCAAGACGCCCACGACCCAGCTCGCAGTGCGCGGCACGCTCGCGTACCTGGTCAGCGGCCCGCGCGGCGACCAGATCTACTGCGTGGACTGCGCACCGGGCGACGTGGTGGTGAGCGCGGCGAACGAGACGTATTCCGTGCAGAGCGGGCAGACGCTCAACGTGCGCACCATCGGCCGTCGCGCGTTCGACGCGGCGATCGTCGCGAACGCGAGCGTCAACAACCCGGCCATCGACCAATTTTTGCGCGGCTTCAGCCCGTTCGGGCGACCGGCGTCCGAAGGAACGGACCCGACCGGCTCCGACAGCGGGCGGTGACGCCGCTCGGCGCATTCGCGCTCTTCCTCATCGGCGTCGCAGCGAGCATCTTCGGCACGCTCGTCGGCCTCGGCGGCGGGTTCATCATCGTCCCGGTGATGCGTATTGCCTTCGGCGTTCCGCCGGCGATCGCGGCCGGAACGTCGCTGGTGATGGTGCTCGCCAATACCGCCGCCGCGACGTACGGCTACCTGCGCAACCGCACGATCGACCTGCGGCTCGCGATCCCGTTCACGATCGGCGCCGTGCCGGGCAGCGTCGTCGGCGTTCTCGTCGTGCAGCGGTCCACGCCGATCGGCTTCGACATCGCGTACGGCTGCGTGCTGATCATGAACGCGATCCTCGTGATCCGGCGCCGGTCGATCGCATCACGCGCCGCGCATGAGCGCACGTTCGCGCACGACCCGCGCGTCGGCGTGGTCGCGGGCTTCGGGGTGGGCTTCTTCTCCTCGCTGTTCGGAATCGGCGGCGGCGTGGTGATGATCCCGCTGCTGCTGATCGGCGCACGGATGGCCCCGCACATCGTGACGGCAACGAGCGCGTTCGTGATCACGACAACGTCCCCGGTCGGCGTCATAACGCACGTCCTGGGCGGCGACGTCGACTGGCACTTCGCGCTCCCCCTCGTCCTGGGCGGAATCGTGGGCGGCAGCATCGGTCCCGCGATAGCGAAGCGCGTCTCGTCCCCCCGCCTGATCACGCTGTTAGCAACGGCGCTGATCCTAGCGGCAGTAGGCCTGGCGGCGCGCCACCTGCTCTAAAAGCGGCGAGCACCGCGCCTTGCGACACGGTGCTCGTTCGATGGTGCGACAGACCCGAGACCGGATGGATTCTAGCACACCATCTCCGGTGCGGCAAGCGCTCCGGGCTGGAAGTGGCGGGAATCGAACCCGCTCGCGACAGATCTCGGGTCTGTCGCGTCGACACCATCGAGCACTCCCAGCGCCGTGCTAATCACGCGCCGGCGTTCGAAAAGCAAGGGGTCCGCCCGAAAATCTTGTACCGTCCGCTGCATGAGCACACGGAGCGGATTCCTCGCAACCGGCACCGCGTCGGCGGTGGCGCTCGGCTCGTCGAGCCGCGTCGCAGCGGCGGCCGGGCCCGCGGGCGGGACGATTCTCGACGAGGCGGCCTTTCGCGCCAACATCGCGAGCGGTGCGAAGCACCGTCAGGCCATCGGCGCGGCGCGTGTCAATGATGCGGCCGTGTTCCAGTTCGCGATGAACACGCTCAACGGGTTCGAGTCCGGCTGGAACGAGCCGCCGGCGAACGTGCAAGTCGCGCTCGTGCTGTTCGGCTCGGCGTGCACGCTCGGGCTCGACGACGCGGCGTGGCACAGCCACAAGCTCGCCGACATCGTGAAGCGCATCCCGAACGAGTGGCTCAACGTGGACGCGTCCGAACGCAATCCCTGGTCACGCCCCGGTGACGGACCGCCGAACCGCGACAAGTCCATCCCCGCGCTGTTGCGGCGCGGCGTGCGCATCTACGTGTGCAACACCGCGCTAGGTGATTTCGCGAACCGCATCGTCGCGGCCGGAACGACGGCCGGCGCGGGCAACGACCCGTTCGCAATCCAAGCGCACCTCCGCGAACGCGTTCTCCCGGGACTGCAGATCGTACCGGCGGGAATCAGCTCGGTGGCCGTCCTGCAGGAGAACGGCTACAGCTACTTCAGCGCCGCCCTCTGAGCGCAGCAGGCGAGCTTCCCTGTAACGTGCATCGATCGCGTTGTCCACGAGGACTCAAAGCAGTCGCGCTCTCGGCCTGCGTCCTTTTGGTCACGTCAACAGCTGCGTGCGGGTTCAATGAAAAGATCGTCGCACCGCCGGGCTGGAATGCCTCTCCCCAACTCATGGGAATGCAAAAGATCTCGAATCCTGCCGACGCCGGTGAGTACATCCTGATCGCGCACCCGCGCGAGGCGCTTCCAGCGACCCGCCCCGCGACGGAGCGCTGGACCCCGATCCGCATCTGCGGCGATCATCCGGCAACTCTCATTCAACGGCGTGGCGAAATCGATGGCGAGGACGTACAGATGGACGGCGTCGACACGAGCTGGAATGGGGCACGTGTCATGGCCATGTATGCACGCCCATACGGCAAGCCCGCGAATGCCGCCGCCGAGCGGACGATCCGAACGTTATGCCCGGAGCACTCATAACGCTGTGACCCGTTCTTCGTGCCGCTCGAGGTTTACCGGGCGGGCGGAGTCCTCAACGCCGCACGCGCCAGCTCCACCGGGCGCATCTCGACCACCTCGAACGCGATCAGCGGCTTGCGGCAGCGCGCGCACACCAAGTTCGCCGAGGGCTTCTTCTTGCGCAGCACTTCCATCGTGCACTTTTCGCAGCGCACGATGTAGCGCTTCGTCGACTCGTTGAGCGGTGCTGCTCGGCCCAGGTCGTGGTAGATCGACGTCAGGCCAAGCTCGCGCATCTTCTTCTTGAACGCCGGCGTATGTCCGGAGCTCTGGCCGAGCGCGTGCAGCCAAGCGTGGATCATCTCGTGCAGCAGCGTCTCGCGCAGATCGCCGGGTTTGCCGGCGAGGTGCTTCGGCGAAAGCTCGATCAGCGGCGGCTTGTGCGAAATGCGGCCGGCGAGGTTCGAGAAGCGCGCATTGTACGCGATACGGTACGACGGGATCTCACCAGCGAAGTGCATCCAGTTGTACTGTGCGAACAGCAGCTGCAGCTCGGCGACGTCGGGCAGACCGGGGAACACGGCCGTCTTCTTCGCCGCGCGCGTGCAAGAACCCGGCCGCGGATGGCGTAGACCGTGGCGTGGGCCTCCCGGCGCGTATCGCGATTCCGATCCTCGCAGTCTTCGCCGTGGTGTTCCTCGGGATTCTGGGCTGGTTTCTGCGCATCGGCTTCAGCACGACGGGATCGGCGTTCGGACCGAGCACCGCTCCCGCCGAGCAAGGCGACGCGCGCATCCAGGCGACGCCCGCGCCGATCGCGACCGATCCGCCCGGCACGTTCACCGTCCCGCAGACCGGCACCGGGCCGATGAAGAGCTCAGGCGCGTTGCCCGGCGCGGGCGTCGGCGGCGGAACGCCGGCCGGACCGCCGGGGCCGGTCATGGCGGAGCTGCAGCAGCTGCGCGCGCGCATCGCGCGCAACCCGAAGGACCTCGCCGCGCTCGTGCAACTGGGCAACATGGAGTTCGACGCGCAGAAGTTCGACAAAGCGGCCGATTTCTACGCGCGTGCGCTCGCGCTCGACCCGGCCAATCCCGACGTGCGCACCGACTATGCGACGGCGCTGCACCAGAGCGGCCAAGACCTCGACGCACTCAAACAGCTCGACGCGGTCTTGAAGCAGCGGCATGACTTTCCGACGGCGCTCTTCAACCGCGGCGTCGTGTTGCAGGCGATCGGGCGGCGCACCGACGCGGTCGCCGACTTCCGCCGGTACCTTCAAATCGTCAAACCCGACGACGCGCGCGCCGCGGCAGCGCGCTCGGCACTGCAGCAGCTAGGCGGGTGAATTCTGTGAAGACCTCGGGCCCGCGGCTGTACGTTTCGGCCGACATGGAGGGAACGGCCGCGGTGTGTTCCTGGACGCAAGTCGATCCGGCGAACACGACCGAGTACCCGTACTACCGGCGACTGATGTCGCTAGAGGTGCGCGCGGCGATCGACGGTGCGCGCGATGCCGGCGCCGGTGATGTGCTGGTGAACGACTCGCACGCGTCGATGCGTAACCTGCTCTGGGATGAGCTGCCGGACGACGTGCGTATGATCTACGGCAACCGTAAGCCCTTCTCAATGGCGGAAGGGATCGACGGTTCGTTCGACGCCGCGTTCTTCACCGGCTACCACGGCGCAGTCGGGACGCAAGACGCGACGCTCGACCACACCTACACCAGCGAGACGCTGCGCGAGACGCACGTCAACGGGCGCGCGTGCAGCGAGGCGATGCTCAACGCCGCGGTACTCGGGCTCGCCGGCGTGCCGGTCGTCCTGATCACGGGCGACCGCGCCTGCATCGAGCAGACGCAAGCCGTGATGCCGTGGATCACCGGCGTGATCGTAAAAGACTCGATCGGCCGCTATGCGACCAACTCGCTGTCACCGGCTTATGCGCGCGAGCTGATTCGCGCCGGCGCGAAAGACGCGATCGCAGGCATCGCGCAAGCGCAGCCGTTCACGTTCGAGCCGCCGATCACGCTCGACCTCGATTTCGTGTGGACGCACAACGCCGACTATGCGGAACTCATCCCCGGCTTCGAACGCACCGGCTCGCGCAGCGTGCGCTTCGTGCACGACGACTACCGAGTGATCTTCAAAGCGTACGTCGCGGCGTTCCGGCTTGCCGCGGCCGCGAACGCGCCCGGCTAGCAGCGCGCGATGCCGGTCGTCGGGTACCAGGGACATGCGGGCGCGTTCAGCGACGTCGCCGCACGCGAGCTCGTGTCCGACGCCCAAACACGCGGCTACGCTTCGTTCGACGCGGTCGCCGAAGCGGTGACCGCCGGAGAGGTCGAATACGGCGTGCTGCCGGTCGAGAACGCGATCGCGGGTCCGGTGCCGCGTAACTACGAGCTGCTGTGGGAGCATCCGTCGCTGCGCATCCGCGGTGAGACGACGCTCGCCATCGAGCTCTGCCTCATCGGGATCGAGGGTGCCGAGGTCGACCGCATTCGCGAGATCCGCTCGCACCCGGTGGCGCTGGAACAAGTTCGCCGCTACATCGACCGCTATGGTTGGCAGCGTTCGACCACCACCGACACGGCGGGAGCCGTTCGCGAGATCGTCGTACTCGGCGATCCGACCGTCGCGGCGATCGGTCCGGCACTAGCGGCGACCGTACACGGCGGCACGATCCTCGCGCGCGCGGTCCAGGATGAAACGGAGAACTACACGCGCTTCTTCCTGCTCGCACGCGACGATGCGTCCCGCCTCGACGACGTGCCGTCGCGCGAAGATGCGAACGCGCCGGGCGGCGGCGCGACGGGTGGTACCCGAGCGTGCGTCGGAATCGCGGTGGAGGACCGCCCCGGTTCGCTGCGCGACGCGCTGAGCGCGTTCGCGGACCGCGACATCGACCTGCGCTTCCTGATCGCGCGCCCTGACCGCCGCATCCCGTTCCGCTACCGCTTCTTCGTCGAGCTCCTGAACGTCGACGGCCCCCGCCTGGACGCCGCCCTCACGGACATCGGCGGAGAGCAGCGCATCCTCGGAAGATATTAGCGGCGATCACAGACGATCAAGCGCCCCGGCGTGACGAGGTCAGCACCGAGGCGTTCGATCGAGCGAAGCGATGTGAGCCTCATCGCTTCTGGGGCCGTTCCGCACGTTCCACCACTCGGGCTTGGCCCGAGGTTGTCGTGATTCGGCGCCTACGCTACGGTTGCTGCTTCCCAAACGGCCAACATTATACGACGTCGAGTGCCGCCGCGAGGCCGCTCAGGTCTTGAACATTCGGCAGCGAGGGAGCGCGCAGCGTGCACGATCCTGCGTGGTACGGTAACGCTTCGCGGGCGAACGTGTCGTGAACGCGCGCGATCCACGGCGCGCCCAGGTACGTCGCGAGGCTTCCCAGCACGATCACGTCGAGGACGAGCAAGTCCGCCAGCAGCGCGCAAGCCGCGCCGACCGCGTCCGCGTTGTCACGAATCGCCGCCTGCGCGACCGCATCGCCCCGCGCCGCGCGCTCCGCCACTTCTGCACCGCTTGCAGCATTGTATGCCGGGTCGTAGAGCCGGGCGATCTTCGGCAGCGCGCTGGCTGCACCGTACGATTCGAACGAGCCCGGCTTGCCGAACACGTCTGGGCCGTCATTGCGATAGCGCACGTGCCCAATCTCCGGCGAGTACCCGCGCGAACCGTAGCGCGCGCGGCCGTCGATGACGATTCCTGCGCCGAATCCCGTACCGCACGTGAGGTACGCGAGCCCGTTCACGCCGCGTTCAGCGCCCCAGCGAACCTCCGCGAGCGCGCACGCGGCAGCATCATGATGTACCGCGACCGGGCGCGCGAGCGCTTCGCGCAGTCGCGCGCCGAGCGGAAACGCGTGCATCCCCGGCAGGTGCGGCGGCGAGATGACGGTTCCCGTGCGCGCATCCATCGGCCCGCCGATCGCGACGCCGATCGCCGACGCATGCGGCGCGATCTCCACGATGGCCGCGACGATCGCAGCGAACAGCGCCTCACCGTCGTGCGTCTGGGTCGGCCAAGCGCGCCGCTCCAGGATCGCACCGTCCGGCATCCCCAGCACGATGCTGGTCGTCGTGCCGCCGACGTTCACACCGGCGAGCGGTCCGCCGTCGGCGTCCGCGAGCGGTCCGGGGTTCACGTGCGCCGCACGGACGTCCTCACGTGACCGCTCCGCCGAGCACCGTCCCCTTGATGCGGTAGCACACGCCGCGGAACAGCGCCACGAGCTCGCCGCCGCCGCGTGTCACGGTGATGTCGTACACGCCGGTGCGCCCTTTCGATGACTGCTCCTGCGCTTCGGCGACCAGCGTGTCGCCGAGCTTTACCGCGCTCACGTACGAGATCGACGCCTGCAACGCGACGTTCGGCTCGTTGCGCGAGTTGCACGCGAACGCGAACGCCGAGTCGGCCAGCGTGAAGGTCACGCCGCCGTGCGCGATGTCGTGCCCGTTCACCATCGTCTCGGTGATGCGCAGCGAGGCGCGCGCCCAGCCGGGGCGCGCGTCCTCGAGCACGATCCCGAGCGACTGCGAAGCGCGGTCGCGCTCCAGCATCGCCGCGGCGCACGCGCGCGCGAGCGCGTCGCCGGTCAGCTCCTCAACGCTCACGCGACGGGCGTGCGCGTCTCGATGATGCGGAAGCGGTTCGCCACGAACGCCGCGTCGGTGAGCGACGCGTTGCCGGCGGGATTGCCGCCGGTGACGTGATAATCGCTGAACGCGGCCGACTGGTTCACCAGCAGCGTCCCCGTGAGGTTCACGGCTAGGTTCACCTTGCCGTCGTTCGCCCAGCGCTGCGCCTTCGCGAGAACCGCGTCGTCGGTGGTGTAGACGATTGCCGTGATGGCGCCCTTGCGCTTCGCCGCATCGGTTGCGAGCCGCAGCGACTCGTCCGTGTCGGCGGTTCGCACGACGAAGACGATCGGGCCGAACGCTTCGCGGTCGTAGCGCTCCGTGTCGGCAGCATCCACGACCGCGACGAGCGGCGAGTGGACGCGCGCGTCGGGAAACTCCGGGTGCGTCACCTGCGCGCTCTTGCGCACGACGCCCGGCTTCGCGTTCTCGTCCGCGATGCGGGTCAGCGTCGCGTCGGTCGCGATCGCGCCCAGCACGCCGGCGGCGCGCTCCGGATCGCCGAGCAGTCCGTCGATGCCCTTGACGATCGCGGCGACGACGTCGTCGAACGAGATCTTCTCGCCGCCGGCCGTGATGCCGTCGCGGGGCACGAACAGGTTCTGCGGCGTCGTGCACATCTGGCCCGAGTACAGCGAGAGCGACATCCCGAGGTTGCGCGCCATTCCCTTGAGGTCGGCGGTCGAGTCGATGACGACGCTGTTCACGCCGGCTTTCTCGGTGTAGACGAGCGCGTGCGAGTTCTGCTCGAGCCACGTACCGAACTCCGTCGAGCCGGTGTAGTCGAGGAGCGCGACTTCCGGCCGCTGCGCGAGCACTTTCGCGAGCGGTTTGCCCGGCGCATCGACCGCGAGCTGGACCGTGCGCGGGTCGAAGCCCGCCTCGCGCAGCACGCCCTGAATGATCTCGACCGTCATCGCGAGCGGCAGCACCGCTTGCGGATGCGGCTTCACGATCACCGCGTTGCCCGTCATCAGGCTCGCGAAAATCCCCGGATACGCGTTCCACGTCGGGAACGTCGAGCACCCGATGGTCACGTCGATCCCGCGCGGGACGACGCGGAACGTCTTCTCGATGCGCACGGGATCCGGCTTTGCAGGTTTCTCCCACAGGACGCTGGCCGGCACGCGCGACATCTCGTCGTACGCGTACGCGATCGCTTCGAGCGCGCGGTCCTGCGCGTGCGGGCCGCCCGCCTGGAACGCCATCACGAACGCCTGGCCCGTCGTGTGCATCACCGCGTTCGCGATCTCGAACCCGTGCGCGTTGATCCGCGCGAGCGCTTCGAGCGCGACGCCGGTGCGCGCCTCGACCGATGCGGCGCCCCACGTCTCGCCGGCCGCCGTTGCGGCCGCGATCAGCGCGTCGACGTCCGCCACCGGATATTTCACGTCCAGCGCGATCCCGTACGGCGAGCGTTCCGTCGCGACGGTCTCGCCCGTGGCGGGCTGGTCGAGCGCGAACGTCTTGCCGAGGCGCGCATCGAACGCCGCCTTGCCTTCGGCGGCCGCGGTCTCACCGTAGATTCGCGGGCTCGGGCTCTCGGGGAACGCGCTGTAGTAGGCGCGGGTGCGGATCGCCTCGCGGGCTTTGTCGA
>JAQBPK010000298.1 GCA_028287565.1 Vulcanimicrobiota bacterium
TGCACCAGCTCGTCGCCTCGCCCGCCGGCGACCGGCTCGCGTTCGCCAACAACCGCCACGAGCTGTGGCTGCTCGATCTCGGCGGCGAGCCGCAGCTGCTCGACCGCAGCGTCGGCGAGCGCATCGATGACCTCGCGTTCTCGCCCGACGGGCGCTGGCTCGCGTACGTGTGGTCGCCCAAAGCGCACACGACGATCGTTCGCATCGCGGAGTGCGAGACGCGCCGCGTCGTCGACGCGACGAGCGCATTGCGCGAAGACCGTTCGCCCGCCTGGGATCCGGAAGGCAACTACCTGTACTTCCTCTCGACGCGCGACTTTCACCCGGTGTACGACGCGCTGCAGTTCGAGCTCAGCTTTCCCGAAGCGTGGCGGCCGTATCTCGTCACGCTGCGCGAGACGCTCGCGAACCCGTTCGTTCCCAAGCCGGCGCCGCTGCACAAGCGCCACGACGACGATGACGACGATGACGACGATGAGAAGAAAGAGCCGAAGCCGCCGGTCGTGGTCGAAGCGGACGGTTTGCGGCAGCGCATGCTCGCGTTTCCCGTGGACGAGGGCGCGTACGACCGCATCGTCGCCGCCAAGGGCCGCGCCATCTTCTCGCGCTTTCCGGTGCGGGGAATCCGCCCGAACGACCGCGACCACGAAGATTCCGAAGGCGAGCTGTACGCCTACGACTTCGAGGAGCAGCGCGGCGCAACGCTCGCAACGGAGATCGAAGATTTCGTGCTCGGTCCCGACGCGCGCACGCTGGTGTACCTCTCGCACGGCAAGCTGCGCGCGATCGACGCGGGCGGGGATCTGCCCGAAGATGGCGACGCTGACGACAAGCCGCCGCAGGAGATCGGCCGGCGCACCGGCTGGCTCGATCTGGCGCGCATCAGCGTGCTCGTCGAGCCGCGCGCTGAGTGGCGGCAGATGCTCCGCGAAGCTTGGCGTCTGCAGCGCGAGAACTTCTGGGATCCAAAGATGTCCGGGATCGACTGGGACGCCGTGCTGCCGAAGTACGAAGCGCTGCTGCCGAAAGTGCGCACGCGCAACGAGCTCTCCGACCTGATCTGGGAGATGCAGGGCGAACTCGGCACGTCGCACGCGTACGAGTCGGGCGGCGACAAGCCGACGCCGCCGCAGTACAAACGCGGCTTCCTCGGCGCGGACGTCGTGTGGGACGACGCGCTCAGCGCGTATTGCGTCCGGCGCATTCTTCGCGGCGATCCGTGGAACCGCGACGCCGACTCTCCGCTCGCCGAGCCCGGCGTCGACGTGAAGGAAGGCGATCTCATCGTCGCGGTCGGCGGCCGCGCCGCGACAGCGCAGAACGGTCCGGGCGCGCTGCTGGTGAACCAAGCCGGGCGCGACGTCGTGCTCTCGATCGTGCGAGGAATCGGCAGCACGCCGCGGCGCGTGCTCGTTCGCACGCTGCGTGACGAGCGCATGCTGCGCTACCGCGCATGGGTCGAGGCGAACCGCGCGCTGGTGCACGAGCGCACGAAAGGACGCGTCGGCTACGTGCACGTCCCCGACATGGGGCCGTGGGGATTCGCCGAGTTCCACCGCGGCTATTTGACGGAATTCGACCGCGACGGCCTGATCGTGGACGTGCGCTACAACCGCGGCGGGCACGTGTCCGCGCTGCTGCTCGAGAAGCTGGCGCGCAAGCGCGTCGGCTACGACGTGTCGCGGTGGTCGCCGCCGTTCCCGTATCCCGAAGAGTCGGTCAGCGGCCCGATCGTCGCGGTGACGAACCAGTTCGCAGGCAGCGACGGCGACATCTTCAGCCACTGCTTCAAGCTGTACGGCCTCGGCCCGCTGGTCGGCATGCGGACGTGGGGCGGCGTGGTGGGAATCAACCCGCGCCACCATCTGGTGGACGGCACCGAGACGACGCAGCCGGAGTTTTCGTTCTGGTTCACCGACGCGGGCTGGGGCGTGGAAAACTACGGCACGGACCCGACGCACGAGGTGGACGTCGCACCGCAGCACGTGCTGCGCGGCGAAGACCCGCAGCTCGACGCGGCATTGCGGCTCATCGAAGAAGCGCTGACGACGTCACCGGCGCGCCCGGAGTTCCCGCCGCGCCCGCAGCGAGGGCTCGCGCGATGACGAATCCGGGTGCAGCGCGCAAGCCGATCGTGTTCTCGGGAATCCAACCGACGGGACAGATTCACATCGGCAACTACTTCGGCGCGGTGAAGCGCTGGGCGGCCGAGCAGGATAAGTACGAGAACATCTTCTGCCTGGTCGACATGCACGCGCTCACGGTGCCGCAAGACCCGGCGGTGCTGCGCGACAAGACCTTCGAGACGGCGGCGATCCTGCTCGCCGCCGGGATCGACCCGGCAAAGTCGCACCTATTCGTGCAATCGGACATCGCCGAGCATGGCGAGCTTGCGTGGTATCTGAGCTGCGTCGCGTCGATGGGCCAGCTCAACCGCATGACGCAGTACAAGGAAAAGGCGGAGAAGCAGCGCGAGGGCTCGCGCGTCGGGCTGTTTACCTATCCGCTGCTAATGGCCGCCGACATTCTGCTGTACCGCACCAACGAAGTGCCGGTCGGCGCGGATCAGAAGCAGCACGTCGAGCTGACGCGCGACCTCGCCGAGCGCTTCAACTCGACGTTCGGCGAGACGTTCGTCATACCGCAACCGGTGATTCCGCCGGTGGGCGCGCGCATCATGGGCCTCGACGACCCGACGAAAAAGATGAGCAAGAGCACGCAGAAAGCCGGCCACGCGGTCGGCGTGCTCGACGCGCCGGACGTAATTCGCAAAGCGGTCATGTCGGCGAAGACCGACTCGGGAACGGAGATTCGCTTCGACCCCGAACGGCCGGGCGTCACGAACCTGCTTTCGATCTACATGGTAGCCACCGGATCGTCGCAAGAGGAAGCGGAAGCGCGGTTCGAAGACAAAGGCTACGGCGATCTGAAACGCACGGTCGCCGAGGCGCTGATCGAAGAGCTGCGCCCGCTGCAGGAACGCTATCGCGAGCTGCGTGAGGACGCAGCCGCGCTCAGCACGCTGCTGACGGCGTCGGCAAACGCGATCCGCCCCACCGCGCGGACGACTATCAATACCGTGAAGCGGGCGATGGGAGTCGGCCACTAACAATTCGCGCCGGTGCCGAGCGCCTACAGCCGCGGGTCGACCGGTTCGCTTTCGAGCGCCAGCACGCCGAAGATGCACTCGTGCACCGCGCGCAGCGGCGCGCCTTCGACGAAGCGGTGCAGCGCTTCTAGGCCGAGCGAGAACTCCTGCAGCGCGAGGCGGCGCTTCGTGGCCAACCCGCGCTCGCGCAAGCGTTCGA
The DNA here is from genome assembly GCA_028287565.1 of Vulcanimicrobiota bacterium. Lineage (GTDB taxonomy): Bacteria > Vulcanimicrobiota > Vulcanimicrobiia > Vulcanimicrobiales > Vulcanimicrobiaceae > Vulcanimicrobium. Next base: position 3,309 of record JAQBPK010000298.1, read on the forward strand.
GCTGGTCGGGGAGGGTGTACTCCGGGCCGTAGACGATGCGCAAGTACTCACGTCCGCGCACCTTGAGCGCGGGCTGAACGATGCCTTTTGCCTTGCGAGTGACGAACGTCCACGGCTTGACGACGATCCCCTCGCCGCCGTTCGCGGTCAGCTCTTGCCACCAGACGACGGCGTCCGCGCACTGCTGCTCGTCGTCCAGGCCGAGGTCACGATACGCCGTTGCGAGCAGCAGTTGCGGGTCCGCGGCGCAGATTTCGGCGAGCGTGTGCACGTGCCACATATGGTCGCGGTCGTCGTAGACCGCGCCTTCGGTCGCGAGCAAATGGAACGGCGCGAGCACGAGGTCGTCCACGCCGCGCACCGGCCGGACATAACGGCGGAACGCATCGACGTACCGCAGCGCGGCGTCGCCGCGCGCTTGCACGCGCTCCAGCAGTGCGGTCGCATTCACGCCGCGCGCTACGGCGGTGCGCAGCTCCGCAGCCGCCGCGTCGAGTCCCGCCACCGCCGCTTCGCCCACGGGCGCGTACTGCGCATCGACGAGCGCTTGCGCCTTGGCGGACCACGGCATCAGCTCCGCATCGAGACACAGCCAGTCGGTGCCGAAACGGGTCCAGAAGCCGCTGCGTTCCAGTGCCGCCGACAGACGTTCGAGCAGCGCCTCGTTCAGCGTATGATCGCTGAAGAACGGGCGGCCCGTGCGCGTCAGCACGACGCCGCGCTCGCCGGTTTCGACGCCGAAGCGACGCCGCGCAGCGTCCGCGTCGCGCGCCAGCACGACGACCGCGCGGCTGCCCATGTGCTTCTCCTCGAGCACGACGCGCGTCACCCCGCTCTTGCGAAAGTACGCGAACGCTTCGTCCGGATGCTCCAGCAGGTTCTCGCGCGTGCTCGTTTCCGGCGGGGACATCGTCGGCGGGAGATAGATGAGCCAGCGCGGGTCGGCGCACCAGCGGCTCATGACCTCGAGCGCCGCCGCGGCGTTCTCCGCCGGGATCGTGACGTGCGGGATGTAGCGCGTCGCGACGTGGCGCTTTCCGGAGACGTCCGCCATGTCGAGCACGTCGTCCGCCGCCTGCTGCGCGGTCGGCGGCGCCGGCGCTGCCTCATCGGCGGACGGCGCGAGCGGGCGCACCGGCTCGACGTACGTGCGCAGCGCCGCGACCGACACCGTCTCGAGCTCGGGATAGCGCAGCGCCGTGAGCGCGCCGCCGTACACACAGCCCGTATCGACGCAGATCGTCTTGTTCACCCATTCCGGGCGCGGAACCGGCGTGTGGCCGTACGCCACGACGGCATTGCCGCGATACTCCGACGCCCAGTCGAAACGCACCGGCAGGCCGAACTCGTCCGTTTCGCCCGTCGTCTCACCATAAAGAGCGAACTCGCGCACGGCGCCCGAGCCGCGGCCGTGCATCTCCTCGCGCAGACCGGCGTGCGCGACGACGAGCTTCCCGCCGTCGAGCCAGTAGTGGCTCACCAGCCCGTCGAGAAACGCGCGCAACGCCGGGACGAACGCCTCGCGCTCCGCTGAAGGCAGCGCGTCGAGCTGCGCGAGCGTCTCCGCCATCCCGTGCGACGGGTTGACGTTCTTGCCGTTCAGCTTGCGCAAGAGCTTCATCTCGTGGTTGCCCGGAACGCACAGCGCGCTGCCCGTTTCGACCATGTCCATGGCGAGTCGCAGCGTCTCCACGATCCCCGGGCCGCGGTCCACGAGATCGCCCACGAAAACGACGCGCCTGCCGTCGGGATGGCGGCGCACCATACGGCCGTCGAGCGGCACCGGCTCGTAGCCGAGACGGTCGAGCAGCGCGGTCAGCTCCGCATGGCAGCCGTGCACGTCGCCGATTACGTCGAACGGCCCGCGCTCGGCGCGCTTGTCGTTGTAGAGCGGCTCGCGCGCGATCGTGACGCCGGCGATCTGCTCCGGATCATCGAGGACGTGCACGACGCGATAGCCCTCGCCGCGTAGATTGCGCAGCGACGAGCGCAGCATGCGGACGTGCTCGTGCACCACGCGCGCGCCGAAGCGGCGGTCGGGGCGCGCGCGGTTGCGCTCGACTGCGACGTCGGCCCGCACGTCGAGCGCGATGGCGACCGGCAAGGCGTGATATTTTCGGGCGAGCGCAATCCCTCTAGCACGATCGTCGCGGCGCAGGTTCGTCGCATCGATCACGGTGAGACGCCGTGCGGCGAGGCGCTTTCCAGCGATCGCGTAGAGCACGTCGAACGCGTCCTTGGTCGCGCTCTGATCGCTCTCATTGTCGGCGACGAGCGCGCGGCAGCGGTCGGACGAGAGGATCTCCGTCTCGCGGAAGTGGCGCGCGGCGAACGTGGACTTCCCCGAGCCCGACGCGCCGATCAGCACGACGAGCGCGAAGTCAGGGATCGTCAGCTGCACGCGAACACCGCCATCTGCGTCGGCGCGCCGAGCGTCTCGTCGGCGTCGCCCACGTCACGATACGACACGGCGTAGCCGTACGCGTTCGCGGTCGTCTCCGCCCACGCTCGAAACTCTGCGCGGCTCCACTCAAAGCGATGGTCCGGGTGGCGAAACGCACCATCGGCGAGCGCGGGAAAGCGCGCGTTGTACTCGCGGTTCGGCGTGGTGATCACCACCGTTCGCGGCCGTGCCGCGCCGAACACCGACCGCACGAGCGCGGGCAGCCGCGACGGTTCGACGTGCTCGACGACTTCGAGCAGCGCCGCCGCGTCGAACCCCGCGACGCGTGCGTCACGATACAGCACGGACGATTGGAACAGCTCCACCCGCTCGCGGCGCGACGCCGGCATCAAGGCGCGGTCGAGGCGCTCCTTCGCACGTTCCAGCTCGCGCGCCGACACGTCGATCGCCGCGACGCGCTCGAACGCCGCGTCGCGTGCGAGCGCGAGCAGCAGATCGCCGCCGCCGCAGCCGAGATCCACGACGCTGCGCGCGCCGGCGTCGCGCAGCACGCCGAGCACCGCCGCGATGCGCCGGTCTTGCAGCCGCAGCGGCTTCTCGACGACCGTTTCCTCGCGGCTCTCCGCTGCGCCGTGGTTTGCGGCCACCGCTTCACCGGTTGCGGTGCCGGTGGCGGTATCGTCCGTCGCCGCGTCGTCCAGCTCCGCGAGCCGCGCGACCGCGGAACGGGCGAGCTTCGGCGCACGGCGCAGATACCGGCGCGCGATCAGCTCGCGCTCGGGATGCGCGGCGAGCCAGTCGCCGCCGTGCCGGAACAGCTTGTCCACTTCCGCGTCGCCGACCCAATAGTGCTTCTCATCGTCGAGCACCGGGACGAGCACGTACAGGTGGGACAGCAAGCGCTGCAGCGTCGTCGCGCCGGCGAGCGCCAGCGTGACGTGGCGGCCCGCGTGCGCCGCGCCGGGCACGGCGACCGGCTCAACGCGCACCGCGTAGCCGAGCGGCGCGAACAGCCGCTCCACCAGCTCGCCGCCGCGCGCACGAACCGGCGTCACGCGCGCCTCCAGCGCACGCTCGCGTTGCACGAGTTCGGCGCTATCGGAGCGGCCGCCGAGTGCCGTGCCGAGCACGCGCGCGATCGCCACGCTGAGAAACGACGACGCCGCGTACGGCCGGTCGTTGACGTACGCCTCGACCAGCCCACCCTCGTCGCGCGACGACGGGCGCCCCCGCACCAAACCGACCGGGTCGACGTCGAGCAGCAGCGCCGCGGTGCACCGCGCATCGCTCGCCTCCGGATAGAACACGTGTGCCGCACCGAACCCGAGCGCGAACGTCTGCAGACGGTCCGGGTGCTTGCGCAGCAGATGGCCGAGATCGCGCGCGGGCGGCGTGGTGGTCGTAAGGGTCAACAGCATCGCGAACGGCGCGACTCTCGCCACGCCGTCATGCGATCCTCTATTTTGCGTGAATGTTCGTCACGCCGACACGTCGGGCCGGACAGGCTCGCTCACGCGGCGCGACGGCCCTTGCCCGCGAGCGCGTCGATCTGCACGAAGATTTCCGTCACGATGGGCTGGCGCTTCTGGACCTCGCTTCGGATGCGGTCGATCGCCGTCGCAGCGTCGTCGACCGAGATGTCTTGGTGGAAGACAAGGTCCATCGCCACCACGACGCTTTGCGGTCCGAGCGTCATCGTCAGCACGCGCCGCACCTCGGCGACCGGCAACTGCTCCTGCGCGACCGTCTCGATCGCCGCGACGATCTCCGGGTCGATGCTCTCGCCGGTCAGCAAGCTCCCGACCTCGCGCATCATGATCAGCGCGACGGAAAGAAGCACGACGCCGATTCCCATCGATGCAATCGCGTCCGGGCGGCCGTCGTGCATCAGCTGGGCCGCGAACGTTCCCGCGAACGCGATGAGCACGCCCACCAGCGCGGCGCTGTCCTCGAGCACGACGACGAACACGTTGGGATCTTTGCTCGCATGGATCGCGCGGTGCAGCGGCCGGTTCGGATAGGACTTGCGCAGCGCGCGTATCGCGACGACGAGCGCGCTGCCGTCCGCGACGAACGCGATCGCGAGAACGGCATAGTTCCACAGCGGATTGCCCGGCGGCTCCGGCTTCACGAACCGATAGACGCCCTCGACGATCGTGAGGCCGCCGCCCGCGCCGAAGATGACGACCGCGACGACGAGCGCCCAGAAATAGATCTCGGCGCCGTAACCGAACGGGTGCGAATCGTCCGCCGGGCGCGACGAGCGGCGTTGTCCCACGACGAGCAAGCCTTGGTTGGCGGCATCGATGAGTGAGTGCAGACACTCGGCGGCCATGGCCGCGCTTCCCGTCAGCACCGCGGCGATTCCCTTGGCGACCGCAACGAGCAGGTCGGCGCCGACCGCGACGAGGACCGTTTTCGGAGCTTCTTTGGCCATTGGAGACGTCAACGTACCGGAGCCGGGCGCCTCGCGAAACGGGGCCGGCCGCTCGCTCGCCGCAAACCCGCTTTTCGCCTTGACGCGCACCCCGGCGTATGGTACGCTCCGCGAGCCGAAGCAGGATCGCAAGATCCTCACCGGATGCCTGCGGGCGATCCGGTAGCATCTCGATAGCGGGGACCGCTTCGGCGTCTTCGTTTTTTTACGTTCTTTCCGGAGAGTTTGTCATAGCACGACCGCTTCGCGTCAACGAGCAGATCAGAATCCGCCAAGTCCGCGTCATCGACGATGCCGGCCAGCAGCTCGGCGTCATGCCTACCGAGGAAGCCCTCAACATGGCAAGGACGAAGGGCCTGGACCTCATCGAGGTGTCACCGACCGCGGTCCCGCCGGTCTGCCGTATCGGAGATTACGGTCGCCTCAAGTACGAGCAGTCGAAAAAAGACAAAGAGGCGCGCAAGAAACAGCGCAACTGGGAGTTGCGCGAAGTCAAGCTGCGTCCCAAGATCGACGTCCACGACTACGAAGTCAAGGCGAAGATGGCCGAACGTCTTCTCCTCGACGGGGGCAAGGTCAAGGTCACGATCATGTTCCGCGGACGCGAGATCACGTACACAGCGTTCGGGAAACGACTGCTCGACCGCATCGCCAAAGACCTCGAGAACAGCGCCGTCGTCGAACGCGACGCCAAGCTCGAAGGTAAGAACATGTTTCTCATCATGGCTCCGCGAGCCACCCCGCTCGGTCCGCCGCGTTTCGTCCATCTCAAGACGGACACGGCACACCACGAAGCCGACACCGTGACTCATGCCGAGGACGAGCACGAGCCCGAGTCCGGCGACGCGGTGGAAAAGACCGAAGGGGACGACGCGGTAGCCACCATCGGGGGAGCCAGTGCCTAAGATAAAGACGCATCGCAGCACCGCGAAGCGCGTGAAGGTGACCGGAAACGGTAAGGTCCTTCACCGCCACCAGTTCGACGGCTGCGGTCACATCCTCAGCAAGAAGTCGCGCAAGCGCAAGCGGAACTTCCGCCGCGACCAGCCGACGTTCAAGGGTGATCTCAAGCGGTTTGCGCCGCAGATCCCGTACTTGCTTTAAGGAGAGACTGACACATGGCTCGTATCAAGCGCGGTCTCAACAAGATCAAGCACCGCCGCAAGGTGATGAAGCTCGTCAAGGGCTTCCGCGCCGCGCGCAGCCGCAACTACCGTGTTGCGAACGAAGCGCTGCTGCACTCGCTCAAGTACGCGTTCCGCGACCGCCGCGTGCGCAAGCGCGACTTCCGCGCGCTCTGGATCGCCCGCATCAACGCGGCGGCCCGGCGCGAGGGTCTCACCTACTCCAAGCTGATGGCCGGACTGAAGAAGTCGGGCGTCGCGGTGAACCGCAAAGCGCTCGCGGACCTCGCCGTCCACGACGCGGCGGCCTTCGCCCGCCTGACCTCGCTGGCCAAAGACGCCGTCGGAGCCGCTAGCACCGCCGCATAAGGCGATTAGCATTTGCAGCACTAAGGACGCTCGAAGGAGCGTCCTTTGTTTTTTTCCGCTCGTTCCATACAGAAGCTTTGCTCATAAAGCAGGCGGGCGAGCCGATATTGACCCTGTATGGATCAGCTTAAGCCGGGTGAACTGATCACTGCGCTCGTTGAGAGCGCGACGCAGAAGACGGCTCTGCGGCCAATCGACCTCCTCATTCGCGGTGCGCTCGCAGGCGCGCTGCTGGCCGTATCGAGCGCATTCGCCTCGTATGCGGCCGTACAGACCGGAATGCCGATCGTGGGAGCATTGATCTTCCCGGTCGGCCTCGCCATGATCGTCCTGCTCGGGCTCGATCTGGTGACCGGCGCATTCGGAATCATCCCCCTGGGCATGCACGCGCGCAAGGTGTCCGCCGGCGCGATGCTCGCCAACTGGGGCTGGGTCTTCGTCGGAAACCTGATCGGATCGGTGCTCTTCGGCGCGCTGCTCGCGATCGCGCTGACGATGTCGTTCCACGCCGAAGACAAGACCGGTCTCGCGGCAAAGATCGTGACGATCGCGACCGCGAAGACGGCGGGCTACGAGCACGCCGGTTCGTTCGGCTTGACGGCGGTGTTCGTCAAGGCGATCCTGTGCAACTGGCTCGTGTGCCTGGGCGTCATCCTCGGCGCGTCGTCGCGCTCGACGTTCGGCAAGATCGCCGCGTGCTGGCTCCCGATCGTGATCTTCTACGCGCTTGGCTTCGAGCACGCGGTCGTGAACATGTACGCGATCCCGACCGGGATGATGCTCGGCGCGAAAGTGTCGTTCTCGCAGTGGTGGCTGTGGAACCAGATTCCCGTCACGCTGGGCAACATCGTCGGCGGCTATCTCTTCACGGGCGCCGCGCTCTACCTCACGCACGCTCCGCGCACCGCGGCAGCTGCGGCGGCCGCCGTCACGGTGCCGGCGCACGAGAACGGGCGCGTCCCCGCGCCCAGCGTCGCGTAAAACCCTCGCAAACACCCCATCCCACCCTCACCCCGCGGAGGGCGCCTCACGGCGTCCTCCGCTTTCTTTTCTTATCGCGGGGCGCAAAGCGTGACGCCCGAGGCGCAAGGCGCCGAGGCCACTCGCGCGAAACGGCGACGCCATGAGCAGGCCGTCGTCCTCCACGCTGCTCGCCGCCGTACTGGCCGGCGTGCTGCTGTGCGCCTGCGCAAAGCACGATGCCGGCCACAATGAGGCGACACAGCGGCACGTCTGGGCGCTGAAGAACCCGAGCAGCTTTCCGCTGTATCCGAACAGCACCGTCGTCACAGTCGTCCCGGTGGATTCGGCGCAGATCTTCGCAGCGATCCGCGCGACCGACCCGCACGCCGACCTGCCGCCGAACTACCGCGGCCACGAGATCATCGCCGAGACGAACGCGTCGATGGCGCAGCTGGCCGCATGGGTTCGCACGCTGAAAGCGTCGCCGCCGCAAGGCCTGCGCGACACGTCGCAAACCGCGTCCACGCGGTCGAGCGGCGACGACGGCATGAACGTGAACACCGAGGTGGGTGCCAAATTCGACTCGCGCAGCGGCGACCGAACCGTGTTCGTGTTCACCGCCGACCCGCGCAAGATCCGCCAGCAGCTGGGCCCCGCGTTCACGCTGTTCGACAGCTACTCCGCGGTGCCGGGCGTGCTGCGCGCGCCGATCGACGAAGAGGCCAAGAAGCAGTTCGGGTACAGCGTGACGGAGATGTTGGATGCGAAGAGCCCGGTCGGCGCGGCGATCGCGGAGCTCAAGCGCCTGCAGGACACCGACCGCCGCGCGATCCTGATCATCGACGAATCGAAGTCGTAGCTACGGTTTACCTGCTCAGGCGATTTCAACCGTTGGTGACTGCAGCTACAACATGTTCAGTTAACGGGAGGAACGGAACCATGAAAGCGAGTCGTCTCGTCATTTCGCTCATCTTTGTCATCGTCACCGGCGCCGTGCCAGCCGACGCTGCGCCGCGGATTCCCGCCTTCCAGCAGGAGCCGGTTCAGGCGTTCGATAGTGCTGTTCTGCAGAATCCGCATCGAAGAGTCGAGAGCCAACATCACGATCACACGGGCTATCGAGCGTATCGGTTCCTCGATCCGAACATCGTGATGATCGGCGTAGCAAGCTCCGTGTACGTCGACGCATCGGGACGGCTGCACGTGGTTCAAGCTCACGGAGAACCGATGAGCGGCCATCAAAACCGCACGCACCAGGAGTACTCGCACATTCTAATCCCTCCGAACGCGGTTCTCCCTCAACAATAACCGGTCGCCGAGAGGAGTCGCACACCGAGCGACTCCTCTCTCGCGCACGTTGATTCGAGTCGCGCGCTGCTTTTCCGGACGATGCTGATCATCGACGAGTCGAAGTTACGGTGAGCCGCGAGCCCGATCGTGACGTGCGCCGCGACGCCGGCGCCATCGCGCACTCGTCGATGTCGATTCCGGGATGATGGTTCGCAAACCACGCACGCTAGCATTGCTTTCATACGCCTACTTGGGTAGCCTTCCGCGGCGCCCGTGCGGACAGACATCACGCCTACCACTCGCTTGCTATCTCCTTTGAATGCGTCCGCCGTTGAATTGACAAGAGTCCGGCACCTCTGCTTTACTCAGCCCACATGCGCGCCTCGTTTTGGTACCGCTCGTATTACGGCTACACGGAACCCGTGTCGGTCGAGCTCGGCGTCGCGTAGCAGCAAGGCATATCTCAGCACTGCACCGCGAGCCCCTCGCCGACAAGGCGAGGGGCTCGTTCTTTTCTTGAAGCATTTAGGAACGATGACCGCGACGATCCCTCCGATCACGGTTCCCGGCGACAAGTCGATCGCACACCGCGCGCTGATCCTCGCGGCGCTGGCGCGCGGCACGTCGCGGCTGCGCAACGTCCCGGCCGGGCTCGACGTGCGGTCCACGCAGCGCGCACTGCGCGCGCTCGGCGCCTCCATCGCCGAGGACGGTGATGCTATGGTCGTCACCGGCACCGGCGGCGCGCTGGCGACTCCCGGCGAGCCCATCGACTGCGGGAACAGCGGGACCACGATTCGGCTGTTGGCCGGCGTGCTCGCCACGCGCCCGGTGACCGTCACGCTCGACGGCGACGCCTCGCTGCGTGCGCGGCCGATGCGGCGCATCGCGGCGCCGCTCGAGGCGTTCGGCGCGCAGATCGCGCTCACGCCGTACGGCACAGCGCCGTTCGTCGTGCGCGGTAACGGTGATGCGCGCGGAGCGGAGGTCGAGATCGTGGTTGCGAGCGCGCAAGTGAAATCCGCGGTGCTGTTCGCGGCGCTGAACGCGCACGGGCGCACGCGCGTCACCGGCCAGCTCGCGACGCGCGATCACACGGAGCGGCTGTTTCGCGCCTACGGAATGACGTGCGAGGCCGATGACGGCGCGCTGGTCGTCGAAGGGCCGCAAATCCCGCAGGCGTGTGATTTCGACGTGCCCGGCGACGTGTCGAGCGCGGCGTTTCTGCTCGCCGCCGCGGCGGTGGTTCCCGGTGCTCGCGCGGTCGTCGAGGACGTCGGGTTGAACCCGACGCGCATCGCGTTTCTCGACGTGCTGCGGCGTTTCGGCGCGCAAGTCGACGTCACACCGGCGAGCTTCGGCGAGGAGCCGCGCGGGCGCATCGCCGTGCGGGGCGCGTCGCTGCGCGCGATCGTCGTCGAACCGGGCGAGGTTCCTGGACTGATCGACGAGCTGCCCCTGGTCGGCGTGCTGGGCGCGTTCGCGCGCGGAACGACGGTCGTGACGGGCGCCTCGGAGCTGCGCGTGAAAGAGTCGGATCGCATCGAGACGTTCGCCCGCGCCGCGCGCACGATCGGCGTGGAAGTCGAGACGTTCGAGGACGGCTTCGCGGTGCACGGCCCGGCGCGCTTCCGCAGCGGCTCAGTCGTTACGGCGGGCGATCATCGCATCGCGATGGCGTTCTCAGTCGCGGCACGAGCGGCCGGAATCGAGGTGCGGCTCGATGATCCTGATTGCATGGCCGTCTCGTTCCCGGGCTTCACGGGCGCGTTGGAGCGCGTCGCATGACCTCCGTACCCGCAGCGCAGGACGCTGCGAAGCCGATCGCCCGCGCGGCGGTGATCGGGCATCCCGTCGCGCACAGCCGGTCGCCGGCGCTGTTTGCGCGCTTCGCCGCTGCGACGGGGATCGCGCTTGCATATGAAGCCGTGGACGTGCTGCCTGAGGAGTTGGAAGAAACGCTTGCGCGCTGGCGCGCGACGCCGGATTTCGTCGGCTGTAACGTGACGCTGCCGCACAAAGAGCGCGCACTGGCGCTCGCCGACCGCGTCGAACCGGCCGCGCGGGCGTGCGGCGCCGCCAACGTGCTGACGCGCGTCGCCGCCGCCGGCTCCGTGCATGACGCAGCGCTCGTTGCCGACAATACCGACGTCGCGGGCGTCGAAGCGGCGCTGGTGCAGCACGGCGTCACGCTGCGCGGCGCGCGGGTCGCGATCCTC
>JAQBPK010000306.1 GCA_028287565.1 Vulcanimicrobiota bacterium
GGCGACGGCGAATCGGAGCGGCTGGTGGGCGAGGCGATCCGCGGCCTGCCGCGCGAGCAGCTGTTCCTCGTATCGAAAGTGCTGCCGTCGCATTCCACGTACGACGGGACGATCCGCACGTGCGAAGCGGCGCTGAAGCGCATGCAAATCGACTACCTCGACTGCTACCTGTTGCACTGGCGCGGCAGCGTGCCGCTCGGCGAGACGATGCGCGCGCTCGAAAAGCTGGTGGACGACGGAAAAATCCGGTCGCTGGGCGTGAGCAACTTCGAGGTTGGCGATCTGGAAGAAGCGCGCGCCGGGCTCGACCACGCACCGATCGCGTGCAATCAGGTGCTGTACCACCTGGGCGAACGAACGATCGAGGAACACGAGATCCCGTACTGCCGCAAGCACAACATCGCGATCGTCGCATACACGCCGTTCGGCCGCGGCGACTGGACGGACAGCCCGGGCGCGCACGCAATCGAGGAGATCGCCCGCAAGCACGGCGCAACGCCGCGCCAAGTGATCCTGGCCTTCATCACGCGCGACCCGATGGTTTTCACGATCCCCAAAGCATCGACGATCCCCCACGTCGAGGAAAACGCGGGCGCCGGCGACCTGCGCGTGGACGACCAGGACATCGCACGCATCGACAAAGCTTTCCCGGTAAGAAAGCGCCGCGGCGGGATTTCTACGCTTTAGCAAGGGCCCTGTCCGTCCAATACCGGACGATTCTTGATAGTATTAGCAAAATCGTCTATAATCGGACGGCATGACGAAGCCTTGGCGCGACCGGAAACGAGCAACGCTGCATCGCGATCGACCGGCTTCCGGTCTTTCGAATACCGATCGGTCGCTTGAGCTTGCCAACAAGGCAGAGGAGATTGGTGCAAACGATCCGCGGCGTGTCGCCGCGTCCGTCGCGATGTTCGAGCGTCTCGCCGAACATTGGTCCTTGCGCTGGGATGAGCGTGAGAGACTCCTGGGCGGGATCGCCAAGTCAACCTGGAGCGAGTGGCGGCAGCGGCCGATGCTTGCTCGCATCAAGCCCGACGCGCGAGAGCGTATCGCGAACCTCTTCACTATTGATTTGAATGCTCATAGCCTTTTCGCACCGGAGTTCGCAGATCATTGGGTTCGCCAGCTGAACATTGAGTTCGGCGGCGAATCGCCGTTGGCGATTATGTTGCGCGGTAAAGTAGAGGATGTGATCTCCGTGCGCCGCTATCTCGAGCGCGTTCGCACATCGTCGCCCGCGGGCTCCGGCTCTCAGCAAGACGTGAGGCCACACCGAGAAGGTGTCGTTAGCTACCTTCCTGGCGAGGCAGTTGGTGTCGACGACGACACTGCCGCGATCCCGGCGCTCCGGCAAGCCGCGGCGATTTACGAACAACTCGCGCTTCGTGAGCCGGAGCGATATGGGCCGGTATTTGGCGCCACGTTGTCCACGCTTGCAACATCACTCGAGCAGGAGGACGCCGCCGAGGCCGCGCCGCTGTTTCGACGAGCCGCCCAGGTTGTGTCGGAAGCAAACGCTGAATCGCGGGCTTTTCTGCCCGAATCGGACCGGCTACGCAGCACGGCCGAGCACTGGCAAACAGAACTCGCATTAACGGCGGCGGACAGCTTTGTCAAAGTCGCGATGCTCGATTCAACGCTCCTCCCTGCGCTCGTAGCTTGTTTCAAAGAGATAGAAGCTGACCCATTCGTAATCCCCTTAAAAAGAGAAGGCGGAATAGTACGCGTAGCTCATCTGATGCACCATGGAGTGACGTGGACAATTACGTTCACCGTGTCTGAAGCGGAACGTCTCGTGACGGTTTTTACAATCCAACCAGACCGAGCGAAGTAGGGTGAATGCGCGACGTATTCTCCGCACGAGTTGAGTCACGACTTGCTGCGATGCCGGTCGTACCGCTGAGGTGGGCCCCTGCGGTCCGAATCGTGCCGCGGTTCCCGCCTCTCGAGCAACTCGAACAATTCGAACCGGAGCTCCAGGCCGCCGTTGTTGCTGAGGTAGCCTCCGTAAATCCAGATATCATCGGGGACCTGCGATTGCTGCCTTCAGGCCGCCTGCCGGCCGGCCGGGGCGCGTCGCGGATCATTACGTCGTACACGTTCGGGCTCCCCGGTCGCTTCAACGACGAAACATTCGCCGCATTCTACGGCGCTGAATCGCTCGCCACGGCGATCGCGGAAACCGTGCATCACGTCGTCGCCCCGCTCAAGGCCAGTAATGCTCCGGACCAAACACTTCCTCGGCGCTCAGTACTGCACGTCAACGTCGATGCGGACCATGTCGTCGACGCGCGTTCGGTCGCCTACCCCGAAATTTACGACCGCACCAATTACTTCGAAAGCCAGCGGTTCGGTGCGATCGTACACCAGCGCGCGCAGGACGGCATCGTGTACCAAAGCGTTCGGCGTCCGGCTGGACAGTGCGTAGCAGTCTATTCTGCGTCAGTCCTCAGCGACTGCCGTGAGGACCGTCAGCTGATCTACCGCTATGCCGCGGGACAAATCGAAGTCTCAGAACTACATTACACGGACGATCCATGACGTCTGGCACGGAGCTCGCCGCCGTCATCAAGGAGATCGCTCGCAGCTGCGGCGCAGGTGCCATACGTATCGGGTCGGCCTCTCAAGATCTTGACATTCGCAAGCACATCGTGTCTTCGATAAAGCGCGGTGATCTCGCGACGTGGTCGTACGACGACGCGTACGCGAGCGCCGCGAGCGATCCCGCGACGCAGCTGCCGGGCGCGCGCAGCGTCATCTGCATCGCGGTCGCGTACGCGACGCCCGTTCCGTGCGAACGGCGTGGGCGCGGTCGTGTTTCGGCGTACGCGTGGTCGCGCGATTATCACCGCCGCATGCAGTCGATGCTGCGCGCGATCGCGGCGCGCATCGACGAGCTCGCCGGTGAGCCCGTGACGCGCGTTGCGTGCGACACCGCTCCGCTTGCCGAGCGGGCTTTTGCCGCGCGCGCCGGGCTCGGGTGGATCGGCAAGCACACGAGCCTCATCGTCCACGGGCTCGGCTCCGCCGTGTTCTTGGGCGAGATCGTCACCACGCTGGACCTCGAGCCCGACGCGCCGCTGCGGACGTCGTGCGGCGCGTGCACCGCGTGCGTGGACGTGTGTCCCACCGGTGCGCTGCGCGGCGACCGCACGATGGACGCGACGCGCTGCATCAGCGACCTCACCCAGCGCCGCGACGCGATCCCCCACGCGCTTCGCCCGCTGGTCGGGACGTGGGTGTGGGGTTGCGACCTCTGCAACGACGCCTGCCCGCCCAGCCGCAACGCCGGCCGCGCGGGCGACCCGGCCTTCGCCCCGCTCGGCGAGGACACCGCGGAGCCGGACCTCCATGCGCTCTTGCGCCTGAGGGGCCGCGCGTTCGCTCGCTTGCGCGAGACGGCCATGGGATGGCGCGGGGCGACCGTGCTGCGCCGAAACGCCGCCGTCGCGCTCGGCAACGGGCTCGACCGCGCCGACGTGCCGGCGCTCGCCGAGGCGCTCGGCGCCGACCCGAGCCCGCTCGTGCGCGGCCACGCCGCCTGGGCGCTGGGCCGGATCGGCTCGCCGCGAGCGTTCGCCGTGCTGCGTGCCGCGGCGGCCGAGGAACCGGATTCCGGCGTGCTCGGCGAGATCGGCGCCGCGCTGGAACCCACGCACCCGTCGCGGCGTTGAACCGTCAAACACCATGATGATGATCCGCCGTACGTTTGCATTCTTGACCGCCGCCGCGTTCGTCGCGCTCGCAGCACCGTCGCTCCCGGCATTCGCCCAGGACGACCTCTACTCGCGCATGCAGCGCGTGAACACCGGCCTCAACACGTATCAGGCCGACGTGACGGTCGCGATCAAGATGAACACGTTCCCGTACCTGAACCCGACACTCGAGGGCAAGGCGTACTACAAGAAGCCCGACAAGTCGGCCGTGCAGTTCCAGAGCGTCCCCGCGCTCGCCGGTCAGCTCAAGAAAGTCGTCGGCCAGATGGAACCGCCGTCGGATTGGCCGAAACTGTACGACGTCACGAAGTCGTCCGACGACGGTTCGGTCGCGACGTTCAAGCTCGTGCGCAAAAAGAACGGCCGCATCGACCACGTCGACGTGAAGGTCGACGACAAGACCGCCACGGTCACCGAGATGACGTACTTCTACAAGGAAGACGGCGGCACGATCAAGTTCACGAACCAGTACGAGCAAATGTCGGGCAACTACGTCGTGAAGTCGCAAACCGGCAAGGTGGACATCCCGCACTACAACGCCGACATCAGCTCGACGTTCGCGAACTACAAGCTCAACGTCCCCGTCAGCGACGCCGTTTTCAAGGACTGACCTTCGGCGGTCGGCACGGGGTCTCGCCTAGCATCGAGCCGTCGGCGGAGGCGCGCGCCAGCGCGCTCACCCCTACACGCCGGTCGCGAAGCACCGGCGCGGTCACATCATCGTCATCCTGCCAATGAGGGTTCCGGCAAGCCGGAACCCTTTGTCGTTCCGGGGAATCAAGAGCCACGATGATCGATCTCATCACTGCCGCGGCGGAACCGCTGGTCGACGCCTTCCGGCGCCCGATCACGTACCTGCGCGTCTCGGTGACCGATCGCTGCAACTTGCGCTGCGTCTACTGCATGCCCGAAGCCGGCCTGCCGTGGATCCCCAAGCCCGACGTTCTCACGTTCGAGGAGATCACGTCGATCGTTCGGGCGGCCGCGAGCATCGGCGTGCGAAGTATCCGCCTGACCGGCGGCGAGCCGCTGATCCGCCGCGACCTCGACCACCTCGTCGCGATGATCGCCGCCGTCCCCGGCATCGACGACATCGCCCTCTCGACGAACGGCCTGCTGCTCGAACAGCAAGCGCCCGCGCTCGCCGCCGCCGGCCTGCGCCGCGTGAACGTCTCGCTCGACACGCTGCACGAAGACCGCTTCACGGCGATCGCGCGCCGCCCGGGATTGCACCGCGTCCTCGCCGGCATCGACGCCGCGATCGCGCACGGCCTCGGCCCGGTGAAGATCAACTGCGTCGTGATGCGGGGCGCGAACGACGACGAGCTCGAATCATTCGCGCGCATGACGCGCGAGCGCGCCGTGCACATCCGCTTCATCGAAGTGATGCCGGTCCACGACAACGTCGAGATGCAAAAAGACGCGTGGGTGTCGTCCGACGAAGTTCTCACGCGCCTCGGCGCGCTGGGCGAGCTGCACGCGGTCCCGAACCCGCACGGCAACGGTCCCGCGCGCACGTTCGCATACGACGGTGCGCCCGGCACGGTCGGCGTGATCTCACCGCTGGCGCACGACTACTGCGAGACGTGCAACCGCGTGCGCCTGTCGGCCGACGGCCGCCTGAAGCTGTGCCTCTTCGGTGACAACATGATCGACCTGCGCACGCCGCTGCGCACCGGCGGCGGCGAAGAAGCGATCGTCGACATCCTGCGCGCCTCGATGCACGTCAAACCCGAACGCCACCACCTCGACCTCGGGCAAACCGCATCGATGATGCGCGCCTTCAGCGAAATCGGCGGCTAGGCGGATCGGCCGAAGGCCGAACGCGAGTGTGGCTCGGACGAAGTCCGAACACACACTACTCGATCGACTTCCGGAAGAACGCCAGCATCCGGCCTTGCTCCGGCATGATGCGGAACTCTTCGAAGCCCCACGACTTCGCTTGCGCGATGCCGCGGTTGTCGCCCATCGCGAGCAGGAACGTGAGCGTCTTGACGTTGCGCTTGCGAGCGATGTTCTGCACGTCGGTGATCAGCTGCGTCGCGACGCCGTGCGGCGCGTCGGTGCGCGTGCGCAGCGCCTCGACCATCGCGACGTCGATGCCGTTGGCCGCTTCCGAGTCGGCGTAACCCGGCGGAAAGCGGAAGACGAGCTGCACCATGCCGAGCAGACCCGACGCGTCCTCGGCGACGAGGATCAAACGCCGTCCCGCCTGCTGTTCGGCCAGCCATTTTTGCACGCGCTGCAGCCACGGTTCGCCGCTCGGCGTGGCGCCGCCGACGACGCCGTCCGCAACGAGCCGGTCGGCGTCGCGCGGTAAAGCGTAACGGATGAAAACCCGGCTCACGCCGTTCGTGTACGGAAAGCGGAGGTGGAACTCCCGTCAGGAGTGGCGGAAACGGAAAGTGGGTACCGTGCCAGCGCCTGAGAAAGGAGCCCCATGCAGTCCAAGCCGTTATCATTTCTTGCGGCCGGAGCGATCGCCGTTCTGATCGCGACCGGATGCACGAAGGGAAGCGATCAGTCGTCGACCAGCTCGACGACGACAACGACGACCACGGAGTCGTCCGCGCCGGCTGCGTCATCGGCTCCGGCCGCATCGTCCACGACCGGCGCGATGAGCGCCACCCCCGGCGACGCGACACACGGCAAGTCGATCTTCACGGCGAACTGCGCGAGCTGCCACGGCGCGACCGGCACTGAAGGCGGCGTCGGCCCGTCGCTCAAGAACGAGAAGAGCCGCAAGAACTTCGCCCAAGCGGTCGCGTGGATCAAGAACCCGCAACCGCCGATGCCCAAGCTCTACCCGTCGCCGCTGAACGAGAAAGACGTCAACGACGTCGCCGCGTACGTCGAGACGCTCTAAGCCGAGGAGCGTGGAGCAGCCGCAGTGAACGCCGCCCGGGTCGTGCCCCGGGCGGTTTTCGCTTTTTCGAGGGACCTCCGCCTGAGCGATCACGCCGGGCTCTCGGCCGCGGCGCGCCACGGCGAGGTCGTCCCGGTTCACGTCGTCGACCCGGTCTCGGCCGCGCGCCTGCGCCGCTCGCCGCGCCGCGCCGCGTACTACTGCGCCGCCGTCGCCGCCCTCGACGCCGCCCTCCGCGCTCGCGGCAGCTGCCTCATCGTGCGGCGCGGCAATCCGGGCCAGGCGCTGCGGGCGCTGGCGCGCGCCGTCGGCGCGAGCGTCGTCGGCTGGAGCTGCGGCTACGACGCCAAGACGATCCGCCGCGACCGCGACCTCCAGTCGACACTCGAAGAAGCGGGCCTGCGCGCGCTGCCGGTTCACGACGCGCCGGCCGTTCCGCCCGAAGACGCCGCGGCGAGCCATCACCGCGGCGACGGCTATCGCGCCTTCGTGCCGTACCACACGCTCTGGCGAACGCTGCTCCCGCCGGCGGACGCCGGAACGGCGGCGTTCGCGCCGGTCGAGATCGCCAGCGAACCGCTGCCGTTCCCCGAGGAGTTCGGCTCGCAAGCGCACCCCGGCGAGCCGGTCGGCGAGGATGCCGCGCGCGCGAAGCTCACCACGTTCCTGGCGGGCCCCGCGCTGCAGTACGGCGTCGCGCGCAACGTACCGGCGGCCGGCGACACCTCGCGGCTGTCGGCGGCGCTTTCCTTTGGGACGATCGCGGCGCGCGAGGTCGTCCGCGCGACGTGCGAGCGCAGCGCCGACCCGTTTCTGCTGGTCGAGGAGCGCACGTCGCTGCGGCTCTACCTGCGCTCGCTGGCGCAGCGCGACTTCTTCCTGCAGCTCGCGTGGTACAACGAGTCGCTGGCCGAGGAGCCGCTGCAGGAGAAGATGCGCGGCTTCGCGTTCGCGCGCGCCCACCCGGCGCTCGACGCCTGGCGCAGCGGCCGCACCGGCTACCCGCTCGTCGACGCCGGGATCCGCGAGCTGCGCGCGACGGGCTGGATGCACCCGCGCGTGCGCGCGATTGCGGCTTCGTTTCTGTGCTTTGACCTGGGCGTCGACTGGCGCGTCGGGCGCGACGAATGGGACCACTACCTCACCGAGGATGATCCCGCGCTGGCCGCCGGCAACTGGCAGTGGATCGCCGGCGTCGGCGCGGACCTCGCGGCGTACCCGCGCATCTACAATCCGTTAAAACAAGGACGCCGCTTCGACCCGGCAGCGAAGTACGTGCGGCGCTGGATCCCCGAGCTGGCCGGCTTCCCCGACGCGGAGATCGTTGACCCCGGCGCGGAGCGCCGCGAGCGCCAGCTCCACCTCCCGCTGTTCGGGCCGCAGTCGTACCCCGAGCCGGTGGTCGACCATGAGACGGTCGCGCGCGCGTTCCTCGAGCGCTACGCGCGCGAGGTCCGTGCCCCGGCCTGAGCGGGGCGGCGCGGCGGCGCTGCTCGTCCCGCTCGAGACCGAGCGCCTTCGCCTTGAACCGATCCGCCCCGACCACGCCGACGCGATGTTCGAGGGCCTGCACGATCCGGCGCTGTACACGTATCAGAGCGACGAGCCGCCCGCGAGCCGCCGGGAGCTGCGCGAGCGCTACGCGCGGCTCGCCCGCGGGCTGTCGCCGTCGGGAGAACAGCACTGGCTCAACTGGATCATCGTGCCGCGCGACGCCGGTACGGCGGCGGGATACGTTCAGGCGACGGTCGAGGACGACCGCTCGTGGGCAAAGATCGGCTACCTCGTGCTGCCGGCGTACCAGCGGCGGCGGTTCGGCGGCGAGGCGGTCGCCGCGATGGTTCAGCACCTGGCCGCATCCGGCATCCGGGCCGTCGAAGCGGTGATCGACACGCGGAATACCCCGTCGATCTCGCTGATCGAGCGGCTGGGGTTCGAGCGGCGCGCGACGCGCCGGTCGGACGACGTGATCGGCGGTGCGCGCGGTCTCGACCACGAGTACATCCTAAAGATTCCCGAGGCCGGGGGCGCGGGCTGAGCGAATCTCTCGCTGCATGAGCGACAAGCCCGTCGCGTCGCACGACAGCGGCAATCCCGAGAACCTCCTGCGTTTCATGATGACCGGCTGGGCGACGCCGCCCGAGCCGCCGGCGACCCCGATCGACGGCGCCGGACTCTTTGCGGGGCGGCGCCAGGCGCTTTCGCAAGCGTTCCGCGGCGAGACGCTCATCGTGCCGACCGGTCACGAGAAGACCCGCGCGAACGACACCGTCTATCGCTTCCGCCCCGGTACCGACTTCTATTACCTGACCGGCAATCACGAGCCGGACAACGTCCTCGTGCTCGCCTCCGCGGGCGATGCGCACGCCGCGACGCTGTACTGCGAGCCCAATCCCGGCAAGGCCGATGCAACGTTCTTCACCGACCGGGTGAAGGGCGAGCTGTGGGTCGGCCCGCGGCTCGGCCTCCAGCAGACCGCGCAGCGCTACGGCATCGCCACCAAGCCGCTCGCCGCGCTGGCGGACGATCTGGTCGCCGCGCTCGGGCGCGCGCCGTACCGCGCGCTGCGCGCGATCGACCCGCAGCTCGACGCCGCGCTTCCCGCGCAGGCCGAGCGTGACGCGGAGCTCGCGACCGCGCTGTCGGAGATGCGGCTGATCAAGGACGAGCTCGAAGTCGGCGAGCTCAGGCGCGCGGTGGAGGCGACGCACCGCGGCTTCGACGACGTCGTGCGCGCGCTGCCCGGTGCGCAAACCGAGCGCACCGTAGAAGGCGTGTTCAACCTGCGCGCGCGCGTCGACGGCAACGACACCGGCTACAACACGATCGCGGCGAGCGGTCCGAACGCGTGCACGCTGCACTGGACGCGCAACGACAGGCGCATCGGCGAGAACGAGCTGCTGCTGCTCGACGCCGGCGTCGAAGCGGAATCGCTCTACACGGCCGACATCACGCGCACGCTCCCCATCTCCGGCCGCTTCACGCCCGAGCAGCGCGCGGTGTACGAGCTCGTGCTCGCCGCGCAAGACGCGGCGTTCGCGCAGTGCAAGCCCGGCAACGATTTTCTTGATCCGAACCGCGCCGCGATGGGCGTCCTCGCGCAGGGGCTGGAACGGCTCGGCATTCTGAGCTCGGCGGAAGAAGCGCTGCGCGACGAAAACGTCTTTTACAAGCGCTACTCGCTGCACAACGTCAGCCACATGCTCGGCTTGGACGTGCACGACTGCGCGGCCGCGCGCGCGGAGAACTACAAGCACGGCAAGCTGCGCGCGGGGATGACGCTGACCGTCGAGCCGGGTCTTTACTTCCAGCTCGACGATCTCACGGTGCCCGCGCGCTACCGCGGAATCGGCGTGCGCATCGAGGACGACGTCCTCATCACCGAAACGGGCGTCGACGTCCTCTCCGCCGCGATCCCGCGCACGGTCGAGGACGTGGAGGCGTGGATCGCGGCGGCTAAGGCGGTCGTCTAGCCGACGTCAGGTCTGCGGCGAACCTGCAGGCAGGCGCGCGTCGACCCAATCGCTGACGACCGGGACGTCCACGTCCTCGCCGTGCCACACCTTCAACCCATACACGACGCTTCCAACGACGTAGAGCGGGAAGAGGAACGGCAGCATCGCCCAGGCGCTCAGGCCCAGGATCGGAATTGTGGCCGCGGCGCTCAGGAGCGCACCGAGGCCCCACATCCCGCCATTGAAGCCGAGGGCCTGCCAGGCTTGGCGCTTCACGAAGTGCGACGCCTTGCCGTCGACGAGCGCAATCAGCGCCAGCGGCCAGAAGGCGTAGCCGAGGGCGACGATCGCCCTTGTCTCCGGCCGCACCGCGACTGCGGCGGCATACTGGACGCGCGGCGGCGGCGGCTGCGGCGGGGGCGGCGCCGAGTACGAAGCCTGGTGCTCGGAGTACGACGCCTGCTGCTGAGAGTACGATCCGTACGACGGCCCGACGCCGCCGTTGATCCTGTTCGTCTGGCGCGCCGCGTCGATGCGGGCGGCCAGAACGCAGCCGGGACAATCGCCGTTTTCATTGCGGCACGTCGCGCAGACGGGCTTGTTACAGCCCCGGCACGGGGCGACGGACGGAACGGCGTTATGGTAAAAGCAATCCATCGGTTGAGACGACGACCTCGTGGTCAGTGAACTCGCACCCAAGGTACTGTCGAGCCGCGGCGAAGGTTTCGCGGTGAATCCCACCCTCCGCCGGCTGCTCCGCGAGGCGCGCCCGTACTACCCGCGACTGATCGTCGGATCGCTGTTCGGCGTGCTGGCCGGCATCGCGCCGCTGACGCTGGCGAAAGTCGGCGGCTACCTGCAGAGCGACATCCTCGTGCCCGAACCGCACTGGCGCGTGCTCGCGATCGTGATCGGGCTGATCGTCGTATCGCAGCTGATCGGCAACGCCGCCGGCTACGGCCAGGCGTACTTGACCGCGTTCAGCGGCCAGCGCATGGTGGCGAACTTCCGGGCGCGCATGTTCGACCGCATCGCGCGCATGCCGCTCGGCGAGTTCGACCGCTGGCGCGCGGGCGAGCTGCAGGCGCGCATGTCGTCCGACCTCGCGCTGATGACCGACGCGATCTCGATCTCGCTGCCGCAGTTCGTGCAGGTTACCGTCACGTTCGTCGGCGCGCTGATCTACATGCTCACGCTGGACTGGTTCTTGGCCATCGTGCTGCTCGTCATCGCGCCGCTCGTGGCCTATATCGTCGGCAAGTTCAACGCGCTCATCGTCAACGGCACCAAGCGCGCGCAGGAGCGCATCGCCGACCTCTCCAGCAACTTGATGGAAGTGCTCGCGAACGAGCGCGTCGTCAAGGCGTTCCGGCGCGAGGACTTCGAGCGCGACCGTTTCGCCGCGGCCAACGAGCGCTATTTCGGGGCCTACATGAAGGTGACGCAGTTCAACCAGACGCAGGCGCCGGTGCTCGCGTTCGTCGTGATGCTGGCGTTGTGCGCCATCATAGCGCTGACGGCGCGCGAGGTCGCGGTCGGACGATTGCGGCCGTCGACCGCATGGGAGTTCTGGATCGCGACGGGCCTGTTGATCAACCCGATGAACCGCTTCTCGATCTTCTTCGCCGACTTCGCGCGGGCGTTCGTCGGCGCCGGGCGCGTGTTCGAGGTGCTCGACCTCCCGGTGGAGCGCGACGATCCCCCGGATGCGATCGCGCTCCCGGGGATCCTCGGCGACGTGCGCTTCGAGAACGTGACGTTCGCGTACGACGGGGACCGCACCGTGCTGCGGGGATTTTCCGCCGAGATGCTGCACGGCGAGGTGGTCGCGCTGGTCGGCCCGTCGGGCGCGGGCAAGAGCACGATCGTCAATTTGGTGCCGCGCTTCTACGAGCCGCAGAGCGGGCGCATCACGGTCGACGGCGCCGACATCGCGCGCGTCCGGCTATCGGACTTGCGCGACGCGATCGCGATCGTCCCCCAGGAGACGCAGCTCTTCAACGGCACGATCGCCGACAACATCCGCTACGGCCGCCTCAACGCGCGCGACGATGAGATCGTCGGCGCCGCGCAAGAGGCGAACGCGGATGAGTTCGTCCAGCGCCTCCCCGACGGCTACGATACGCTGGTGGGCGAACGCGGCATCCGCCTCTCAGGCGGCCAGCGCCAGCGCATCGCGATCGCGCGAGCGATCCTGCGCGACCCGCGCATCCTGATCCTTGACGAAGCAACGAGCGCGCTCGACTCGCACTCGGAAGCGCTGATCGAAGAAGCCCTGGACCGCCTGCTACCGGGCCGCACGACGCTGATCATCGCGCACCGCCTGTCAACGATTCGCCGCGCAACGAAGATCTTGTACATTGAAAACGGCCAAGTCCACGAAACGGGCACACACGACGACCTGATCGCAGCCGGCGGCGCCTACGCAAACCTGCACGCAGCCCAATTCGCGCGCTGAACGTTCCTTCCGGACAAGGTCGACCTTTTTGGGCTGGCCGCTGTTGACCGAAGAAACTCCGGCCCGGTAGACTGCCGCTATCGTCCGCGTAGTCAGCGGATAGCAGCCTCGGACGTCGCGTCCGGGGCTGCTTCCGTTCTTCGGGTCACCGCTGGCGGCCCCGCCTAACGTCCGCGGGCCTAACGGCCGATGGGTCTGGTACATGGGCGATATCTCGTTCGGCCAGACCGTCGGCATGCTCAAGAACGCTATGGACGGCGCGGGGACGGCGCACGGCGTGATCGCGAACAACATCGCGAACGTCAACACGCCCAATTTCCGGCGCGCGGACGTCTCGTTCAAAGAGGCGCTCGCGGCGACCGAGGCGACGCAGGGCGATCCCGACGAGCTCGCGCTCGCGACGGCGTCCGACCGGCACATCCCGATCGGCGGGCCGCAGGACGCACAGCCGTTCTCCGTCACGACGACGGTCAGCGACACGCAGCAGATGCGCGTCGACGGCTCCAACGTCGACGTCGATCAGGAGATGGCGAAGCTCTCGCTCAACTCCGCGTACGCCCAGACGATGGGCCAGCTCTTGCAGAACCAGTACTCGCGCCTGCGCCAGGCGATCTCGGAGCGCGTCTAGTGGGATTTTACACGTCGATCGAGGTCAGTGCGACCGGCCTGTCGGCTGAGCGGCTCGCGATGGACACCATCGCGAACAACATCGCGAACGTCAACACGACGCGCACCGCCGAGGGCGGGCCGTTCAAGCGCCAGCTGGTCGTGTACGCGCAGAAGAACGAGCCGGCGCCGGCCTCCGCCAACGCGCTCGACGATGCCAACGATCCGGCGCGCTCGCGCGCCGGCGTGGACGTCGTCGGGATCGTGAAGGACCAAGGCCCCGACCGGCTGATCTACGATCCCTCGCACCCCGACGCCGACCCGAACGGCTACGTGCACATGCCGAACATCGACGTCGTCAAGGAAATGGTCGACATGATGGCCGCCTCGCGCGCGTACGAAGCCAACGTGACCGCGATTCAAGAAGCCCGCGCGATGGGCACCGCTACGCTGGGACTGCTGAAAGCCTGATGGACTACGGAAGCGCGATCTCCAAGGTGATCCCCGGTACCTTCGTGCCGGACATCGGCGCCGCGACGAAGCTCGACGAGCGCCCGAACGTCGGTCCGATCCCCGGCGGAGCCGCCGGCGTCACCGGCATCGGCGAAACGCAAGCGCCGTCGTTCAAGGACACGGTCAAGTCGATGCTGGCCGACGTGAACGACAAGGTCAACGCATCGGATCAAGCACAGCGCGACCTCGCGTCGGGCAAGACGAACGACCTGCAAAAGGTCGTCACCTCCGTCGAAGAAGCCAACCTCGCCCTGAACTTCACGATGGCAATGCGCACAAAGCTGCTGGAAGCCTACCAAGAAGTCTCAAGGATGCAGCTTTAGGCCGAGGGCGAATGCCTCTGCCCAATGGCGGCAGAGGATTTGCTTGGTGGGCGGTATCGGCTTGACCATGTCGCCGGGCATGGCGGGATGGCGACCGTGTTTTCCGCCTACGATACGAAGATGGACCGTACCGTCGCCATCAAGCTGCTGCAGCGGCGGCGCGACGACACCGGCGTGCTGCACGAGCGCTTCGCGCGCGAGGCGCGCGCCGAAGGCAAGATCGTGCACCCGAACGTCGTGTCCGTGCACGACGTCGGCGAGGCGGAGGACGGCCGGCCGTTCATCGTCATGGATTACGTCGAGGGTTCGTCGCTGCAGGACGTCATCACCGCAGAAGGCGCGCTGCCGTCCGAGCGGGTGGCGATCATCGGCATGGGGCTCGCGCGCGCGCTCGCGGCCGCGCACGCGCTGAACATCATCCACCGCGACGTGAAGCCGGCCAACGTCATCATCGACGGCCAGGGCGTCCCGCACCTGATGGACTTCGGCCTCGCGCGCGAGCTGCACGACGAAGACCCCGCCGTCACGGCACCGGGCCTCCTGGTCGGCACCGCGTACTACGTCGCACCCGAGCAGGCGCGTTACGGCACGGCGAGTCCGGCGGGCGACTTGTACTCGCTGGGCGCCGTGCTCTATCACGCGCTCACCGGCGAGCCGCCGTTCACCGGCGACGGCGC
>JAQBPK010000309.1 GCA_028287565.1 Vulcanimicrobiota bacterium
ACGGCGGGCTGATCGCGAGCGGCTGGCACACGTGCGCGATGATGATGCGCGTGATGGTCGACAGCTTCATCGACGGGGAGGCCAGCCTCGGCTCGCCCGGTTTGGGACCGATCCGCTGGAAGCTTCCCGTTCGGCCGGGCGACGTGCTGCGCGTGCGCGCGCGCGTCGTCGACAGCAAGCCGTCGCAGAGCAAACCCGACCGCGGCACGATCACGTTCGAAGTCGATGTGCTGAACCAGAACGGTGGGATCGTGATGACCGTCGAGAACTGGCTCGCGATCATGCGCACGCGCCCCGCTGCGGCTCACCCTTCGACAAGCTCAGGGTGACACAAGACGAGGTCAAAACGAAAGAAAATGTCATCCTGAGCTTATCAAAGGATGCGCCGCAGCCGTCGCCTCCGCGGTGAGCGCGCGCAGTGCGTCGTTATACTCGCGCGCCAACCGTGCGACGAGCTCGGCCGCGCCGGGCACGTGCTGTACCGCGCCGATGCCTTGGCCCGAGCCCCAGATGTCGCGCCACGCCTTCGCCTTTTCCGACGCGAAGCTCATTTTCGACGGATCGCTTTCGGGCAAATTCGCGGGGTCGAGACCCGCGCGCTCGATCGACGCGCGCAGATAGTTGCCGTGCACGCCCGTGAACAGGTTCGTGTAGACGATGTCGTGCGCGCCGGAATCCACGATCGTCTGTTTGTACAGATCGCTCGCGTTCGCTTCGCGCGTCGCGATGAACGCCGAGCCCACGTACGCGAAGTCCGCGCCCATGGCACGCGCGGCCAGCACGGCGCGTCCGTTGGCGATCGCGCCCGACAGCGCGAGCGGACCGTCGAACCACGCGCGAATCTCCTGCACCAGCGCGAACGGCGACCACGTCCCGGCGTGTCCGCCCGCGCCCGCCGCGACGGCGATCAGCCCGTCGGCGCCTTTCTCGATGGCCTTGCGCGCAAACGCGACGTTGATGATGTCGTGCAGCACGACGCCGCCGTATGAGTGGATCGCTTCGTTGATGTCGGGCCGCGCGCCGAGCGACGTGATGACGATCTTCACGCGGTGCTTCACGCACGCTTCGAGATCGTGCATCAGCCGCTGGTTGGTCTTGTGCACGATGAGGTTCACCGCGAACGGCGCTGACGGCCGCTCGGGATGCGCCGCGTCGTGCTCGGCGAGCTCGCGCTCGATGCGATCGAGCCACTCGTCGAGCACGTGCTCGGGCCGCGCGTTCAGCGACGGAAACGCGCCGATCACGCCGGCCTTGCACTGCGCGATGACGAGCTCGGGATTCGAGATGATGAACAGCGGCGCGCCGATCACGGGCACGGCGAGGCCGTGCGGCGTGAGCGTCACGGCGCCTGCCGGCCGAAGTCGACCGCGACCGTGTTGCCGCCGCTGATAACGACGCCGACGCGCTCGTCCGGCGCGCAGCGGTACTTGCCCGACAGCAGCGCCGACAGCGCCGCAACGCCGCCCGGCTCGGCGACGATGCGCCACACATCCCACAGCACCGCCTGCGCTGCGCGGATGTCGTCGTCGGTGATGAGGATCGTTCCGGCGACGAAGCGCTGCACGATCGGGAACACGTTTGCGCCGATGCGCTTCGGTGCGAGCGAGTCGGCCGCGATGCTGCCGGTCGGGGCGTCGACCGGCTCGCCCGCGGCCAGCGCGTTCGTAAGCGTCGGCGCGTCGACCGGCTCGACGCCGATCACCTTCGTCTTTCCGGCGTACCACGCGGAGACGCCGCCGATCAGCCCGCCGCCGCCCACCGGGACCAGCAGCGCGTCGAGCTCGGCGGCCTGCTGCGACAGCTCCAACCCGGCCGTTCCGGCACCCAGCATCGTCTCGGCCTGGTCGAACGCATGGACCGGCAGCGCGCCGGACGTGACCGTCCACTCTTCTGCCGTGGCGAGCGCGTCGGCGTAGAAGTCGCCGCCGACGACGAGATCGGCGCCGTAGCCGCGGATGCGTTCGACTTTCGCCGCCGACGAGATGCTCGGGACGAAGATCTTCGCCGGGATGCCGAGCCGCATCGCCGCGTACGCGACCGCGGTACCGTGATTGCCGCCCGAAGCGGCCACCACGCCCGCCGGCGGAACGTCGCGGAGCAGCAGGTTCGCGAACGCGCCGCGCGCCTTGAACGAGCCCGAATGCTGCATCAGCTCGAGCTTGAGCGTGACGGTTCCGCACGGCACGCCGAGCTCGCTGCCGCGCAGCTCGATCACCGGCGTGCGGCGGACGTACGGCCGGATGACGGGCTCGGTCGCGGCGATCCGGTCTGAATCGACCACGGACATCGGGATGGCGGGCACGGGCCTTGCTCCGCACCCCGCGCACCGATCTCCTCCGGCCACTTTGCCCGCATGCGGCCCTTGCAGGCGGTTTGCCGGCGGCCTTGCCCGGTAGCGGATCTTGCCGGTTAGCGCACCTTGCCGGTTATTAGAGCATCACGAGGCCGAGCCGAACGCCGAGCGTGACCGCTTCGGTGCGCGTCGTCGCACCCAATTTTGCGAAGATGGCCGCGACGTGCGCTTTGACGGTGTTCTCGCTGATCGCCATCCGTTCGGCGATGCGCCGGTTCGACAGCCCGTTCGCCAGCATCGCGAGGACTTGACGCTCGCGCGCGGTCAGCGGCTCAGCCGGAGCCGCCGTACCGCGCAGCGCCGTTGCTGCGGGCGCGAACACGTCGCGAACGGACGCGTCGAGCACGACGAGTCCGGCGCGAACGGCGTCGATTGCGGCAAGCAGTTCGCGCGCGTCGCTCTGGCGCGCAAGCACGGCGGATGCGCCGGCTCGCAACGCGGCCGCGGCGACATCCGCGTGCGGATCGTCGACCAGCAAGACGGTCGGCACGGTGAATGCTTCCGCGATTGCCGCGACCGCGTTGCGCGCGTCCGCGGTATCACGCAGTACGACATCGGCCGCGTCACGCGGCACGATCTCGACGGTATCCGCGAGCGTGCGAGCGATCCGTTCGCGCGCTGAAGCGTCACCGTCAATCGCGATACGAGCGCGGCCGGTGGGTCCGCCGTCGATTGCAACGCGCGCGCGGTCAGGCAGCGCGCGCGTGCTCCGGGTCGTGCGGGATCGGCACGGTGATGCGCACGCCGCCGCGCACAACGTCCAGAGCGCTTGCGAAGCGCAGCCGGTCCGCGTCGCGTGCGAGCAGCGCATCACCCACCAGCAATCCTGCTCGCTGCGCGCGGCTACCCCGTTCGAGCGCGACGACGACCAGCACGTCGCGCCCGTTGCGGAGCCGTCCCGCGGCCAGCCGGACGCCGAGGCGCGACGGCACGCCGGTCGCGCCGGCGAACCGCTGCACGTCGTCGCTCGGCACCGCGAGCGCGAGCCCGCCGACCACCATGCTATTGATGCCGACGACGCGCCCCTGCGCATCGGCAAGAGGGCCGCCTGAGTTGCCCGGCGCCAGCCGCAGATCGGCCTGGACGAAGCGGCCGGGACGGTCGCCGACCGGTGCGTGCACGATTCCCATCGTCAGGGCGTTCGGGATTCCCAGCGGATGTCCGACCGCGACGAGCACTTCGCCCGTGCGGAGCTCGCCGGGATGGCGCGTCGCGGCGGCCGGAAGTTCGGTCGCGTCGATGCGCAGCAGCGCGAGATCGCGCCGCGGGTCGCGCCGTTCGACCCGCGCGTCGAAGCGGCGGCCGTCGCTGAGGACGACTTCCGCGTGCGGGCGGCTCGCGACGTGCGCGTTGGTCACGATCGCGCCGTCGCTCGCCCAAATTACGCCCGAGCCCGCGCCGTCGCGCCCGAGCCGCACCGCAACGGTGCTCGCGCGCAACCGTTCGGCGAGCGCTTCCAGATCGGCCTGAATAGTGCCGCCGTACGGTGCCGGGTCAGCTGGTGCGGAATTCGCCGAATCGTTCATGCTAGTCGTGCTCCGGCCGCTCGCCGACGGTCACGTCGAGATGAAGCGGCATGCCGCCGCGGCGCACATCGATTCCGAGCGCCGTACCGACCGTCGCCGCGCCGAGCTGCGCGTGCACGTCGTCAGCATCTTCCACGCGCTCTCCGCCGATCGCCGTGATGATGTCGCCGACGATCAAGCCGCCTTTGTCGGCCGGGCTGTCCCGCTCCACGCCGAGCACGATCGCGCCGCCCTGCACCGCTTGCAGCGCAACGCCGAGATAGCCGCGCGGAATGCGCCCGCCGCGCGTGAGCAGCGTATCGACGACGCGCTGGATCGTCG
Organism: Vulcanimicrobiota bacterium; assembly: GCA_028287565.1. Taxonomy (GTDB): domain Bacteria; phylum Vulcanimicrobiota; class Vulcanimicrobiia; order Vulcanimicrobiales; family Vulcanimicrobiaceae; genus Vulcanimicrobium. The sequence continues at coordinate 4,201 of JAQBPK010000309.1, forward strand.
CGGCGGGGACGGTAAGCGACTGGCGCCGCGAAAGGCCGCCGGTGTTGAGGCCGATGACGCGGCCGGTGACGTCGACGAGCGGGCTGCCGGAGAAGCGCGGATACAGCGCGAGATCGGGCCGCACGAAGCGGTCGATCTGGCCGCCCTGCCAGGTGCGCCACGCGCCGCCGACGGCGCTGATGACGCCCATGGACGCCGCGAGATCGCCGTCGTCGTCGCGCGCAACCGCTAGCACGATCGCGCCGACGCGCAGCGCGTCCGCACCGGCGAACTCCAGCGGCGTGCCGGCGCTCTGGACGCGCAGCAGCGCGAGATCGGTCGACGGATCGCGTCCGGCAATCGTCGCGCTCTCGGTCTTTCCGTCGGCGCGGACGATCTCGACTTCGTCGCTCTCGAGCGCGTGATCGGCGGTCAGAACCAGATCGGGCCGGATGAAGAACCCGCTGGACCCGATGCGCGAGCGCGCCTCGACGGCAACGACGCCGGGCGCAACGCGTTCGACGGTCGCGGCAACGTCGTTGGAAAGCGCGACCAGCGCGCTGGTTTCGGTAGCCATGTGGCAATGCTACGCCTCACGGCTGCCGCCCGCATCACCCGATCGGGTACTGCGCCCGCAGCGCCTCGGCGATCCGCGGCGCAAAGCGCCGCACGCTGTCCGGCGTCTCGATGGGCGCCATTCCCCTCACCGTCGATCGCGCAACGAGCAGGCTGAACACGCAGCCGTCCCGGATGCCGAGCAAAGCCGGTTCGTCCAGGATTTTGCTCTTCGCTTCCGCGATCCGAAAGAGCGTCTCGGCGTCCGCCGCCTCCCTCAGCTCGACGATCATCACGTGGATCATGTGCGTTCCGAAGATGAAATTGCTCGGCTGGTGCTTCGTGAGATCTGCCGACACGGACGCGCCCGCGCGGATACCCAGCCGGGCTCGCTCGAGCGCTGCACCATCGTCCCCGCCGAGCCATACCGCAAGAAAGTCCGTCTGGAGTCCGACGTTGCTCGTCTCGTAAGGGGGCTCGCCGATGATATCGGCGATCGCAACGGCAATCCGGTCCAGCGGCCGCGTGGGATCGTATTCTTTGTCGTACCATCTCCATCCGATGAATCCCGGACCGGACGGCGTCTGCGTCAGCGCATAGCCGTAGTTGTGAATGTTCGGAGCCCGCTGCGCGAACTGCGCCATGGCGTCTCGCATGTCCGGCTCGGCGATCGCACCTGCTTCGCGCACCAGCGCTGTGAAGTCCGCACCGATCTCCGCGGCTGCAAAGCGAAGGAGTGCGATCGGCGGGCTGACGTCGCGAGGATCAATGTAGCGGGGATCCACGGCAGCCGCGGCGGTCAAACCGTCGGTCACGGCAGCCGCGCCTCCGCCGCGCATCGCGAAGACGGCCGAGCGGCAAGCGAAGTGCATCAGATCGTCATAGCCGTTCATTCGGGCTAGGTCACGCCGCATCTCCCGCTCGGAATCGTCCGCCGCCGCGAAGCGGCGACAGGCGTCACGAATCTTGGCATCGACGTCGTTCTCGACCGGTTCCCACAAACGATAGTCGGACCATTGCCGATAACCGCTCCGTACCGGCGGACCGGCCGCGCTCGTTCTGCGCGGTCCGGCGATGCGCTTCGCCCACTCGATCGCTTTCATGAGAATCGGCATGAATATTTCTGCCTCTGCCTTCCCCACGCTCCCGCCCCTTCTGCACCGGCGACGTCAACGTACGACCCGGACGAACGTTCGTCGTTGCATCGTGCTTGCATCTTCAGGCCGCGCAAGGGAGACCGAACGCTTCGGTGAACGCGGACTTGATGCCGGGAATCTACGTCGAGACGTTCGTGCGTGCCGATCCCGCGCGGGTCATCGACGCGACGCAGGTTCCTGAATTGCACCGGCGCTGGGATTTGCGCTTCACCGAGATCGCGTATCTTCCGCGCGAGGACGGGCACGATCAGCGGTTTCTGTATGCGACCCGGATCGGGTTCGGGCTGGAGATTCGCGGCTTCGGTGAAACGACGGGCAGCGTCTCGCAGCCCGACGGCACGCACGTGTCGGGACTGCGCTTCTGGTCGGACGACCCGCGCTCGCTCATTCGTACCGGATCGGGCTATTGGCGCTACGTCCCGCAAGACGGCGGGATGCGCTTTCTGACGTTCTATGACTACGGCACGCGCTTCGGCGCGGCCGGCGCGGCGTTCGACCGCACCGTCTTCCGGCCGCTGCTCGGCTGGGCGACGGCGTGGAGCTTCGACGCGCTGCGCTTGTGGCTCGAACGCGGGATCGAGCCCGAACGCAGCAAACGCCATGCGCTGCTGCGCGCGGCAACGTGCGCCGTTGCCGTCGCCGCGACGGCGGGCGCGCTCGCGGCGCGCCGCCGAGATCGGAAG
>JAQBPK010000341.1 GCA_028287565.1 Vulcanimicrobiota bacterium
CGGCGCGCTGAACGTCGGCGGCCGTGATGCGCTGGTAGCGCTTCGCGAGGTCGGCGTAGTACGACGGCGGCAGCTCGTTGAGCCCGATCGACAAGAGATCGCCGGCGATCGTGGACGTCGCCTGCTCGGCCTCGATCGTTTCCGCGACCACGCGCGTCTTCGCGCGCGCGAGCTCGTCGGCGCTCACCCGCTGCGTCTGCATGCGCCGCAGCTCCGAGCGCACGACCGCGTCGGCGGCGGCGACCTTCGACGGTATCGCGCGGTACGTCACGGTGAACGTTCCGCGGTCGCGGCCCGCATTCAGCGAGCTGTACGCGAAGTAGACCAGTCCGCGCTTCTCGCGCGCTTCGCGGAACAGCCGCGCGTCCGTCGCGCCGCTGCCGTAGATGGCGTTCGCGAGCACGAGCGCGTCGTAGTCGGGATTGCTCCGCGCGAGCGCCGGCGCGCCGAGCTGCACGCTCACATCTTGCGCCGGCGTCTCCACGTTCTGCCGCTTGGGTGCCGGCAGCGGGAGCGCCGGCAGGTGCGGATCGGGCTTGGGGCCGTCCGCAGTCCAGTCGCCGAAGCGCGCCGTCACCTCGCGCGCGACCGCGGCGGGATCGACGTCGCCGGCGACGATCAGCGTCGTCATGTCGGGCCGGATGTACTTCGCGTGATACGCCTTCACGTCGTCGAGCGAGATCGCGTTGATGGACGCGGGCGTGTCCTCGCGCAGCTCGGGATCGCCGGGCGGATAGAGTGCTTCCGCGAACGCGCGCCGCGTGCGGTAGTTCGGATCGAGCGCTCGGCGCGACGCGACTGCCGCGGACTGCTGCTTCACCAGCGCGAGCTTGTCGGTGGGGAACAGCGGGTGCCGCACGTCGTCCGCGAGCGCGTCGAGGAACGTCGCCGTATCTTCCGCGCGGCCGTGCGCGGAGAAGGACGTTCCGAACGAAAGCGTCGCGGCGCGGTCGTCGGCGAGCTTGTGCTGCGCCGCGTAGTCGTACTTCGCGCTGCCCCAGTCCATCAGCGACGACGTTATGGCGCCCAGACCTTCTTTGCCGGCCGGGTCGTAGATGGACGACGTGCGCACGACGCCGCGCACGAACACCGTGGGGTTCGTCGCGACGCGCTGCACGAGCAGCTTCAGCCCGTTGGGCAGCGTCGTCACGACCGGATCGACCGCGCTGCGCAGGTCGAGCGGCTTGGCGAGCGCGGCGCGCAGCCACGCGGGCTGGATCTTCGGGCCGTTCGGAACGCGGTCGCCGAAGCTGTCGGTCACGGACGACGAGATGTTCGACGGCGGCTTGAACTTCGTGGGATCGGTTGTCGTCGGCTCCAGCGTCGCGACGACGTTCGCCTTCGAATAGATCGAGCGCGCGACCGCGGTGACGTCCTCCGGCGTGATCGCGTCGATCATCGCCGGATAGCGCGACGGATCGGTGTCGCCCGGGAACACGTACGCGCCGCCGATGTTGTTGCCCAAACCGACGATCGAGTCGCGCGTGTAGGTGAGCGACGCGATCTGCGCGCGCTTCGCCGCGGCGACGAACTCTGGATCGAGGCCCTTGGCGAGCATGTCCGCAGTCGTTTTTTCGTACACCCCGCGCACCTCGTCCGCCGTGTGTCCGGGCGCGACGAGCATCACCACGTGCACGACCGACGCGCGCCGGTCTTCCAGCGGGATCGGGAGGATACCCAGCGTGAGCCCGCTCTCGACGAGCGCTTTCTGATAGGGTCCGCGCGGGTTGGACATCGCCTCGATGGCGATGTCGTTGCGAATCTGGTCGCGCTCGGTCGCGGGCGCGTTGCCGGGTGCGGCGTACACCTCGTCGATCAGCGTGAACGGGAACTCCGCTTTCATCGACGTGGTCGCGCCGGTCGCGGGCTTCACGGCGTACTGCTTGCGCGCCGGCAGCTTGTGCGCCGGGATCGCACCGAAGTCGCGCTGCGCGGCGGCGAAGATGTCGGCCGCCTTCACGTCGCCCGTGACGACGAGCGTCGCGTTGTTGGGCTGGTACCATTCGTCGTAATACCGGCGCAGGTCGGCGACGGTCGCCTTTTCGATGTCGCGTTTCTCGCCGAGCGCCGTCTGCCCTAAGCGCGAGCCCGGATAGACCTTCTCCGCGGCGCCGAAGACGAACGAGAACACCGGGCTGCTGTGGTCCTGCGCCCACTCCTGCAGCACCGCGCCCTTTTCGAGCGCCCAGTCTTTCGGGTCGAGCTTGAGGTGGCGCATGCGGTCGGCCTCGACGCGCATGATCGTTTCGTAGCGGTCGGCCGGGACGACGAAGTAGTAGTGCGTCATCTCGTTCTGCGTCTGCGCGTTAAGGCTGGCGCCGAGGCGCGCGTTCATGTCGTCCAGACCGGCGCTCGACAGCGACGGCGTGCCGCGGAACATCATGTGCTCCAGCGCATGTGCGAGGCCGGTTTTGCCCGGCGTCTCGTCGAGCGCGCCGAAGCGGTACCACGTGTGCACGTGCACGACCGGCGCGGCATGGTCCTCCAGCACGACGATGCGCATGCCGTTCGCGAGCGTGCGCACTTGCGCGCTCGGAAGGGCGCTCGCCGCGGCGGGCGCGCTCTGCGCGGGCGCGGGGAGCGGGCACAGCGGGCAAAGGAACAGCGCCGCGGCCCCGAGGGCGGCGGCGATCCGGCGGGTCATCATGTGTTCGTGCGTTCTGCCAATCGAGAGCGAGTGAGGATGTGCGAGATCACGCGGGCGGCCCGATGCGGACCTCGACCAAATTATCGGGGTGGAAGTACGCCTGCGCCGCGCGCCGCACGTCGGCGGCGGTGATCGACGCGTAGCGGTCGGCGAGCGTCGCGTAGTACGACGGCGGAAGATCGTCCAGGCCGATGCGCAGCAGATCGGTCGCGATCGACGCGGTCGCCTGCTCGGCGTTGAGCTGCGTCGCGACGACGCGCGTCTTCGCGCGCGCGAGCTCATCCGCGCTCACCTCGTCGGTCTGCATTCGCTTCAGCTCGGCGCGCACCAGCGCCGTAGCCGCGTCAATCTTCGACGGCACCGCGCTGAACGAGACGGTGAACGTGCCGCGGTCGCGGTTCGCCTCGAGCGAGCTCGACGCGCCGTACACCAGACCGCGCTTCTCGCGCACCTCGCGGAACAGGCGCGACTCGAGCGACCCGTTCGCGCCGTAGATCGCGTTGGCGAGCGTGAGCGGATCGTAGTCGGGCGACGTGCGCGCGAGCGCCGGCGCGCCGAGCTGCACCGTGACGTCCTGCGCCGCGGTGGTCACGACGCGCGTCGTCGGCGCCGGCAGCGGGATCGCGGGCAGGTGCGGGTCGGGCTTGGGCCCGCTCGCGGTCCAGTCGCCGAACGCGCGCTGTACCTGCTGCGCGACCTGCGCGGGATCGACGTCGCCGACCACGACGAGCGTGGTGAGGTCGGGACGCACGTACTGCGCGTGATACGCCTTCACGTCCTCGAGCGTCACGGTCCCGATCGAGCGTTCCGTCGGAACGCGCAGCACGGGATCTCCCACCGGGTACAATGCGGCGTTGAACTGGCGCTGCGCCTCGTAGCCGGCCTGCAGCGCGCGCTTCCCCGCGTACGCCGCGAGCTGTGAGCGCACGAGGTCGAACTTCGATGCGGGTAGCAGCGGGAAGCGGACGTCGTCGGCGAGCGCGCCGAGCAGTGCCGGGAAGTCGCCGGCGCGGCCGTGCGCGGCGAACGACATGCCGAACGAAATTTCCGCCGCGCGGTCGTCGGCCAGCTTGCGCTGCGCGTCGTAGTCGTACTTCGCGCTGCCCCAGTCCATCAGCGACGACGTCACGTCGCCCAAACCTTCTTTGCCGCGCGGGTCGAACGTCGGCGACGTGCGCACCAGCCCGTGCACGAACACGGTCGGGTTCGTCGCGACGCGCTGCACGAGCAGCCGCATCCCGTTTGGCAGCGTGGTGACGACCGGGTCGACGGCGCTGTGCAGCGCGAGCGGCTTGGCCAGCGCGGCCTTCATCCATGCGGGCTGCACGAGCGGCCCGTTCGAGGTCCGGTCGCCAAAGTTGTCGCTCACGGACGACGTCACGTTCGAGGGCGGCTGCGCCTCGCCGGCGTTGTAACCACCGGGCTGAAGCGTCGCGACGACGCTCGCCTTCGCGTAGACGCGGCGGGCAACAGCCGTCGCCTCATCGCGCGTGATCGCGCCGTAGAGCGCGTCGAACTCCGAGGGATCCGTGTCGCCGGGGAACACCATGTTCGCGCCGATCGCATCGCCGAGGCCCACGATCGAGTCGCGCGCGTACGTCATCGACGCGAGCTGCTGCCGCTTCGACGCGTCGAACAGATCGGCGTCGAGCCCCTTGGCGAGCACGCCGGCCATGATCTTCTCGTACGCGGTCCGCACCTCGCCCGGCGTGTGCCCCGGCGCGACGATCAGCATCACGTGCACGACCGAGGCGCGCCGGTCTTCCAGCGGCGTCGGGTTGTAGCCCAGCACGAGGCCGCGCTCGACCAGCGCGCGGAACGGTCCGCGCGGGTTGAACATCGCGCCGAGCGCGACGTCGTTGCGCACCTGGTCGTGCTCGTACGGCTTCGCGTCGCCGGGCGCGGCGTACGCTTCGTCCACCATCGTATACGGGAACGACGAGCGCTCCGTGTACGACGTGCCGGTAGCCGGCTTGAGCGCGTACGTCCGGCGCGCGGGCAGCGGCGCGGACGCGATCGGCCCGAAGTCGCGCTGCGCCTCGGCGAACACGTCCGCCGCGTGCACGTCGCCGGTGACGACGAGCGTCGCGTTGTTGGGCCGGTACCACTGGTCGTAATACCGGCGCAAGTCGGCGACCGTGGCTTTTTCGATGTCTGCCTTCGCCCCGAGCGACGTCGCGCCGAGCCGCGAGTTCGGGTACACGCGCTGGTTGACGTTGAAGATGAACGACGTGACCGGGTTGCTGTGCTTCTCCGCGTACTCGCTGAGCACGGCGCCACGCTCGAGGTTCCAGTCCGCGGCATCGAGCTTCAGGTTGCGCATGCGATCGGCTTCGAGGTGCACGATCGTGTCGACGCGGTCGGCCGGAATCACGAAGAAGAAGTGCGTGATCTCGTTCTCCGTCTGCGCGTTGACCTCGCCGCCCAGGCGCGCCGTCATGTCGTCGAGCCCGGCGCTGGAGAGGTCGTGCGTGCCGCGGAACATCATGTGCTCGAGCGCGTGCGCGAGCCCCGTCTTGCCCGGCGTCTCGTCGAGCGCGCCGAAGCGGTACCACATGTGCACTTGAGCGACCGGCGCGGCATGGTCTTCGATCACGACCACTTTGAGGCCGTTGGCGAGCGTGCGCGATTGCGGCGCGGGGGCGGTGCTCTGCGCGGCGCCCGCGGCGAGCGGTTGGAGCGGCGAGCAGAGGAGCACCACCGCGGCTATGGCGGCGGCAAGACGGCGAACGAGCATCCCGCTAGAATACGACAACTACGTGTGTCCCTCCGCCGCGCTGTACGCCCGTGCGGTTCTCAGAATCGCGTTATACGGTGAAAGTCCGATTAATTCGCTCCGGAGCACCCGCACGCCGGCGCGTGCCGCGGCCCGGCGGACCAGCTCGGTGACGCGGTAGAGCGGTACCGCACCGGTGTCCGTGATGTTGCACGACACTTGCACGCGGTCGGCAGCCAGCCGCAGCCCGAGGCATTTGAGCGTGCGCAGGCCGCCGCTCGAGGCGCGCAGGCTGCGCGCGATGCGCTTCGCGAGCGCCAGATCGCCGCTCGCCAGCTCCACGTTGTACGCGATCAGGAACGGGCGCGCGCCGATGGCAATAGCCCCGGCCGACGCGTGCGCCGCGTCGCCGTAGTCGAAGCGCCAGCGCGCGTCACCGGCCAGGCGCTCGGCGAGCCCTTCGAACTCGCCGCGCCGCACGTCGGCGAGGTGCTCGCGGTGCGGCGCGCTCGCCGCCGCCCCGTACAGATACGACGGAATGCCAAGTTCCCGCCAAATGCGCGCGGCGGCGCGGTGCGCGAGCGTGACGGCGTCGTCGAGCGTGGCATCGCCCAGCGGGACGAACGGCAGCACGTCGAGTGCCCCGATGCGCGGGTGAGCGCCGCGGTGCGCGCGCACGTCGATCCGTTCATGCACGGTGCGCGCGAGCGCGACCGACGCCGCGACCACCTGCGACGCGCTGCCGATCGCGGTGACGACGCTGCGGTGGTGCACCGGATCGCTCGTGCGGTGCACGACGCGCGCGCCTTCCGCTTCCATCGCGGCGGCGCACGCGTCGATCACGGCGGGATCGCGCCCTTCGCTGACGTTCGGGACGATCTCGAACTCGCGCGCTATTTCAGATACGCCTGGACCGACTCGTCCGGGTGCGCGGGCTCCGCGCGCCCGCCCAGGTTCTTGGCGAGAAACGCCTCGACCGCAGCGTTGAAGCGCTTGTTGTTCTCCGGCCGCGCGAAACCGTGGCCTTCGTCCGGGAACACGATGTACGTGACCTCTTTGCCGTTCTTGCGCATCGCGGCGGCGATCTGGTCGGACTCGCGCACGTTGACGCGCGGATCGTTCAGACCTTGGCCGATCAGCAGCGGCGCCTTGATCGCGTCCGCCTTGAACAGCGGCGACTGCGCGTTGAGGATCTCCGTCGTGTCGCCCATGCGGCGCGTGAACGTTGCGCGCAGCGTCTCCCAGTACGGCGGGATCGACGCGAGCAGCGTGTTGAGGTTCGACGGCCCGACGATGTCGACGCCGGCGGCAAATGCGTCCGGTGCGTACGCGAGCGCTGCGAGCGTCGCGTAGCCGCCGTACGAGCCGCCCATGATCGCAACGCGTTTGGGATCGCTGATCCCCTGCTTCACGAGCCAGTCCTTCGCGTCGAGCAGGTCGGTGTGCATCCCGCCGGCCCACTGCCTGTCGCCCGCGTTCATGAACGCCTTGCCGTAGCCCGTCGAGCCGCGAAAGTTCGGCTGCAGCACCGCGTAGCCGCGGTTCGCAAGCCACTGCGGGTAGCTGCTGTAGCCCCACTGGTCGCGCGCCCACGGACCACCGTGCACGAGCACGACGGTCGGCAGATTCTTCGCTTCCACGCCGGGCGGCGTCGTGAGGTAACCGTGGATCGTCATGCCGTCGCGCGCGGGGTACGTCACGGGCTGCATCGTCGCGAGCGTGTACTGCGCGAGCGCCGGGCGCACCGCGAACAGCAGCGCGGCTTTCTTGGTGCCGCGGTCGTACGACCAATACGTCGGGCCGCCGTTGTCGACCGTGGAACTGACGAGCCACACGCGGTCCTCGCGGTCGCTGGAGGTGACGCCGACGTCGCCGGGCACCTGTGCCTTGATCGCGGCGAGATCGGCGGCATACGCCTGATCCAGCACGGTGATGTCGGTGCGGTCGCGAACGATTCCGGCGGCGATCGGCGCCTTCGTCTTCGGCGAGAACGCGACGTACGAGACGTCGTACTGCGGGTCGCCGATGACGTCGGTGCGCGCGCCGGTCTTCAGATCGTACCGGAAGAGGTGCGCCGCGTTCGCGCCGGCGGCCGTCGTGATGTAGATACCGTTGCCGTCGGTGGTGAAGCCCCACACGCCCGCGCCGCCGTCATCAGAGGAGAAGGACGCGAGCTTGCGCCACGGCGCTCCGGCCGTGTCGCGCACGAGGACGTCCGTCGAGGCGTCGGGATTCTGCACCGTCGCGGCGCGCACGACGTCGTTGGTGTCCTCGGCCCAGCCCCCGACGTTGCCCGGGTTCTGCGTGTCGAGCACCGCCTCGCCGGTTTTCGGGTTGAGGCGATAGACGTCGAACACCTTCGGATCGCGCTTGTTCATCGTCACGAGAATCGTCGACGGGTGCGCATAATCGATCGACTCGACGCCGGCGCGAACTTTGGGATACGGCGTGAGATCGGTCGCGGCGCCCGGCGCGGCCGGATCAACCGCGAACAGGTGGAAGTTCTCGTCGCCGCCCGCATCCTGCAGGAACAGCACGCGCGCGCCGTCGGGCGACCAGAACGCGCTGCGGATCGGGCGCTTGGGATCGGACGCGACGACGCGGTCGTCCTTCGCGCCGATCGTGCGCACCCATACGGCAAGCACGCCGCTCGAGGGCGCGAGGTACGCCAGCCGTTTGCCGTCCGGGGAAAGGACCGGCCCGGTCTGCACGGGAGGGCCGAACAGCACGTCGCGCGGGATCAGCGGCGGCAGCGCGGCGGACGCGGGAGCCGCGAGACCGGCCAGCAGCGCCGCCATCCCGGCTGACGCGAAAAGCGAACGAAAACGCACGAAGACCTCCGGCACCAAAGCAAAACAGCGAGCGGCGCTGCCGCCCGGAAGAGATACGCAGCCGCCCTCGCGCAAGTTTCGCGGCGAGCGCCGGCTTGGCGGCGTGCGGCGCGTTACCGCAGGTACGCCTCCACCGACTCGCCGTCGCCCGGCGGCTCGGCGCGACCACCAAGATGATCGTGCAAGAACGCCTCGACCGCGGCGTTGAACCGCTTGTTGTTCTGCGGCCGCGCGAAGCCGTGCCCTTCGTCGTCGAACACGACGTACGTCACGGGCTGGCCGTTCGCGCGCATCGCGGCGACGATCTGGTCGGACTCGGCGATCTTCACGCGCGGGTCGTTCGCGCCCTGACCGATCAAGAGCGGTGCGCGGATCGCGCCGGCCCGGAACAGCGGCGACTGCGCGGTGAGAAAATCTTCCGAATCACCCATGCGCTGCGTGAATGTCGCCCGCAGCGTCTCCCAGTACGGCGGGATCGACGCGAGCAGCGTGTTGAGGTTCGACGGGCCGACGATATCGACGCCGCACGCGAACGCGTCCGGCGAGAACGCGAGCGCGGCCAAGGTCGCATACCCGCCGTACGAGCCGCCCATGATCGCGACGCGCGCCGGATCCGCAATGCCCTGCGCGATGAGCCAGTCCTTCGCGTCGAGCAGATCGGTGTGCATCGCGCCCGCCCACTCGCGGTCGCCCGCATTCAGATGTGCTTTGCCGTAACCGATCGAGCCGCGGAAGTTCGGCTGCAGCACGGCGTAGCCGCGGTTTGCGAGCCACTGCACGGACGGCTGATAGCCCCACACGTCGCGCGCCCACGGGCCGCCGTGAATCAGCAGCACCGCAGGCAGCGCGCGCGCCGGCACGCCGGGCGGCGTGGTGAGGTACGCGTGGATCGTGAGGCCGTCGCGCGCCGCGTACGTCACGGGCGTCATCGCAGCCAGCGTGTAATCTCCGAGCGCCGGGCGCGCGTCGAAGAGCTTCGCCGCCTGCCGCGTCGCGCGGTCGTACGTCCAATACGACACCGAGCCCGCGTCGACGAGCGATGACACGAGCCAGGTGCGGTCGTTGCGGTCGATCGACGAGAGGCCGACGTCGCCCGGCACTTGCGCGCCGAGCGCCGCGAAGTCGGCCTCGTACGCGGGGTCGAGCACGGTCCATTCCACGCGGTCGCGCACGATCGACGCGGCGATCGGGCCTTTCGTCCTCGGCGAGAACTGCACGTTCGTCACGTCGTACTGCGGATCGCCCGTGACGTCGCTGCGCGCGCCGCTCGCGACGTCGTAGCGCACGAGGCGCGCGGCGTTCGCGTCCGCGCTGGTGATCGCGAGCAGCCCCGTGCCGTCCGGCGTGAACCCGACCACATCGGGCGTTCCGTCGGCAGCGTCGAAGCGCACGAGCGTGCGCCACGGCGCGCTCGCCGCATCGCGCACGACGATCTCCGCCGACGCGTCAGCGTGCTGGATCATCCCCGCGCGCACGACCATCTCCGCGTCGTCCGCGAACGCTGCAATCGTGCCGGGATTCTGCGTGTCCAGCGACTCGCTGCCCGTGATCGGGTCGAGCCGGTGCACGTCGAACACGCGCGGATCGCGCCGGTTCATGCCGATCAGGATCGTGTCCGGCCGTGTATAGTCGATCGACTGCACCTCCACGCGCGTCCCGTCGTACGGCGTGAGGTCGACCGGCTCGGTGCCGCCGCCGGGGTCGGCGGCGAACAGGTGGAAGTTCTCGTCGCCGCCGGTGTCCTGCGGGTAGAGCACGCGCGAGCCGTCGGGCGACCAGAACGCCGAGCGGATCGGGCGCTTGGGATCGGAGGCGACGACGCGGTCGTCCTGCGCGCCGAGCGTGCGCACCCACACCGAAAGCACGCCCTCGTGCGGCGCAAGATACGCGATGCGTGTTCCGTCGGGCGAGAGCGAGGGCGCGATCTTCTCCGGATTGCCGAAGAGCACGTCGCGCGGAATCAATGGGACCGTTGACACGTCCGCTTCATGTGCCGCCGTGGCGCCGCGGTCCTCGCAGGAACTTAGTCGAACGCGAGGCGGATCGCCGCTGCGACGTCGCGCGCGCCGTCCGGCGTCACGAGGCGGGTGAACCCGAGCTTCGTGGCCTCGGCGGCGCGGCGGGCCGGCTGCGAGACGCTGCGCACCTCACCGGAAAGCCCGAGCTCGCCGAACGCAACGGCGCCTTCCGCGAGCGGAACGTCGCGAAACGCCGACGCGATCGCGAGCGCGATGCCCAAGTCGGCGCCGGTCTCGGACACGCGCAAGCCGCCCGCGACCGAGCAGTACACGTCGTGGCCGCCAAGGTTCAAGCCGGCGCGCCGCTCGAGGATCGCGATGATCATCGCCATGCGCGCCGGGTCGACGTTCGCCGCGAGCCGGCGCGGCGTGCCGTACGACGCTTCGCCGACGAGCGCTTGGATCTCGACGAGCACCGGGCGCTGCCCGACCAGCGTCGGAACGACGCACGTTCCGCTGGGCCGCGGGCCGCGCCCGTGCAAGAACAGCGCGGACGGGTCGGCGATCTCGTGGAGCCCGCGGTCGTCCATCGCGAACACGCAGATCTCGTCGGTGCCGCCGAAACGGTTCTTGTACGCGCGCACGATGCGGTACTCGCCGGACTGGTCGCCCTCGAAATACAGCACGGTGTCGACGAGGTGCTCGAGCAGCCGCGGCCCCGCAATCGCGCCGTCCTTGGTGACGTGGCCGACGAGAAACGTCGCGCAGCCCGTGCGCTTGGCGAACTCCATGAGCACTTGCGTGCAGTCGCGCACTTGCGACACGCTGCCGGCGAACGACTCGACGTCGGGCAGCCACATCGTCTGGATGGACTCGACGACGATGACGTCGGGGACGTCGCGCTCGAGCGCGTCGAGCACCGCGCGCAAGTTCGTCTCCGCGAACACGAGCAGCGTCTCCACCGCGCCGACGCGCTGCGCGCGCAGCTTCGTCTGCGCCGCCGACTCCTCGCCGCACACGTACACCGACCGCGCGCCGTCGCGCGCGAGCTTCGTCGCGAGCTGCAGCAGCAGCGTCGACTTCCCCGCGCCGGGCGGCCCTCCGAGCAGCACGAGGCTGCCGGGCACGATGCCGCCGCCGAGCAGCGCGTCGAACTCCGCCATCCCGGTGCGCCGCCGCGCGATGCGCGCCTCGTCGATCGCCGCGAGCGGCACGGGCCCGCTGGTGCGCAGCGGCGCGACGGCGCGTCCCTGCGCCGACTTCGCCGCCTTGACGACGGGCGCGTCCTCGAACGTGTTCCACGCCTCGCACGACGGACAGCGCCCGAGCCAGCGCGCCGACTCGAACCCACACCCGGTACAGTAGAAAACGGATTTGGCCTTGGCCACGAAGGCCATGTTCGCGCGTCCGTATGCCAAGTGCCTGGCACGGGAAAGGACCGGCACGGTGCGAATTGTCCCGACCAGATGGAGCAGGCGATGGAAATGGATCAGGATGCACGGCGGCAACAGTTCTTGGGACGCCTGAGTGAGTTGCTGTCGGATCTGCGCACATGGGCTGCGGCGGACCCGCGGCTCACCGCGGCGCTTCGTGAGTTCGCGATCGACGATCCCTTCGGACATTACACCGCACCCGGGCTGGAGATCACGATCACCGGCGAGCGGCTCGCATCCGTCGTTCCCGTTGCCGCAGTCGTCATCGGGGCCGAAGGCCGCGTCGACGTCAAGGGACCAATCGACCAGGCTGCGATGTTGTATTTGAGCGGTCCCGGCCGGACGGAGACGACGATTGAAGGCGTGTCGGCCTTTCGGCGCGATCTCTTCGCCGGATTCGAGGCCGCCGGCTGGTATTGGATGCTCGACAGCTTCACCCCGCATCGCGCGGTCCGGCGCATCGACGCCGACGCGTTCAGGGACATCGTCCTCTCGGTGTCCGACTACGAAATCACTCCGTCGCGCTAGAACGCATGGCTCCGAAGGCAAGCAGCGTCCTCGACGAGATCGTCGCGGTGTACCGTCTTGAACGCGATCTGCTGACGATCGCGGCGCGCGCGATCCGCAAGACGGCGCAACCGTATCTGGTAGGCACCGGCTTCGTAGGAAGAACGGTAACCGACTCGCAGAACGACGTCGAGCGTTTGCGCTCGCGGCTCGACGAGATGACCGTCGTCGCGCTGTGGATCGAGTTCGAACGGTTCCTCGTGAACCATGTGCTTTCGCAGCTGCACGTTCTCGGCACGGCGCCGCCTCCGTTCGACGTTCAGCTTGGCGCGCACGTCGAGCACCAGATCGAGTTCTCGCGATTCGACGACTTGCTCGACTTGTACAAAGGCTGGATCGATTCGAACCACATAGGAAACGTCAAGCAGATCAAAGATTACCGGGACTGGGTGAGTCATAGAAATCCCAAGCGCCCGACACCCGCCAAGGTCGACCCGGCCCAGGCGCGCGCGATTCTCGGCAACGTCATGGACGCCATCGCACCGAGTTCTGCGCGTTCATGAAGGACCATGACGCAGGCAACGATCATGTCGCGATCGACGGACCCGTCAGCAGCGGGAAGACGACCAACGCTCAGCTTCTCGCGGCTCAGACCGGTCATCTCTACCTCGACACCGGTGCGATGTACCGGGCCGTCGCATTTCTCGCGCTGACGAACGGCGTCGACCTCGACAACGAGAGCGGGCTCGTCGCGATGCTGGGGCACCACGCGATCGCGATCATCCCGGACCCGGACACGACTCCGGGATACCGCGTGATGATCGACGGCAAGAACACCGGCGAGCGTCTCTTCGATCCCGACGTCGCCGCCGCAGTGTCCACCGTGGCTGCCTTGCCTGCGATTCGAGCCGAGCTCGTCGCGCGCCAGCGCGCGATCGCCGCTGCCGGACCCGTCGTGATGGCCGGGCGCGACATCGGAACGGTCGTGCTGCCCGACGCGCGTTTCAAATTTTTCCTCACCGCGTCGGTCGACGAGCGCGCGCGGCGCCGGCACGCAGAGTTCCAAATGCGCGGCATCGATGTATCGTTCGAAGACGTTCGCGCCCAAATCGCCGAGCGCGACCGGCTGGACTCCACGCGCACGCACTCGCCGCTGCGCGCCGCGCCCGATGCGGTCACGATCGACTCAACCGACATGCTGCCCGAAGACGTCGTCGCGAAGATGCGGGCGGTGATGGAAGCCGCTCGCGCGTGACGTTCTACGGCTTCGCCAAGCTCGTCGTCAACGCGTTCGCCCACACGTTCTTTCGCTTCCGGGTCGTCGGCGCGGAGAAGGTTCCGCAGACCGGCGGCGTGATCGTGGCCGCGAACCACATCTCCAACCTCGATCCGCCGCTGCTGGGGATCGCGTCGCCGCGGCCGATCTCGTACATGGCGAAGAAGGAGCTCTTCGCGATGCCGGCCCTCAAGCAGATGCTGCCGCACCTGCACGCCTTCCCGGTCGACCGGCAGGCGGGCGGAACGGCCGCCCTGCGGGCCGCGTTGCGCATGCTCAAAGAAGGGCGCGTCGTCGGGATCTTCCCGGAGGGCGGCCGCAACGTGACGGGGACCAACGAGGAGAAGGCGGGCGCCGCGTTCCTCGCGGCGGCGTCGGGCATGCCGGTCGTCCCGGCGGCGATCGTCGGGACGCGCAACCTCCGCCCGTTCGGCCGGGTGAGCGTGGTTTTCGGCGACCCGCTGTACGTCGCGCGGAACCGGCAGTCGGGCGGAGACGGTTTGGAGAAGGGAGCGGCAGAGATCATGCAACGGATCCGCGCGCTCGAGGAGAGCACTTCGTGATCATCAAGCGGGCCAAGACCCAGGGCTTCTGCTTCGGCGTGGCCATCACGGTCAAGAAGGCCGAGGAAGCGGTCGAGCGGCTCGGCAGCAACGTGACGACGCTCGGCCACGTGGTGCACAACCCGCAGATGGTCGCCCAGCTCGAAGCCAAGGGCCTCAAGAACGCGAGCACGGTCGACGAGGTCGACACCGAGGCGATGTTCGTGCGGGCGCACGGCCTCCCGGTCGAGGTCCTCGACAAGGCCAAGGAGCGCGGCCTCACCATCATCGACGCGACGTGCCCGATGGTCACGAAGATCCACGTCCAGGCCGAGAAGCTCCGCGACGAGGGCTACAAGATCATCGTGGTCGGCGACCCCAACCACCCGGAGGTGAAGGGCACGCTCTCGCACGTCCCGGGCGCGTGGTGCATCACGAGCGCCGACGACGTGGCCGGGCTGCCGCGCGCGAGCCGCGTCGGCGTCGTCGTGCAGTCGACGTGGAACGGGCCGGGCTTCACGGAGATCGTCCGCAAGCTCAGCGACAAATATTACGAGGTTCGCGCGATCAACACGATCTGCACGGACACGAAGAACCGCCAGAGCGAGGTCGAGACGCTCTCGCGCGAGGTCGAGGTGATGGTGGTCGTCGGCGGCAAGACCTCCGCCAACACCAAGCACCTCGCCGAGCTTGCGGCGATGAACGGCGCGCGGTCGTACCACATCGAGGGCCCCGACGAGCTCGAGGCCGCGTGGTTCGACGGCATCGCGACGGCGGGGCTGATGTCGGGCGCGTCGACGCCGGGCTGGCTGGTCGACCGGGTCGCAGACCGCATGGATGAGCTCGCCCGCAGCCCTCGATAACCCCGAAGCGCGCACCGCGCGGGCCGGCCTGCCGACGCTCGCGCTAATCCTAGGCGCGGGGCTCGTGCTGCGGTTGCTGTTTGTGGGCAGCACGGGGTTCCACAACGACATCGGTGCGTTCGAGTCGTGGACGCTGACGCTGCGCGACAACCCGCCGTGGCTGTTCTACGCGAAGGCGGGCTTTGCGGATTACCCGCCCGGCTATTGCGTGTTGCTCTGGGTGCTCGCAAAAATCTATGCGCTGCTTCCCGGCGTCGCGGGCGATTCGGCTAACGGTTGGCCCGTGTTGCGCGTGCTGGTGAAGCTGCCCGCGATTGCGATGGACTTGGTGAACGCGTACGTGGTGTACCGCATCGTGCGCCGCTACGCAGCCGAGAACGTCGCGCTGGTTGCAAGCGCGGTGCTCGCGCTCAACCCGGCGGCCATCTACGTGTCTTCGTACTGGGGCCAGGTCGACTCCGTGTCGTGGGGCCTCGTGCTCATCGCACTGTGGCTCGTACTTCGCGCGGGCGACGAGCCGGACAAAACGGTGCCGCGTCTTACGCTCGCATGGCTCGGGCTGGCATTCTCCGTGCTGATGAAGCCGCAGGGCGCGACGCTGGCGTTGCTCTTGCTCGCGTACCCCTTCGCTGCAGCCGATGCCGGGGAGCGTGCGCGACGGCTCACGGGGACCGCACTCGGCCTGGTCGCTGCATTCCTCCTGGCGGGCGCGGTGGGGCTGCTGTTCCATCCCGCGGCCGACGTGTACGGCTGGCTGTTCGGGCGCTACGCGTTCGGCAGCAACGTGTACCCGTACACCTCGGTGAACGCGTTCAACTTGTACGCGCTGCGCATGCCGATGTGGAGCGCGGACAACGCCTCGATCTCGCTGTTCGGCGTGCCCGTGGGCTCGTACGCGACGTGGGGCATCGGGCTGGTGGTTGCCGCGACGCTGCTGATCGTGGGGCGGTATTTGCAGCGCCGTGACGACCGCGCGCTGCTCGAAGGGGCGATGCTGATCGCGCTGGCGTTCTTCGTGCTGGCCACGCGCATGCACGAGCGCTACGTGTACGGGGCATTTTTGCTGGCGATGCCGCTCATCGCGTTCGGTCGGGGCGGTTTGTGGTCGTCGGTCGTGCTGACCGTGACGATGTATCTCAACCTGGCGTATTCGCTGGCGTACCAGACGGTGATGGAGCAGAAGATCACCGGCGTGAACGCCTCGGATCTGTGGCCTGCCATCTCGCATCCGGCGGCGTTTGCGAACGTGGCGCTGTTCTTCTGGATGGGCTATCTGTATCTGGGCGGTGCGGGCGAGACGGCCGTCGCGGACGGCGCAACCGGCGCTGCGAGGGCCGAGCCCTCGGCATGGGACCGTGCGTGGGCGAACGTCGCGGCGAAAGCGCGCGACTGGTTCGATCCGCGCGAAGGCACCGTACGGCTGACGCGCGTGGACTGGGCGATCCTCTCCGCGCTGTCGTTCATCGGCTTCGCGGTCGCGCTCGTGCATCTGGGCAGCCCGGCGGAGATGTACTTCGACGAAGTGTACTTTCCGCTGTCCGCCCAGCAGTATCTGCACGGCCTGCCGCAGCGCGAGTGGACGCATCCGCCGCTGGTGAAGCTCGTCATCGCGTTGTCGATCATGCTGACCGGCGATCACCCGTTCGGCTGGCGCTTTCTCAACGTGCTGATCGGATCGCTCGAGATCGGTCTGATCTATGCGTTCGCAAAGCGGCTCACGTCATCGACCGTGATGGCGGCGGTCGCGGGCGTCATGCTGGCGTTCGACGGCTTTCACCTCGCCGAGGAGCGCATCGCGACGGGCGAGATCACGATCGCCACGCTGATCCTCGCAACGCTGTACGCGACCTACCGGTTCTGGCTCGCTTCGCAGGTTCGCGTGTTCCCCGTTCGCACGCTGTTCGGCCGCAATTTCTGGATCACCATGGCGCTCGGGATCCCGCTCGCCTGCGCGGTAGCGTGGCTGTTCAACCTGCAGCCGCCCGGCCACGTCATCAGCGGTTTCGTCGCGCGGGACATCAACAACACGGCGGGCGCGGACGCGCGCTCGTACTTGGTCGCCTTCGCGTACGCCATGCTGGGCGTGTACCTCTTCGCGCGCCTCGTGGTCGCGCCGCGCTCCTCCGCTCCGTCGGGGACCCTGGCGACGTATCCCGACGGCAGCGCAGCGCTGCTGCGCGGCGGAAAAGCGTCGTGGGACGTGCCCCAACCGCCCGGTGCAACGGCGCAGATCGCGCGCAAGAACGACGGCTCGATGACGTACACCGTGCCGTCGGGACGCTTCGCGTTCAGCCCGGCGGGCACGATCGCGGACGGGACCGCGGAGCTTGTGCGCGGCCGCGATGCGAAGTTGTGGTTCGTCGTCCTGTGCTGCTGTCTGGGGCTGCTGATCGCGAGCAAATGGAATGGCTTCTTCGACCTCGCCGTCGTGCTGACCGTATTCGCCGGCGTGACGGCGCAGCGGTTCTTGCGCGGCCCGGTGCTGTTCGGGAACCCGCGCGGTTTCGATCTAGGTGTCGCGGTGCCGGCGATCGCGTTCGCGTGCGCGACGATCTACGGTCTGTCGTACGTTCCGACGCTCGTGCGCGACCATGGCCACACGCTTGCGGACATTCTCGCGCTGCAGTGGCAGATGTTCTACTACCACCAGCACGTCACCGGGACGCATCCGTACATGTCCGTGTGGTGGCAGTGGCCGATCATGCAGATCCCGATCGTCTACTACTATCACGACTTTCGCACCGGAGCCGACGCCGCGAACACCGCCGCCTGCTGCTTGGCGGAGATCATCGCGCTGCCGAACCCGCTCGTGTTTCTCGCGGGCTTGGTGTCGGTTCCGTTCACGGCTTGGCTCGCCTGGCGCGAGCGCAACAAGGGCTACGCGCTGCTCGCGCTCACCTACGCGTTCCAGTGGATCCCCTGGATGCGTTCGCCGCGCATGCTGTTCGAGTACCATTTCTTCCCGAACCTCGCGATCATCGTGCTCTGCAACACGGTGCTGTTCACGCACCTCGTGCGCCGTTTCGCGCATCCCGAGCGCGTGCTGGCGGCCTATTGCGCGCTGGTCGTCATCGCGTTCGCATTCTTCTATCCCGTCGTCACCGGGGTGCCGCTCTCGTACGAACAGTGGTATGCGCGGATGCTGCCCGACAAGCTGGGCATACCGTACACGAGCTGGATCTTGCCCCACCCCAACCGGCAATGAGGCGGGGGAGTCGGAAAGCGGCGATCCGGCGAAAGAGCGACGAAGATCATGCAGCATTCGCGCGCGCTCGTTTTCGATAGCCTCGAGGCGGCGCTGGAGCGTGCCGTCGCCCGGTTCGACGACGGCTCGGCCACGAGCGCGCAGATTCGCTACCACTTCGGCTTCGGCCAGGACGGCGT
>JAQBPK010000224.1 GCA_028287565.1 Vulcanimicrobiota bacterium
CTCGGCGGCTTCGGCGACTCCGAAGCACCCGCGGGCGAGCCGATCGTGCAGTACGCGAACAACGACGGCTGGCACGACGACACCTCCGACGGTCCGGTGAGCGCCACGGTCGTGCTGCACGCGGACGGGCGCGAGATCAAGGTGACGCCGGCGCACGTCCTGGTCGCGCCGACCGATTTCGCGCCCGCCACGGAAAATATCGTCACGCTTTTCGACGTCGCCGAGCACGTCGCGCTCACGTCCGGGAAAGAGCCTCCGCCAGGCGACGGCGTCGTGTTCTCGCGCGACATTCTTCCGCTGCTGCAGCGCGCCGTCGGGTACACGTGGGTGAGCGCGCTCGCGCTGCGCGGCCACGGTGACGGGTACGCCGGCGACTTCCTATCGAAGGACCGTCTCGCGAAGCTCGCCGATCCCGCCAAGAGCGCCGCACCGATCCGCCAGGCGCTGTTCAAGCGCTTCCGCAACCCGCTCAAGATGTCGCCCGACGAGGCGAACGCGTACTACATGCCGCAGCTTTGGGGCGACGGCGGACAGGGCGACACGACGTCGCCGCCGACCGGCGACCCGCAGACGTGGCTGTACATCACCGAGACGCAGTACGCGCGGCTCGCGAAGTGGGCGAAGGGCGAGTTCACCGATGCGCCGCAGCCCAAACCGCTGCCGCTCCCGGATCTGCCGCTCGCCGCGCAGCCGTACGCGCTCGACCGCAGCTCGCTCGAGGCGTGCGTCGGCGGCCCGTTCTATCCGGGCATCGAGATGACGTACATCGCGCTCGAGCCAAAGACGTGGAGCGAACCGTTCCGGCTCGACGCGGACTCCTTCGGCGCCGGCGACGCGACGAAGTGGATGGCGTGCCCGTGGCAGGCCGACTTCTACGAGTGCATGATCCAGTGGTGGCCCGCGCAGCGGCCCGACGACGTCATCACCGAGGCGATCTACGACGAGGCCGTCAGCGAGTACCAGCGCGGCCATGCGAACGAGACGTTCGCCGCGATGCTCGCCGGCCGCGAGCGCTGGGACCGCGACCTTCCGTTCGACACCGGCGCGAACCCCACCGCGGGCGACACGCAGATGGTGAAGTCATGGAGCGAGATGGGCTTCGTGGTCGAGCGGCGCGGCCCCGATCACAAGCCGGTGTTCGTCGAGACGGAGCGCGCCCCGTACGCGGGCAAGGATCTGCGCGAGTACTTCTACCTGCTGCTCAACATCGACGCGCACCAAGATTTCCTGCCCAAGGCGCGCAGCCTCGCCGAGTTCTACCTGAACGCCGCGTGGGAACAGATCCAGCAGCCCGATTTCGCGACGCCGGAGTACCGTTTCTTCGACTACTCCAAGCCGGCGTTCGATGCACGGCTCATGCAGATCTACCGCGCGTACGAGCAGGACGGCAAGTATTACGACCCGGCGTCGGATCCGGACTATCCCGACCGCGAAGCGTGCATCTACCGCACCCAGCAGCTGGCGCCGTTCAACCAGCTCGACGGCGCGTGGATTCGGACCGTCACGCAGGCGGGCCCGATCGACGAGATCAACTCGCTGCTGTTCGCGATTTGGGCCGACGAGGTGGGCAACGGCGACCCGCGCCTGAACCACTGCAACCTCTACAGCGACCTGCTGCGCGACGTCGGCGTGTACATGCCCGAGATTCGCTCGCGCGCCTACGCGCAAAACCCGGCGCTGCTCGACGCCGCGTTCGACGTTCCGGTGTTCGAGCTGTCGATCTCCCAGTTCCCGGAGGAATACTTCCCGGAGCTGCTCGGCATGACGCTGCAGCTCGAATGGGAGGTGCTCTCGCTGCGCCGGACCGCCAAGCTGCTGCAGTACTTCGGGATCAACACGCACTTCTACGTGATGCACATCGGCATCGACAACGCGGCCGAAGGACACGGCGCGAAGGCCAAGCGCGCGGTCGAGCTTTTCCTCGACCACGTCATGCAGAACCAGGGCGAGGATGGCATGCAGCGGGCGTGGCGGCGAGTCTGGAACGGCTACGTCGCGTTCGGGCTCACCGGCGGCCTCGGAAACGCGATCGCGGACTTCAACCGCGCCCGCCATGCGCGCAACCTCGGCGAGCGCGACCAGCTGCAAGCGGCCATCGAGCAGATGATCGCCGACAAGCAAGAGTTCGCGCAGCTCAACCACGGCAACAAGCGGCTGGGCCCGGACTACCTCAACGACCTGTTCGAGGATCCGACGGCATTCACGCGCGCGCTCATCGAGTCGGGCTACATCATCCCCGGCAATCCCGAGAACAGCCCGTTCTTCAGCAAGCTCACGTACGAAGGGCCGATGTTCAAGGTGTTCACGGACGAGGAGATCCAGCTGTGGATGGACTGGACGCGATCCCTCGCCCACAGCGACGGGCACGCGGAAAAGAGCATTGCGGAACTGATGGTCGACGCGGTCACGATGCTCAAAGGCCGGCAGTACGGCGAGCGCATGCACGAGTCGGCGTTTCTCGCCGGGGCCGACGAGAACGGCGCGCGCGTCGTTCGTTCGGTCACGGAGTGGCTCGAAGGCGATCCGCTGCACTTTCTCAACGCGCTGCGCAACCCGGAGAACAACCTCATCCTGCCGGGTTATCCCGAGGCCAGCCCGTTCATCGAGGAGCGGCTGAGCATGGATACGCCGATGGGACGCGCGTGGGCCGCGGTCGCGCCGAAGTCGCGCGGGCGCTCGTGGCG
>JAQBPK010000359.1 GCA_028287565.1 Vulcanimicrobiota bacterium
ACCGAAACGACGTGGGGCCGCCCGCGCGACTCCTCGTCGTCGACGACGAACGTCCCATCCGGGAGATGCTCGAGCTCGGCCTGAAAAACCGCGGCTTCGACGTGCGGTCAGCCGCGGACGGTCCGGCGGCTATCCCGCTGATCCAGGAATGGAAGCCGGATCTCATCGTGCTCGACGTCATGCTCCCGAAAGTCGACGGCCTCGCCATGCTGCCGCTGCTGCGCCGGCTCACCGAAGCGCCGATCGTGATGCTCAGCGCCAAGGGCGAGCTCGACGACCGCGTGCGCGGCCTCGACCGCGGCGCCGACGACTATGTCGCAAAACCGTTCGAGATGTCGGAGCTGGTTGCGCGTCTGCGTTCGGCGCTTCGCCGGCCGCGCCTCGAGCACGTCGAGGTGATCTCGTACGCCGACGTCGAGGTCGAGCTCGAGACGCGCACGGTGCGGCGCGGCGGCCGAACCCTCGATCTCTCTCCGCTCGAGTACGATTTGTTCGTCACGCTCCTGCGGCACCCGCGCCGCGTGTTCTCGCGCGACCAGCTCCTCGATCTGGTGTGGGGCGACGACGCCGAGGTGGGACCCGGCAACGTCGAGCGCTACATCTCGTACGTGCGCGCGAAAGTGGACGACGGCGCGGCGACGCGGCTGATCCATACGATCCGCGGCGTGGGCTACTCGCTGCACGATGGCTAAACCGGTGTCGCGCTCGTTCGCGACCCGGCTGGTGCTGAGTTATGTCGGCGCTGCGATCGGCCTCATGCTGCTCATCGGATTCGCGTCGACGCTGTTCACGTTTCAATTGTATGCGCGAACCTCGAACGAGATCATCGGGAGGGCGGTGCGGACGGCGGAGCGGCGCATCGCGATCGACCAAGCGCAGCACATCCCGCTAGCGCGGCTTGCGGCCGATCTCACCGACACCGTCGGCCGCCCGCGCGTCCGTGTCGCGGTGTACGACGACAACTACCGCCTCATCAGCGAGAGCGTGGGACGCCGCGAGCCGACCGGCGTGGTCGGTGCGATCGCATCGCTCATGGACCTGCACCGCGTGCAGATCCCGTTCACCGGCGGCTTCGTCCTCGTGACGGCGAACTTAGAGCAGCTTCAAGACACGCTGCGCGCGTACTGGACGCTGATGCTCCCCACCGGCTTGCTGGCGATCCTGCTCGCCTGGGGGGCGGCGCGGCTCATCACGCGCCAAGCGGTCTTGCCGCTCAAGCGGATCTCGGCTGCCATGCACCGTTTCGAGCAGGGCGACTTTCGGCCCGAACCGATTCGGTCGACGGGCGACGACGAGATCGGGGAGCTCGCGCACTCGTACAACGGCGCGCTCCATCAGGTGCGCTCCGCGCTCGCGGAACGCGATCGCACCGAAGCGGAGATCCGGCAGTTCATCGCGGACGCCGGCCACGAGCTGCGCACGCCGCTCACCGTGATCATGGGATATCTCGACGTGCTCGAGGACGGAGCGGTGGATGCGCCGGCGATTCGGGAACGCGTGTTCGCAACGCTTCGGCAAGAGAGCCGCCGGATGCGCTCGCTGATCGAGAAGCTGATCTACCTCGCGCGGCTGGAGCGAGGCGAGGCGACCGTGCGGGAGATCGTCGACGTCTCCGCGGTCGTTTCGCGCGTTGCCACCTCGGCGGCGCCGGTCGACGGCGCGTCGCGGATCGACGTGTCGACCGTCGCCGATGCGCGCGTCGTCGCCGACGAATCGGACCTCAGCGAGGCGGTGCGCAACCTGGTCGACAACGCGCTCAAGTACGCGCCGGGCTCGCAGGTTACCGCGAGCACCGCCCTTTCGGGTGATGACGTCATTGTCGTCGTCGCGGATCGCGGGCCCGGGATGTCCGAGCGCGACCAGGCGCACGCGTTCGACCGCTTCTACCGCGGCGCGCGCGCGAACGGCGACGTGGAAGGCTCGGGCCTCGGCCTGGCGATCGTGAAGCGCGCGGTGCAGCGCTCGGGTGGAACGATCTCGCTCGAGAGCCGGGAACGTGACGGCACGCGCTTCACGATCCGCCTGCCGCGCGCAAGCGCCGTTCAGCAGGCGTGAAGCCGCGAGGGAGTACCGCGGGCTGACCGTTGACGAGGGGCAGCCGACCTGCTAAGGTGCTTTGCAGATGACGTCCCGAACCGGTGCCGGCTTCGACTTCGTGCTCGGCCCGCTCGAAAGCGAGATCATGGAGGCTGCCTGGTCGCTCGGGCGCTGGGCGTGTGTGGGGGACGTGCTGGACGAGCGCCGGCGCCGTGGCGGAGCCGCGACGACGTATTCCACCGTCAAGAACGTGATGGCGAACCTGCACGAGAAGGGCCACCTTCGAAAGCGCCCGGCCGGAAAGCAGAACGAGTTCGTTCCGGCGGTGTCGCGCGAGCAGTTTGCGCGCCGGGCCGTCGGGCGCGTCGTGGATCCGTTGCTGCGCAATCACCGGCATCCGCTGTTCGCGCACATCGTGGACGAACTGCTCGATGACGAGCAGGCGATCGCGGAGTTCGAAGCGCTCATCGCCGAGCGGCGCAAGGCCAAGCGAACGTGAACGACGTCGCGGCCTTTGTCGCCGCCTGCATCTCGAGCCCTGCGCTGCTGACGTCCGCGTGCGCGCTCGTCCTGATACCGGTGCTTGCGTGGCTCGTCGTGCGCGGTCTCGCGCCGGCAATTGCCCGGATGTCGGACGATCCCGGATGGCAGGCACCGCTGGCGGCGGTCGCCGCGGCATTGCCGGGGATGTTGTTCGTCGTTCTCGGCGCGGCGACGCTGCGCGACGGGTGGAACTCCACTTGTCTGCAGTTCGCGAGCGGACGCGTGCTTTATGCGGTCGTCGCCGCTTTGACCGCGTTCGGCGTGGCTCGCGCGGTGACGTTGGCCGTGCGGCGCGCGCGCGACGTCGTGCGGCTGATTCGTTCGTCGTCCGCGCCGTCCGCGCGGCTTCAGCGCGCGGCGGACGCGACGGGCATGCGCGTACGTGCGGTTTCCGCGGCGGGACCGGTCGTGCTCATCGCCGGATTCGTGCGTCCCATCGTGCTGGTCTCGGCGGACGCGTTGCTGCGCGTGAACGATGCGGAGCTGTACGCCGCCGTTCGGCACGAAGCCGCGCATGCGCGGCGCGGCGATCTGATCTGCGCCGCCGTGATCATGTTCATCGCCGATCTCGTGCCGCTTCCGGTCGGCAACCTCATCACTCTCTACCGGCGCGCGCGTGAGTTCGCGGCCGATGCGCATGCGACCCGGTTCGCCGATCCGTGCGATCTCGCGGGCGCATTGCTCGCGCTCTCGCGTCCCGCCGCCGCACTCACATCGGTCGCGGCGTTCGCCGACGCCGGTACCGTTCGCGAACGGCTCGGAACCCTGCTTGCGCCGTCGCTGCCGCAGCCGTCGCGCGTGCGGCGCTCGCTGTTGTGCGCGGCGCTTACTGCGACGTTCGTTCTCGGCGCCGCTCCGGCGCTTGTCGCATTCTGGCTCGGGTTCACGTGCGCGATGGCGATGCCGGGATGAGGCGTCTCTTTTTTTGCGCGTTCCTGCTAAGCTGCTTTGCAGTTGCGCCGCTCGTCGCGATCGCATCGCCGATGGTCGCGCAGGTGGGCGGCGCGCGTGTAACGCTCGCACTCTCGCCCGATCCGCCGGCAACCGGCGCGGTGCACGGCGTCATCACGGTCGAGGGCGCTGCGGCGGACGCGCTCGCGCGCACGGACGTGCGCTTCGGTTCGGCGATGCCGACGATGTCGATGACCGGTCCGTCCGGAAGCGCGCGCCGTACCGGTCCGGGGCGCTGGGAGCTCGACACGTCGCTCGGGATGGCGGCGCCGTGGACGATCGCGCTGCGCTTTTCCGGCGGGATGAACGGAACGGCCGTCTTCCGTTTCGCGGTGAGCGGTTCCGAGGCTGGGACGAGTGCGGTGCCCGGCATGTCGTCGTCCGCCGGTAATCCCGATGCGTGGAAGTATGCCGCGATCGCTCTCGCGGTCATTTTGGTCGCGGGCTTATTCGTCGTGGTCGTGCGGCGCGATCGTCGTCCGCTGACGCTCGCAATCGTCGCCGGTGCGGCGCTCGTCGTTCTGGCGTTGGCGATGGTGCGAGCGAAGTATGCCGCGCCGGCGATGGACATGGCGGCGATGTCGAGCGTGCAGGGCGTCGCGCCGGTAACCGTGACCTTGGCCGCGGTGCGGACGGCGCGCAGCGACGCGGTGATTCACGCGCCGGGGACGATTGCGCCGTATCTCACGCAGGACGTGGTCACCCGCGCGGCCGGCATTCTGCGCGGGTTCAGCGTGTACGCCGGGGACCGCATCGCCGCGGGACAGGTGATCGCGTCGCTCGACGCGCCGGACGCGCACTCGCGCGCTGCTGCTGCCGCCGCCGATGCGCACGCACAAGCCGCCACCGCGCAAGCCGCGGAGATCGAGGCGCAGCATCACGCGCCCAACGCCGTCGCGATCGCGCAGGCCGGTACCGCGTCGCTGCAGCGCGACGTCGCCGCGGCGCAAGCGGAACGCGCCGCGAAAGCCGAGCAAGTCCGGTACTGGCGGAACGAGATCCGCCGTGAGAAGAGCCTGCTCGACCAAGGCGCGGTGTCCGTTCAAGAATACCAGGATGAAAGCGCGCAGTACGCCGCTGCGCAAGCCGCGTATGCGTCGGCCGGCGAGAAAGTCGGCGCGCTGCAGCAGCAGCTGGCGGCATCGCGGACGCGCGCTATGGACGCCGTCGCCGCAGTCCCGCAGATGCAGGCGCAGGCCGCCGCCGCGCAGGCCCAGGCGCGCCGCGCGCAAGCGAATGCAGTGACCGACGCGACGCTCGCGGGATACACGACGATCACGAGTTCGGACGATGCGGTGGTGGTGAAACGCCTCGTGGACCCCGGCGTGTACGTGCAAGCCGGTACCGTGATCGCGCGCCTGGCCGTCGTGAACCGCTTGCGCGTGCAGGCGAACGTCGCCCAGCGCGACGTTGCGAACGTAGCCGTCGGCGCGCCCGTTGATGCGACCGCGCAAGACGGCCGCGTGATGCACGGCCGCGTGTCGTCGATCTCTCCCGTTGCCGATCCTTCGACGCATACCGCGGCGGTGGAAGCGGTGGTGAACAACGACCGCACCGATCTGGTGCCCGGCGGGTTCGTGCAGGTGGTCATTCATGCTCGCGCGTTGCGCACGGCGGGCGGCGTGGATGTTCCGTCCGCGGCGGTCGTCGGCTCCGGAAACGGCGCCGCCGTGTGGACCGACGTGAACGGCACCGCGCACCGGGTCGCGGTGCGCGTGCTCTCCGATGACGGTACGAACGCCGTCGTCACCGGCGACCTGGGTTCGCGCGCGCGTGTGGTCGTGGACGGGGCGGCGATGCTGGAAGAAGGACAGACCATCACGGAGGCGCGGCCGTGATCCCGGCGTGGTCGCTGCGCAATCCGTTCGCGGTGTTCGCGGTCTATATTGCGCTGGTCGCCGCGGCGCTCGCGGCGGTGCTGTTCTTCCTGCCCACTCGCATGATGCCGTACGTGCCGAGCCCGCTCATCTCGGTCGTCACCATGACGCCGGGCTACTCGGCCGAAGAGACCGCGACGTACTTCTCCAAGCCAATCGAAGAGCGGATGACCGACCTCAAGGGCGTTCGCTTCATCCGCTCGATCTCGCAGGACGGGCTGTCGACGGTAACGCTGCAGTTCCCGTACGGCGCCGACATGCAGCGCGCGCTGGTTGACGTGCAGCAGCTCGTCAAACAGGCCGAGGGCGATCTGCCGTACGATCGCGCGAACCTCAAGCCCTCGTACGTCGTGCCGGTAGACCCGCTCAACACCCCCGTGCTGCAGCTCAGCGTGCGCGGCGTCGGCTGGGACGCGGTGCGCTTGCGCGAGTTCGTCGCAAACGACGTCGTGCGGGAGCTCAAGGGCGTCGACGGCGTGCAGAACGTCTACGCGTTCGGCGGGCTGCAGCGGCAGATGCAGGTCGTGGCCGACCGCACCGCGCTCGCGTCGTACGGGCTTTCGCTCGTCGACCTGCGGGACGCGATCGACAAGCAGAACGTGAGCCGCTCCGGCGGGACGCTCACCGGCGGCGGCCGCGAGTCGATCGTGCGCGCCGACCAGCGCTTGCGCTCCGCGTCGGACCTGCGGGATTTTCCGGTGGTGACGACCGGCGACCGGACGGTGTACGTGCGCGACGTCGCGCGCGTCACGGATGGCGCCGCGGAACAGCGCGCGGCCTACCGGTTCAACGGCACCGAGAGCGTTGAGGTGTCGGTCGTCGAGAATCCCGATGCAAGCTCGCCGCGCGTGATCGCCGCGGTGAACGAGCGGCTGCGGGCGATTGAGCGCGCGCATCCCGGCGTCACGTTCACCGCGGCGTACGACAACGCGCGCTTCGTCGACGCGCTCACGAGGAACATGGTCGAGGAGCTCGTCGTGAGCGTCGTCCTGGCCGGGTTCGTGCTGTTGATCTTCCTGGAAGACGTCAGCGCGACCGCGATCGTCATGACGTCGATTCCCACGTGCTTGGGACTCGCCGTGCTGCTCTTCGCGCCGATGCACCTGTCGATCAACAGCTCCACGCTGATCGGGCTGCTGCTCGCGATCGGGCGGCTCGTCGACGACTCGATCGTCGTGATTCATGCCGTGCACCGCAAGCTGCAGCAGGGGTTGGCGCCGCGGCGGGCGGCGGTTGAAGGAACGCTCGAAGTGATCCTGCCGATCGCCGCGGCGACCGGCGTGATGGTGCTCGCGCTCGTGCCGCTGCTCCTCAGCGGCGGGATCACGCAGATCATGTTCGTCGGCTTGGTGTGGCCGATCGTATTCGCGCTGCTCGCGTCGCTGGTCGTCTCCGTGACACTCACGCCGCTGCTGGCCGCATATCTGTTTCGCGGAACGGACGATCCGGTCGCGCCGTGGCGCAGCCGGCTCGACGAGCGGGTGCGGCGTTTGCTGACCCCGACTCGCACGGGTCTTGCACGCATCGAGAGCGGCTACCGCAACGGACTGCGCTGGAGCATGCGCAATTCCGGCGCGGTGCTCGCGATCGCAGCGGTGCTCACGTACGCGGCGGTGCAGCTTTTCCCGCTGATCGGCAGCGAGATGATGCCGCTCGCGGACACGGGGCAGGCGTCGGCGTACCTGGAGGTCGAGCCGGGCGCGTCGTTCGCCGCGACGTCCGCGAAGGCGCAGGCGTTCGAGCGTATCTTGCTCGCGCAGCCCGAGGTGCAGCGCGTCTCGGGCGAGATCGGCGAGCAGAGCGCGTCGGGCTATGTGACCGGTTGGGCCATGAACGCGGTGAACGCGGCGTCGTACTCGATCACGTTCAATCCGAAAGAAGAGCGGCGGCGCACCATCTGGCAGATCATGGATGCCGTGTACGCGCAAACGATGCGGACCGTGCCGGGCCTGCGGCGTCTGGCGCTCAAGGAGATGGGGTCGGACGTCATGGCGAGCAACGACGCGCCCGTGGAGCTGCTCGTCACGGGGCCCGACGTCGCGACGGTGGAGCGGCTCGGTGCTCAAGTTGCAGCCGTTGCGAAAACGGTGCCGGGCATGGTGCAAGTCTCGACGTCGTCGAGCATGCTGCAGCCGCAGAATGTCATCACCGTCGATCGCACGCGGACGGCGCAGCTCGGTCTCGCGCCCGAGGACGTGACGCAGCAGGCGTACTATGCGACGCACGGCGGGCTGACCACCGAGTACTTCAACCCGCAGGGCCTGCGTCATACCACGATCTTGCTGCGGTACGATCGGTCGCAGCGCGCGACCGCCGCGGATCTTGGATCCGTGCAGATCCTCGGCAAGAACGGCGCCGCCGTTCCGCTCGCGTCGATCGCGACCATCCGGCGCGCGGCCGGACCGACGCTCATCGAGCACGACGGCTTGCGGTCGAGCGTCGCGGTGCTCGGGTACTACCGCAAGGGCGGGCGCGGCGAGATGGCGCTCGACATGGACACCATCATGGGTGCGATGGCGCAGGTGCCGTTTCCGCGCGGGTACGGAATCGAGATGCGCGGCGACATGACCGAGATGATGCAGAGCTTCGACCGGCTGCTGGGCGCCATGAAGATCGCCGCGGTGTTCGTGTTCTTGCTGCTCGTAGCGCAGTTTCGTTCCGTCGCGAACCCGCTCGTCATGCTGCTCGCGATACCGCTCGAGCTGCTCGGAGTGTTCGGCGGCCTGCTGTTCGCAAGGCAGAATTTCTCGACGGTGTCGATCCTGGGCATCGTGGTCGCGAACGGCATGGCGGTCAGCAATGCGATCTTGCTGCTCGATCTGATCGTGCGCAACCGCGCGAGCGGGATGCCGCGGACCGAGGCTATTCTGGAGGCCGGACCGGTTCGGCTGCGGCCCATCCTGATGACCACGCTCGTGAGCTTGATCGTGCTCGTGCCGGTCGCGTTCTTTCCGAAGACCGGCATCGACGCGTACGCGCCGCTCGCAACCGTCATCATCGGCGGGCTCACGATCTCTACCGTGCTCACGCTGTTCGTCGTTCCGGTGCTGTACGCGAGCTTCGACGACCTTGGCTTGTGGCTGCGCAGCCCGCGGCGAAGGGGCCCTGTCGCCGAAACCGGCTCGGAGACCGTTCGTGCGTAACGCCGCGCTCGCCGTCATATTGCTTTTCGCGCTCGCCGCGCCGGCATCTGCGCAGACGGGGCCCGGACCGTCCGCGTCCGCACAGCCTCCATCCGCGAAGCCGCCGCCCGTTGCCACGCTGACGCTGGCGCAGGCGCTGGAGCGCGCTCGGACGGCGGCTTTCGACGTTCGCATCGCGCAGGCAGACGCGGCGGTTGCCGCCGCCGACGCTGCGTCGTCGCGGGCGATGCTGCGGCCGCGGATCGCATTGAGCGCGAACGCGCTCGAGGCCAATGAGCCGCAGCTCGGAATGCCGGTCGCGCGACAAGCGTACGCGGCGGCGTCGATCAGCGTTCCGCTCTTCACGCCTTCGAGCGCGCTCGCCGCACGTGCCGCGGATCTCACCGCGCTGGCCGCGCGAACGACCGTGTCGGGCGTTGTGAACGATGCGGTCTTCTCCGCCGCGCAAGCGTACCGCCGCGTTCAGTTGGCGGATGCCGTGCTGCTCGCGCGCAACGCCGCCGTGACCGATCAGGAGAATCACCTCCGGGTGACCGAACAGCGCGTCGCCGCCGGCAAGACGGCACGCTATCTGCTCGCACGTGACCGCGCCGCGCTCGCCAGCGCACAGCAGGCGCAGGAGGACGCGGCTTCCGAACGCGATCGGGCCGCGAACGATCTGTCGGCGATGCTCGGGCTCGCCCTTGAAAGCATGGGCGTCGAACCGCTGGCTCGCGACGCGTTCTCGGACACACGTGACGCGGCGCTGAGCCGCGCGCTCGGCCGGCGTCCTGCGCTCGTTGCCGCGGAGCAACGGGTGAGCGCGTCGCTCGCAGGCGTTGCCGCTGCGCGCGGTGCTTTGCGCCCATCAGCGACGTTCACCGCGCAATCGTACAACGGATCGTCGTCGCCCGCGCTCGGGCGCAGCGGCGGACAGGTCGAAGTGACCGCGTCGCTGCCGATAGCGGACGGCGGTTCGCGGGCGGCCGCATCCGCGAAGGCGCGCGCGGAGTACGAGCGGGCCGTCGCGGCGCGCGACCAGATCCGAGCCGGCGTCGTGCGAGACGTCGCCAACGCCTGGCGCGAGTTCGAGGCCGCATCCCGCAACATTGCGACCGCGACGTCGGCGTTGGGCGATGCGCAAGAGCAATTACGTATCGCGACGCTGCGTGAGAGCATCGGAAAGGGAACCGCCGCCGAGGTGCTCGACGCGGTGTCAATGGCCGCATCCGCGCGAGAGACCATTGCGCGCAGCATCGCGCGCTACGATGTCGCGATCGCCGCGATCCACCACGCCGCCGGCGACATCACGCCTTGATCAATCACTCGAAAGGACGTCCATACCGTGCTCAATCGCTTCATCGCCGCAATCTGCATCGCTTGCACGCTCACCGCGTGCAGCTCGAAGAGCGACACCTCCAACACGTCCAACACGTCCGGCACGACAAGCACGACAAGCACGACCAACACGACCAGCACTACTAGCACGACGACGGCGCAACACGCCGGCGACTTCACGGTCGCCACGCAGTTCTCTCCGGACCCGCCGAAGCAAGGGCCGGAGACGATCACCGTCACGGTCAAGGACGCGGGCGGCAACCCGGTCAAGAGCGCGACGGTGAAGATCGTCACCGACATGCCGAGCATGACCATGAGCGGTCCGACACTGCGCGCGAGCAGCAACGGCGACGGAACGTACTCCGCGCAAACGAACCTCAACTATGCGACGCAGTGGACGTTCGACGTCCAGATCAAATCCGGCGCAAAGACCGGTCACGCCGTGGTGAAAGCGGACGTGAAATAGGCGCGCCGGCGCCGGTACGGGACCAGTCGCGGTGGGGATGAACGTCATATGAGACCGCCACGACTTAGCCCCTCCGCCGTGTGAACAGAGCGATATTGCTTGTCGTCGCGCTCGTCGTCGCGGTAGGCGTCGCGTACGTCTGGCAGAGTGTCGGCGCGACGGGTCCTGCGTTGCCGCTAACGGTCGTCGGGGATTATCCGCTGACTGGGGCCGCGACCCGGTTCGACTACGCGAGCATCGACAGCGCGCGCCGCATCCTCTGGCTCGCGCACATGGGCGACGGCTCGGTCGAGGCCTTCGACGTGAAGGCCAACCGCGTCGCGCTCACCGTTCCGCTCGGCGCGAATGCGACCGTGCGCGGCATTCTGGCAGTGGACGGCAAAGTGTACGCGGCGGCACAAGGCTTGGGGGGCGTGGTCGTGCTCGACGCAAGCAGTGGGAAACGTATCGCGATGGTCCCGGCCGGCGACGTCGACGGGCTCGCGTACGACCCTCTCACGCGCCGCGTGTTCGTGTCGGACGAAGGCGGCGGCCGCGTAGCCGTCATCGACGCGCGAACGAACCGCGCGGTGGCCGACGTCGCGCTCGGCGGTGAAGTGGGCAACGTGCAGTACGATGCCGTCTCGAGGCACGTGTTCGCCGGCGTCCAGACGCGTGACGAGCTCGCCGAGATCGACCCTTCCTCGATGAAGGTGATCCGGCGTTACGCGCTGCCCGGATGCAGTTCGTCGCACAGCGTCGCCGTGGACGCGACGGAACGCGCGGCGTACGTTGGATGTCAGCACAACGCGCGGGTGGTGCGGCTGGACGTGCGAAGCGGCCGGGTCACCGGATCCGGCGGCGTCGGCATCGGCGTCGACGTGCTCGCGCTGGACTCCGGGTTGCACCGGCTGTACGCTGGGTCGGAGTCCGGGGTGGTGAGCGCGTATGATGTGGCGAACGGCGGTCTGGTGCGCATCGCACAAGCCTTCCTCCACTTGAATGCGCACGTCGTCGCCGTCGACCCGGCGACGCATCGCGTGTACTTTCCGCTGCAGAACGCCGGCGGGAAACCGGTTATGCGAGTGATGGCGCCGCGGTGAGCGCGCCGTCGGTGCTCGATCTCGTGCGCTACTTCCTCACGCTGGGTGCGACGGGGTTCGGCGGACCGGTCGCGCTCGCCAACTACATGCGGCGCGATCTCGTGGAGAAGCGCGGCTGGATCGATGAGAGCTCGTACGACCGCGGGCTCGCGATCGCCACGGCGTGTCCCGGACCGATGGCGTATCAGTTGGGCGTATACTGCGGCTACGTCACGCATGGAATTGGCGGTGCGCTCGCCGTCGCGGTCGCCTTTGCGTTGCCGCCGTTTGCGATCGTGGTCGCGATCGCGGCCCTGTACCAGCGGTTCGCGGGGTCCGGCGTCACGCGCGGTTTGTTCTACGGAATCGGGCCGGTGGTCGTCGCGCTCATCCTGCGCGCGAGTTGGAATCTCGGTCGCAAGACGCTCAAGCGCGAATACGCCGCATGGGCAGTCGCGCTCGCCGCATGCGCCGTGACCATCGCGCTGCAGCAGGAGCTCACGTGGCTGTTCCTCGCTGCCGGCGTGCTCGGCATCGTCGCGTTCGCGCCGCGCCGGAAAGCGACGGCTTCGGCGACTGCGACGACGGATGCGCCCAAGACGCGTGCGCTTGCATTTCCGGCGTTGCTCGGGTTCGCGACGACCTCCGTGCCGGGGCTTGCCCCGTCGCTGTTCTGGTTCTTTCTCAAGACGGGGTTCCTGGTGTTCGGCAGCGGGCTAGTCGTCGTGTCGTTCGTCAAGACGTACGTCGTGGATCAGTATCATTGGCTCGACAATCAAACGTTCGTGGATGCCGTCGCCATCGGGATGATCTCGCCCGGGCCGGTTGTCATCACCGCGACGTTCGTCGGTTACGCCGTCGACGGATTCGCCGGCGCGCTGGCGTCGACGCTTGGGATATTCCTACCGTCCATCGTTCTGACCGTGATCGCGACGCCGCTCCTGCTGCGCTACGGTTCGCATCCGCGCGTGGCAGGCTTCGTTCGGGGCGTGACCGTCGCGGTCGTCGGCGTGCTGGCCGGGACGACCTACCTCGTGGGCCGCCCGGTCGTCGTGGACGCCTTCACCGCCGCGCTGCTGCTCGCCGTGCTTGCAGCGCCGCTCGTCGCGAAACGCGTGCCGGACCAGGCCTATGTTGCCGTGGGCGCGGTCCTCGGCGTCGTCCTGCGGCATTAGCGCCGGCCAGGTGCGACTCTACCCCTTTAGGCGCCTTGCCGGCCGGACGGATTTCAGCCGCTTGCCGAGGCACCAGAGGCCGGCGTGGTATACTACTCGTGTTCGATGTCTGGCATCGCCAGGCGGGCGCTCGTCCCCTCATAGACCTCCGAGCGCCCATGGCCGAGCTGCTGCAGCTACCGGTTTTTCTATGCGCCGGAAGGTCGCCGGTTTATGGCCATCGCTCCAGAGCGCCCAATGGTTTCGGGCAATTCCTTCCTCGATTCGCTAGCGGTGCACACGCGTATCCGGCTCGCGCCGATGCTGACGCTGCGCGCCCTGCCGAAACGACAGGTTCTCGCCGCGTCCGGCGCGGCGGTTTCGGACGTGTGCTTTCCGCTTCGCAGCGTCATTTCGACGGTTACGCAGATGCTCGAAGGCGCCACCGTTGAAGTCGGCCTGTCCGGACACGAAGGGTTCAGCCCGCTTTCGGTTGCTTTCGGCGATCTGATCGGTCGTCACACGACGGTCGTGCAGGTTGGTGACTCGGCGTACTGCATGGATGCGGCGGCGTTCTTGACGGAGCTCGAATCCGATCCCGATCTCAAGCGCCGTACGCAATTGTTCGCGGAATATTCATTCGCCGCCGCGACGCAGTTCGCAGCGTGCAATGGTTTGCATCCGGTCGAAGAGCGTTATGCGCGGTGGATCCTCATGGTCGACGACCGCGTTGGGGCGGACTTCAGCCTCACGCAAGAATATTCGGCGCAGATGCTCGGCGTGCGGCGCGCCAGCGTGACGACCGTCGCTCGCGGTATGGCCGACGTCGGCTTGATCGCCTATCATCGAGGCCATGTCTCCGTCAGAGATCGCGCCGGGCTCGAGGAGATGGCGTGTGAGTGTTACGCCGCGGTGAACGGCGATTTGCTGCGGTTGATGGGATATGGCGCTCGGCAAGCTCCGGTGGCCGCCCCCCCCCCCCCCGCTGAGCGAGTTGCCGATCCCCTAATCGGCTATCTGACAAATTCAGCCGGCGTCGCCGCGCTTAACGAAACTATCGCGCGCAACGTGCGCTGCCGTGCCGACATGGGGCGGTCGCGCGCGCTATCATTGGGAGGCAGACCCGGTTCATGAGGCACCGGGCGTTTCGTCGTCTCCGTGCGGCATGAAGCTGGGCGTGGACATCGGTGCTCATCGTGGCGCAACGGATCGATCTCAAAGGCGAAATCGACATCTACACGGTCGAGTCGGCATGCCGTGCGCTGGATTTGATCGACGGGCCGGCGGTCGTGGACCTCTCTAACGTGCGGCTCTTGAGTGCGGCCGGTTTGAATGAGTTGGCTCGGGTCGCCCAGCGCGTCGGCTTCCGGCGCGTGACGCTCGTCGGCGCATGTCCGCACGTCCGGCGGGTGCTGCAGATCGCTCGGTTCGAGGCGCTGTTCACGATCGAATAATTAGGCTCTGTCCGGTTGCACGCGCTTAGCGCACGGAGCGGTTGACGAAGGGAATTCGAGAAGGCCTCGGGCTTTGCGGTGAAGACGATTGCGGCCGGCACGGGCGCCGCGCTTGCGATGGGAGAGCGCGGTGATGCGGACGTGCTGCTCGTGCACGCACCGTCGGCGGAAGAAGCGTACATGGCGAAGGGCCGCGGCGACGAGCGCGCGCTCGTGATGCACAATTCGTTCATCGTGGTTGGGTCGGCGAACGTAGCGCTGGCCAGTTTTCCGCGCTGCGCGGCGATCTGCCCGAATGATCTGGCAGTTCGAGCGTCGCTAGCGAGGACGCCGAGTGCCGACGGCCCAACGGATCCCGGACCGGGCCACTCCGGGGCGTTCGGCCTCGTTTGCGGCCTTTTGCGTCGCGATGGACCGGTCCACGTGGCCCGGTCCATCGCATCACGCCAAAGAGGTCGTCACCATGAGCATCGTCATCGCAGCGCTCGCGGCGCTTTTCCTCGTAGCCCCTCCGTCGTCGACGTCAAGCATTACCCGGACCAACGTTACCGCGCCCACAGGTCCGGGACCCATCGTTTACGACGTGCTCCCGCCGTACGGGCTCTAGGAGACGCTGCGAAACGTGGGCGGATCGTTCCGGCCCACACAGAATGAACGGCACCCATCCGCGGCGGGGCGTCCCGGACGTCCCGCGTCTTCGCTCTTATGCTGGTTTGATGATGCCGCGCCGCAGCAGTTCCGTGAGCAACTCCGCCCGGTTTCGGACATTGAATGCCCGATAGATGACCGTCACGGTATTCGCGATCGTCTTGGAGGAGCGACCCCTCCGGGTCGCGATTTCTTCCACCGTCATGCCGAGGCAAAGAAGCTGCAGCACATCGCGCCGTGACGGCGACAAGCTCCGCACAATCACGTCCGTCGGCATGCTTTCGATCTGTTGGCGTAGCCATGACCGTGCCGGCAAATGTCGTGTGGTCTTGTCCGCGTAGTCGAATAGCTCCGGTTCGTTTAAGAGCCATCCCAAACGCAGTGCGGCGTGAACTGCGCGTCGTTTGTAGTCGATACGGCGAAATGTTAGGAACGAGTCGAGATATGCATGGTGTGCATCCGTCCGTTTACCGCTTCCCTCAGCCAGAAATCCCTCGATGAGCTTCTCGAAACCGTGGCGAGTAGGATCTCCGGTGACCGCGAGCAGAGGCGAGGTCAGCGGGTGGGCCTTGTACGTGTCATAAACGTTGTGCGCCTCCTCGACCCGCCCAGCAAGTGCGAGCTCTTTTGCCAGAATCAGCGGGACGAATTTGTCGTAGTTCTCGAACTTCGCGGGATCCAGCGTGGCGAACAGGTCGTAGGCCGCGCCCGTATGGTCGCGTTGCCCGAGTGGCTCTTCGGCGCTTCCCGCCGTTGCGGCGCGCCGGCATAAGGCCTCGACCCGTGCAGCGGCGGTTGGTGCGATCGCTTCCGCATGCCGGGCCTCGGTCACCGCGGTTAGTTCGTTCCCGTCGATTTCATATGCATACGCCGCGGCGCAAAGCGCTAACCAAAACCGGTGCCGCTGAATATCTCGGGCCGACCAATCGATCTTCGCACGACGTGCGACGACCACGTGCCATAGGTCTAGGTCGAGCCGCTCGACGGACAGTGTCGCCAGGACTTGAGTGCAATTCGCTTCCAGGTAGCGGTCATAGTGCTTACAGGCGTCGAGATTGTCGAGCGCCGCTTGGAAATAGCTTGCGGCGAGCGCATACTTCGTTCGCGTGCAGGCGATCCAGCCGCGATATTCCAGAGCGCGCGCGTAGATGATGTCGGCACTCGTCGCGACGTGGTCAAGAGCACGATCCGCAGCGTCGACTTCACGGCGACAGAAGTGCCCAAGCGCACGGTTTAGCGCAATTTCGGACTGGATCGTCGGATGCGCGTCTTGCGCCTCGTCTTGAAGCGCATTGAGCAGCGCGAGGCCGCGCTTAACATCATTCCGACGAATCAATGCTGCGCCGGTGAGCATTCTCGCTGTGGTCGCCTCATCGCCGCGCTCAGACCACGGGAACGCATTGAGAACATCGAGTGCCCGCTCAGGGCGATCGAGCCGAATTAACGCGCGAGCGCGCAACAGCGCGAGTTGCGCGCGGGTAGCGGAGTCGCTGTCCGAAATCGCATCGCACGCGTCGAGGCACAACTCAAAATCTCCGGCGAACCAATGGCCGAACGCTTCACGAAGTCTCGTCCGGCGGCTAGTACGCCGACGTTGTGCAGCAGACGCGGTGCCCTCCCTGGGATACGAAAAGGGGAGACACCGTTCCGGGTGTCTCCCCGCACACCCAGGCGGGCGTTTCGCTTGGCTATGGCAATTTTCCGTTAGTGATGCGATGGGCCGCCGTTCAGAACGTCATCGGCGATCGGTGCGACGGATGGACCACCATTCGCCACGTCCATCGTAGTCACTTTGGATGGACCGCCGTTCAGCACGTCAGACGGCGTGAAGCCGGCGCCGAGCAGTAACGCGGCGAGTGCGAAAATCGAGAGCATTGAGCGAGTACCCTTTCCGGCGCGAGGCCGAGGAATCGGGAAGAACCTCCCGATCTTGATTAGAGTACACGATCTGCGCCCGTCCATCGGGAGAAGGGTCCCGATGGTTATTAAGCGGCGTTCATGTTAGCGTGCTGTTGCCGCCGATCGTTCCTGCGAGCCCGCGCGAGTGGCGCTCGCCTACACCCCGGGGGCGATCGGTGGCCGCGTCTCGATGAATGGGCAGCGCAAGCTACTCGGTAGCAAGAAGGTCCTAGCCCGTTTGTCTAGTAAGCAACCGTATGGCTCACAATGTTGCGACAGCGCCGGGCGACTCGTGCGCTTGTCATCGCGCACTACGAACGTGCGGGACAGTACACGCGGACAGCTTCCTGCTCGCGCCGGTCGTCCAGACGTACTATCCGGATGGCGGCGGCGGATATCGGGAATCAGCGCTTTTCCGGCGTCGTTGCGTAGGAGACGCTTGATGCTTTATTGCGGGATTGTTCCGCCGTATCTCTTGGACGCTCTCACCCGGCATCCGGACGAAAGCGTCCGCGACGCGGCTGCGTCGACGCTGGAGGTCGAGCGGCGTTTGCGTTCGCACGCGGTTACCGCGCCGGTCGTGGTTGCCGAGCGCGCGGCGGGGCTTCGCCGTTTGGTCTACGACTGCGGTGAGAGCAAGGCCGTGCCGGGGCGGCTGCGGCGGCGTGAGGGTGAGCCGGCCACCGGCGATCCGGACGTGGACCGGGCGTACGACGCATTCGGTACGACGTACGCGTTTTTTCGCGACGTCTTCGGGCGCAACTCGCTCGACGGCCGCGGCATGCACCTCATCGGCTCCGTGCATTACCGCGAGCGGTTCGACAACGCTTCGTGGGACGGGGCGGAGATTCGGCTCGGTGATGGAGACGGCGTCGTGTTCCGCTCCTTCACGCAATGTTTGGAGCTCGTCGCGCACGAGCTCGTGCACGGCGTCGTGCAAGCCGAAGGCGGGCTCGAATACGCCGGGGAGTCGGGCGCGCTCAATGAGTCTCTCGCGGATGTCTTCGGCTCGCTCGTGAAGCAGTGGTCGCTTGGGCAGACCGCGTGCGAGGCGGACTGGATCGTCGGGCACGGGCAGTTCACGCCGGCGGTTCACGGGTTTGGTTTGCGTTCGCTTGCGGCGCCGGGCTCGGCGTTCGACGATCCGGTGCTCGGGAAGGATCCGCAGCCCTCGCACATGGACCATTTCGCGGAACCGGTGACGCACAATGCGGACGTCCACATCAACAGCGGTATTCCGAACCACGCGTTCTACCTGTTTGCAACGCAGTTGGGTGGTCGCGCTTGGGAGACCGCCGGCCGTGTTTGGTTCGACGCGTTGTGCTCGGGGCTTCACCCGTCGTGCTCGTTCTACGCGTTCTCCAAGGCGACGCTGCGGGCGGCGCGCTCGCACGGTGCGGCGGTGGTGAAGGCGCTCGAGCATGCCTGGCACGGCGTCGGGATCTCGCGGTCCGCGCATGCGGTTGGAGCCGATTGATGTCTAG
This sequence comes from Vulcanimicrobiota bacterium, assembly GCA_028287565.1. Classification (GTDB taxonomy): domain Bacteria; phylum Vulcanimicrobiota; class Vulcanimicrobiia; order Vulcanimicrobiales; family Vulcanimicrobiaceae; genus Vulcanimicrobium. Next base: position 18,035 of record JAQBPK010000359.1, read on the forward strand.
CGCCACTGTCCGTGGTTCCGATGACTCAGAAGAGTTTTTCGGCCGGCAAGAGGGGTCGGGAGCGATCATCCAGGCCATCGTTCAGGTTCTCAGTGACGGCAAGGCGAGAAAGGCCAAAGTGATCGTCCAAGATGCCGTGCGGGCGAAGCTCCTACCGCCGGACGCCAAGTACAACGCGCTCTCGATCGACCTGCGAACCTATATCTTCCGTGCGCTCGCCACGGGACGGTCGCCGCTCATCATCGAGGATAGGCAGACGCACGAGTTCCGGCTGAACCGGCCCGTGGACGACTGGCCGAAAGTCGTGCTTCCGGGGCGCCCGCGCTATACGAGTGCTGCAACGATCGAAGCTATCGAACAGCGCCTTCGGCATACGGCCGTCGGGAAAGACTTCGTCGCCTTCGAAATGGCGGTGTGCGAAGCGTTCGGGCTGATGGGGTTCATCACGACGCACATCGGGGGCCTTAGCGCGCCTGATGGGAGGTTCGATGCGCCGCTCGGCCCGCTGGCGTACAGCGTCGTCGTCGAGTGCAAGAGCACGCCGTCGGCGCCGATCGTCCGCAATGCGCAGCCGGAAGAAGCGGGGAAGCATCGGAAGGTGTTCGGGGCGGACTTCGCCATGATGGTCGGCCCTGCGTTCGAAGACACGCAGCATATGCGGGACGAGCTCGTGACGCATAATGTAAGCCTGTGGACGATCGACGACGTCGTCGCGGCGCTTCGCAACGACGTCAACACGTTGGAGTGCCGGGGCCTTCTGGCTCCGGGCGCCGTGCGCGACCGTGTCGCCGCGGTCGAATGGCAGCGCCTGCACGGCAACGAGAAGCGCGCCCTAGTCGTGCGGGACATTTTGCGGCGCGAGGGTTATGTTGCGCAGTGCAGGCTTATCGGGCACATCCAGCCTGCCGATGCGCCGGTGCTCACGCTCGATGCCGCGATGGTGCTCGTGGAGGCTGAGCTACAGAAGGCGGCGGTGACCACGATGGCGACCCGGAATGAGGTTCAGACGGCGATCGATGACCTGGTTCGGGCAGGCGAGGCGGTGATTGTACCGGGTCGTGACGGGATCGTGATCACGCGCGGGCGGCCGTAGTTCGCGCGAACAGCGTCGTACCGCCCATAGGGCTTAGCTGACGTACTCGCGAATTCCAATAGAGGGCGCATCGTTTGGTGCATCCGACGCGTTCTATCTCAGGAAGGGAGGTGAGGGTAGTGGACAATGCACGCGATCAACGACTTTTTGAGGCACGCTACGACATCGCCAGCGCCGCTCGGTTCATCCATATGAACCCATCGACGCTGCGAAACTGGGCGCATGGTACACGCGCCTTCCAGCCGGTCCTTGAACTGCCGCAACGCGGCTTTCTCTCGTTCATCAATCTCACCGAGGCATACGTCCTGCACGCCATGCGGCGCCGGTACGAGATACCCTTACCCCGGGTCCGAACGGCGATCGACTACGTAGAGCGTGAGATGGGTGTGGATCACCCTCTGGCATTCCAGCAGTTCAAGACTGACAAAGTCGATCTGTTCGTTGAAACGGCCGCCGGCAACGTGAACGCGTCCAAGCGCGGGCAACTGCGGCATGCTGCGCTAATGGCGTTGGAGCGCGTCGAGTGGGAATCGAACCGCCCGGTCGCCCTGTTTCCCCTCTTGCGTGAACGAGATGACTCCCGACCCGTGAAAATCAGTCCGTTTATCGCGTTCGGGCAACCAGTGATCAGCGGTACGCGCATCCCAACTCAGGTCATCTCGCAGCGATTCCACGCGGGCGAATCGATCGAAGAGCTCGCGCGCGACTACCGCCTCCAGAAGGACAAGATTGAAGAGGCGGTCCGCGCCGAATCTCTCGAACCGGAAATCGCAGCCTAGTCACCTCACGATCTTCGTCGACGAATGTGTCGGGTCGGAGATCGTCCCTGAGGCACTGCGCAAAGCCGGTCACGCGGTAGAGATTCACGCAGACCACCTTGCGCAAGGTGTCGACGACGTCGATGTACTCGCCTTTTGTGGGCATCACGGCTGGATATTTCTCAGCAAAGACGTGAACATTAGCCGCAATCCCGCAGAGCGGGCGGCGCTGGTTGGCGCGAAGATTCATGCCGTGTTTTACAGCAAGCGGCAAGCTACCGGAAGCGAGATGGCAGCAGCGCTCGTGCCTGCGATGAACCGGTTGATGAGGCGTTTCGTGCAGTCGAACAAGCCGGTGCACGTTGTCGTGCGGCCGAGCGGAATCATAGATACCCTAAAGTTGTGAAGCGAGGTGTCGCTGTCGATGACGCGACACCTCTGAACTTCAGGACCACTTTCCGAAGCTAGCGCCGGAGACGGTTGGACGGGATGCAAGCTCGTTGGGTGCAGTCGTGGTCACCGCCCCGAGGAAAAACGAGACGGCTGCCATCGCCGACCAGAAGCCACGTCGCATAAACACACTCGCGCTAAGCACCCGGTATACCCGCATTAGGCTTGCCTTACTTCTAGCATGTCTGTGCTTTCAAGTCAA